>JANNQN010000340.1:0-20534 GCA_031400775.1 Planctomycetia bacterium | reverse complement strand
TTGCAGCGGCAGACTGCGGTTTTCCACCCCCAACCAGCCGATCAGCAATCCGGCCGCGATCCAGCCGATCGTCCCCAACACGCGAATGCCCGGAAACTGGCGCTCGGGATTGCTCATGTGGCTGAAAGAGATCGAATTGGTCAGGGACAGCGTGGGCATGTAACACATGAAGTACAAAAGTATCAACGGAAAGAACGCGGTGAACGTATCGACCTGCGTGGCGCTGAACAACAGCACCGCGCCGACCAGGTGCAAGACCGCCAGGATGTGCTGTGTGGCAAAGAAACGATCGGCGATCATGCCCACGAAGAACGGCGCGATCATGGCCCCGATAGGCGAAGCGGCGTAAGCCAGGTTGATTCGGTCGTCGGGAAACTTAAGCGTCTGGCTGAGATAGGTTCCCAAAGTGACGAACCATACTCCCCAGGTGAAGTACTGGAGAAACATCATGATGGACAACTTGGTGCGAATTCCCAGGTCCATGGGCACGATGCCGACTTCGGCGGCGGGGGTCGCGATCTCGCTTATCGCCGGTTCCCCCGGCTTGTTCGCAGGCGTCATTCGTGCAAGCTCCAGACACTGGGTGTTTCGAATCGAGTCGCTACCGGCCACAGCTAGCGCCGCGCGAGCCGCCATTCTAGTGGGGCGGTGGATAGGAAGAAAGCACCCTTTGTTCTGCCCGGCGACACCTGGTCGGCAACCCGCAGAGGTCAGAACTCAACGCCGAGCACGACCTGCCCCAACCCTTGCAACTTGATCATGGGGAACTCGGTATAGCCGCCCCGGTGGTTCGGGTCCATGACATAGAGCGTGTCGGCGGCGGAGTTTTCGCCGCTCTCGACGATGCCGTAGACGATGACACAGTGCGACACGGAGCCAAAGTTCATGCACACGAACACCCGTCCGCGGCTCTTCATCAAAGATTCGAAGACGTCGTAGTTCAAGCTGGCGCCGCTGCGCACCGACAGTTTCACACCTTTGTCCTCGCACAGCGCTTCGAGGTTGTGGGTTTTGGCGAATTCGACTTCATCGGTGAACAGCGCCCTGCCGTTATGTTGCTGCAGGGCCGTCTCGGCTAGCTTGGCCGTGGCCTCCAAGCCGCCGGAGTTGGCGTGGGTTGCGAACTGGGCGCGCAACGTATGTTGGGTGTCCTTCTCGCCACGGGCCCTTAGAAATGATTCCATCGCGGCGGCCCAACACATCATGGTGCTGAACTGGCCTACTGCCGGAGGCGGCTTGAGCATCAACGTGCGACCGGCGACGTGAATCCACATTTCGGCCCAAGGCGAGTCGTTGTAGTTGCCATAGACTTTGACGAAACCCTTGCGGATCGCCTGAACGGTGAAAACTCGCGTGTGATCAATCTTTGCGAATTGGGTCACTTGAGATCGGCTGACGATCCCTGCCTTGTTGAAGACCACCGACAGATCCTCGCCGCCGGGCCCGCCACCCCATAACCCGACGGTCTTGGACTGGCCCACCTTGAGAAGCAGGTTGATCTCGTTGTAGTTGTCCTTGGTATTGTAAGGATCAAAAAAGTGTGCCATGGTCGCACCGCTCCCTGCAAAAAGGTATCGCCCGATTGCAAACCGCGCTCATCGGAATCGCCGACGGTAGTCTCTGCCTGGCTCGGCGCAAACAGAGCCGGAAACCCTTCAACGACAACTCCATTATCGAGAGGGGTCGAAAGTTGTTGCGTGAATTCCGTGACGGACAGCCGCGAACTGCAATTCGCGGCAGAATTCGATCACGCCCAAGAACTCTGACCGAGCGCGCGGTGATAATTTGGGTAAGCCCCCCACGAATTACATGGCCAAGCGTGCGCGCGGCTTGCAACTCGCGCGGACGGTGTGCGTCTCAACCCGCCGACTTCCTGCTTGGCCGTCCCCGCTTGAAATGTAAAGGGGCCCGCTCGTCCCTTGGTAGAAACCGAGCAGGCCCCCAGGACACCGGCGCGGCGTATGCATCGGACCGCGCAGGCTATCTGAGTAATCGCAAAAGGCATCGGAAACCCGCCAGACTAAACTGGTGTCGCCAAAGAAACGGGACCCGCCCGACTCATGGGAGAGAGTCAAGCGGGCCGCGGAAGCCGGCATCGAATATCAACTCCGCAAACCGTGCGACCTCGCGAGCCTGATGGCGCTGATGGAATGGGTCGTTCGGAAGCCAGTGGAATAGGGCGCGGATGGCACCGGTTCAACGCGCCGGTAACTGCCGGACATCGGCCCGCTGATAGAGGGCCCAGTGAAATCCAGACAGGCCCGCGTAGGGAAAAAACCCGGACCGGACGTAGCGCACTTTGCGAGAATCGGTGATCACTCGCGGCGGCACGTAGTGCTTCGCCTGGCTGGAGAGAATGACCCACTGCGGTGCTTTCGCGCGCAATTCGGATTGCAGGTGGAATTCGATTCGTTGATCCGGGGGCAGGTAGGCCGCATAGAACGGCAAAAGCATTCCGACGCGAAAATCGTGGTCGCTTTCCACTTCCAGGACACCGTCGGCCGATTTTTCGCTCATGTGCTGGACCGCCGCCAGATACTGACCGCGTCCGAACCTAGCGAAGTCGTACAGGTTCGACACGTTACCGGCGATGAACAGCGCAATCGCGATGGCGAACAGGACTGGGCCGCCGCTTTCGGAGCGATAGATCCGCCCCAATAAGTAGCTGCACAGAACGAGCAGCAGCACGATATTGATATAGAAATAGCGAACGTGCAGATACTCGGGACGATGCGCGATCAGCAGTAGCAACGGGGAGCCAAAAATCGCGACCCCAAAAAAGATCCACAGGTCGGATCGCGCTTGCCAGAGAGACGCGAGCGCTATACCCGCGGCGCCGGCGGTCACGACGGTTGCCGTCAACGCGGCCAGACCGAAGAGCACCTCGACCGACGCTCCGCCGACAGACAAGGCCAGCGTCTCGGACACCACGGCTTCCAACGAGTAGGTCGGGCCGCCGCCCACGGCCATGTATTGCACGTCCGTCAGATACAGAGTCACGAGAAACACGAGCGGCAGCAGATGGCACGCCGTCACGGCGCGGAGCGCTACCCAAGCTGTCGGTCCCTGTCTCGCGGTGCGGACCACCGACCAGACGGCCGCGCCCAGATAGAAGTGGGCAAACGTCAGATGCGAGAGGAACCCCAGCACCACCGCCAGCGAGAATCCGAGCGCGGCCCACAGCCGGCGCCCTTCGAGATAACGATCGAGCGCGAGAAATGCCGCCAGGGCAAAGAATCCGGCCAAGGCGTAGCCCCGCGCCTCTGAGGCGTACACGATCAGGACATACGACGCGCTGGTGAGCACGATCGCGGTTTGCGATTCGATGAACCCCCAGCGCCGCGCAAAGCGGCCGGCTAGAAGAATGGTTCCAATGCCGGCGATCAAAGAAGGAATTCGATAAACGAACCAAGATGCCTGGCTGCCCAAGAAATACATCCAGAGCGTGATCAGATAGTGATTGTTGTCGAGATGATGTCGCGTGAAGATCTCAGAAGCATGCTCCGATTGCTCGGCCAGCGACAGGGACCAGACTTCGTCCAGCCATAAGTCACCACGCGCAGCCCACACGCGCATCGCGCCGCCTGCCGCGAGCGCAAGGATTGCGAGGACGAACAGCACGCGTCGTGACGCGGCGGCCCTTGACGCAGGCGAAGGCTCGCCGGCCGCGCCACTCAACGTGGCGGCAACATCACCATGGACCATCTTTTTGATCGTCGTCGCACTGTTCCGGATATCCATGAGGACACCCGAAAGGATGCGACTGCCTTATCAACGTTTTCCGATCGCTGAAAAAACCCGGAGCCGCACCAGATGGCTCCCAAGGCCTCGAGTCGCAGTGGGATAGAGGATTTCGCGCGGGCATCTTGGTCCAGACTCCCTTGCTTAGTGCGTCGCGTTATCGGGAAGGACCTACAAACCCTCGAGCTTGCGCGCCTGGGCGCGGCGAACGGCTCGCTCTTTGTCGTGGCGAATGGTTTCGCTGGGCTTCACGTAGTACTCTCGTTTCCGCATTTCTTTCTTCTTGCCGCTCCGCTCGACCAGCTTGCGAAACCGCCTGACGGCTTCTTGAATCGATTCGCGGTCTCTGACCGTCATGTAAACCATCGACACTCCCAATTAAATTGTGGACTTCCGGGGCCGGTTGACCTTTCGCGGGCGATTTATTGCCTCGCGAGGTTCAAATCGTCCCCTTACCAATGTATCACCGAAACAAAAAGCCACTCGGCATTTCGCTGAGTGGCCAGTTCTCGGCGTTTTTTCGCGGTGGTAGGGTTTTTTAGTGGAGGATAGCGGGCTCGAACCGCTGACCTTCTGGCTGCCAGCCAGACGCTCTCCCAACTGAGCTAATCCCCCGCGACTAAGCAGAGAAGGTTATCACGGACTCGATTGTCGTGTCAAGGCGTTCGCCGCTGGCGGCTGCAGGCGTAAAGCACGCCGGCTCGCCGCCTTACGTCGGTTAATTCAGCGGCTTGCCGTTCTGGACGATCCGCCCGCCCGCGCTTTCGATTGCCGGCGCCTCGCCCGCGATCAGGCGGCTCGCGCGCAGGAAAGTCAGCGCGAAATCCTCGTTGCGGAGTTGGCTATCGCCGTTATTACCGAGCACGCAGCGTTCGATTTCGACGGTCGAAGCGCCGCTGACGCTCACGCCGCTGCGACCGTTGCCACGCGCCGTCACGCCTTCGAGCCGCGCGCCGCGGACCGCGTCGCTGGCGGCGATTCCGTCGAACTGAAAACCTTGCACCACGAGATTTCGAATCACGACGTCGTGCACGTGATACAGCGTCACGCCGGTCCGCAATCCGCAGCAGGCTGCGCGGTACACCTGCGGCAGCCGGCCGGACTCGACGCGAAAATAAATGCGGCCGTCCTTCAGGCACCATTCCAGCGGCTCTAGCGCCGGCAGCCGGACCGCCGCGTGCGGCAGCGGATGGCGGACGGCCGCGCCGCCCGGCAGAAAGAATTGCTGATAACCCATGCCGGCCGGCTCGAAATAAAACACATCGCCGTCGAAATGCCGCCAGGCATCGTCGGGCACCGGGGTCGAACCATCCAGAACGGCGCCGTTGCCTTCGATGATAAAAGGTCCCAATGGTGAACCGCTGTGCTTGCTACTCGTGAGACTAAGGCTCTCGCGATACGGCTCGGACGTCTTGGCCAGCACGATGTGATCGCCGGCTTCCGCCAGCCGCAACGCTTTGGCGATGGTGCGGACCGGTCCGCCGCGCGCGATCGAGGGCCGCAACTGAGACCCGTCCGAGCGATCGTCTCCGCCCCTGTTGCTGACGTGGATATCGCGCGCGACCGCCAGCGACGTGCATTCAATTGAACTGCACAGAGCCAGCCCGATGGCAAGGCAGCGCATGGCGGTGACGTGCAGTTTGCGGTGGCGTTGCATAGAATTGCCAAAAGTCAAAAAGAGGAAAGGGACTTGAGGGTTAGTCATGCAAATCAGCATACACGGGCGCACGCTGGAACTCACGCAGGGAGATATCACCGAGCAGCAGGTCGATGCGATCGTCAACGCGGCGAACAGCCACCTGGCCGGGGGTGGCGGTGTCGATGGCGCGATTCATCGCCGTGGCGGACCGACGATTATGGCAGAATCCATGCGGCGCTACCCCGAGGGCTGCCCCACTGGCTCGGCCGTGATTACCTCCGCCGGAAGCCTGGCGGCCCGCTACGTCATTCACGCCGTGGCCCCGGTGTGGAAAGGGGGGCAGAAGGGCGAAAGCGGTCTGCTGGAAAGTGCATTTCGCCGGTCGTGCGAGCTGGCATCCGAGCACGACTGTCGGAATATCGCTCTGCCGGCCCTGGGCTGCGGCGTCTATGGCTATCCGATCGACCAGGCCAGCCGCATTGCGCTTGGCACGACGAAGCGATTCCTGGAGGAGGATCCCACGATCGAGCTGGTGCGATTTGTCTTGTTCGGAGAAGGGGCGTATGGCGCGTTTGCCGCCGCGCTCGAAGAGTTGACCGCCTGAGACAACGGGGACCCCCGGCCGACTGACTGTCGACTACCGCGA
The DNA here is from genome assembly GCA_031400775.1 of Planctomycetia bacterium. Classification (GTDB taxonomy): domain Bacteria; phylum Planctomycetota; class Planctomycetia; order Pirellulales; family PALSA-1355; genus PALSA-1355. The sequence goes on along the minus strand of JANNQN010000340.1, from coordinate 14,508 downwards.
GCGGCGTCTCGAACCGGTCAGCAGCAATCGCGATAGTTTCTCACCCGTCCGCGCGAGCACGTAGGCCGCGATGAAGAAGGTCGAAAAGATGGCGCCCGCTGCGGCTTGCTCGCCCGGATCCTTGGTGCCGAGAAAAGCCCGCGTGAACAGGATCACTCCCGCCAGCACCACCAAGACGCAAATCGTCCACAGAATGATCTGCGTGGTGCGCAGGAGCGACCGCAAGGAAGCGGGCGCTTGGGCGGCGCTCGGATGCGGTCGGGCCGGCCCACGCTGGACATCGGTGCGCGGCGGCGCGATCGTGGGCTCGGCGAGTCCCTTGCCCTGCGCCGTGTCGTCGGAGAACAGACCGCGGAGGTTGATGGCCGTATTCCAAGAGTCCATGCCCTCGCGCCACAGCAAATCGTCGGGCGACAACTTGCCGACGTCGGCCAGTTGCTTGAGCTCGGCGGCCGAGACCGGTCCGAACTGTTGATCGTTTCGCGCGTAGTACCACTGCACTTCAGGCATCAGGTCGCTCGCTCGTTCTGCAAGGCGCCTTCGCTCGCATTGTCGAGACCGACGGCGCAACACTACTACTTTAGCCTGTTTTGGTGGAAATGGCGCGAACGGCGAGCCAAATCAGGACGCCTTGGGCGGTTCGGGCGTGGCCGCGGGCGGCGAAGATGCGGGCGGAATAGGCGCGGGCGGAGTCGGTGTAGCCGCGGCCGAGTTGTTGTTGCCATTGATCGGGTGGCCGAGCACCTGGACCATCTGCGCGCCAAACAGCAGCAGGATGCTGGCATAGTAGACCCATAGCATCATGGCGATGAACGAGCCGACCACGCCATAGGCCGAGTAATTGCCGCCCACGATGAAGCGGGACACGACCTGGCTGCCCAATTGCCAGACGACGGCAATTAATAGCCCGACGCATACCGAATGCAAATAGCGGACTCGCGCGCGGGGGATCATCTTGAAGACCAGGCTCAATACCAGGGCGTTCAGGCTGATGCTCAGCGCCAATTGACTCCAATGCCAGAACGAGCCGTTTCCGACCAATTGTTCCGCCCAGGAGATATCCTCCGCCCAGGTGCGCACGGCGGTGAAGACCAACCCGATGACGAACGACACGATGATCAGGATTCCCAGGCCGATGAGCGTCAAGAACGCCTTGAGCCGATTCCACAGCGCATTTTGCACGGCCGCCCAGACACCGTGGTCGTGAGGAGTCGTGTCGTGCCACAGCCGGTCGAAGGCGGCTTCCAATTGAGAAAAGATGCCGATCGCCCCGACCAAAAACGTCAACCAGACCCAGAGCGAGTAGCCGAGCGCGCGGGTTCGCACCTGGCCGACGATGTTGTTCACCTCGTTGGCCAGCGAGGGATTCGTGTTGTTCGACAGGAACTCGATCAACTGCGTTTGCACGTTCTGAGCGCTGGCGGAAAACTCCAGGGCGAATCCCAGCACGTTGATCAAGACCAGCAGCAGCGGAAAGAACGACAGCGCGGCGTAGTACGACATCGACGCCGCCAGCAGGTTTCCATCGTTGCGGGACCAACGAGCGATGGTTTGTCTGAGCACATACCAGACGCGTGGCAGCATGCGAAAACGACTCTCGATCGGGATTGGGGACGGTCCAAAAGCGCGCAAATCGCGGCAGGACTGCCAGGGGCGGCCGCCCTGGCCCCAAGCGCGACTGTCAGGCAAGCAGACACGATCCTGCGGTTTGTGACAAGGGACCCCAGCGCGGCTACCGGCACAAAGCTTTTGCGTGCGGCATAATCGCTATCCCGGCGTGCGGCGTGAAGTGGGCCGCGGCGCCAACCCGATAGGTAATACGGACACGCCCGTTCGCCGTGGCGGGTCTGTTTTGCGATCGATCGCGTGAAAGTGCCGTCCGATTGGGGTATGCCGGTGGAATTCAACCGCAATCAGTTTTTCATCCTCGGCTTGATCCTGCTGTTGTTGGGTCTGCAAGTTCGGATGGTCGAGTCTTACGTCCTGAACGAGAAGGCCAGCCGCTTTATCGCGGAACGCGTCACGCCCGCGGTTGCCGACGCCAACGGCAGCGTGCGGCCATTCATGCCGGCCTTGGGTCCAACGCCACGGCGCACCGTGCATCCGCCGACCTGGCTCGGCTTCGCCTTGATGTCGACCGGCGGGGTCCTAATCCTCCATAGCTTGGCGATGAAGCGGCCCGGGGGCTAAATGCCGCGGCCAACCGCTTCGCGAGCGGGTGAGGGCCGTACTCACTGTCCTTGGCCAATTGCCGACGCCGCACGGATAGCCTGCCTGGATTTGCTCTTCCGCGGCCTTTGCCGCAATTCGTTCCCCAGACCGTCTTCGTCACAAGCCCAAGTGGCAAAAGCGACTTGACCACGTAAAAGGAGCCTCCTAAACTCAGGAGTTGTGTGCTGGTTGTCCCCTGTTTTTACCCCCGTCGCTGTGGCTTAGCGCAGTGCCGATCGGGGCTGCAACGCCTTTTGGCGTGAATCGAGCCAGGCGTGAAGCGCGCATTGATTAGCGATATCCATAGCAACCTCGAAGCGTTCGAGGCTGTCTACGAGGATATCCAGCAGCAGGGCATCACCGAGGTGTACTGCCTGGGTGACATCATCGGCTACGGGCCGAACCCGCGCGAGTGCATCGACATGGTGATGCGCTGCGACGTCTGCCTGCTGGGCAATCACGATCAGGGCGCGCTGTTCGATCCCGAGGGCTTCAACACGGGCGCTGAGCGCGCGATTTTCTGGACGCGCGATCAACTGGAGAATCCTCGCGGCAACCCGGCCGACAACGCCAAGCGTTGGGATTTCCTGGGCGAATTGCCCCGCAACCGACGTGAGAACGGCTTTCTGTACGTGCATGGTTCAGCCCGCAATCCGCTCAACGAGTATGTCTTTCCAGAAGACATCTACAATCAGCGAAAGATGGAAAAGATCTTCAGCCTGATCGAGCACCACTGCTTTCAGGGGCATACGCACGTGCCGGGTATCTTCACCCAGAGCATGAACTTCATCAGCCCCGAGGAAGTGAATTACACCTACCGCCTGACCGACGAGAAGACGATGGTGAATGTCGGCTCGGTGGGCCAGCCTCGCGACGGGGATCCCCGTTCTTGCTATGTCGTGCTGGAAGACAACGTGTTGAGCTTCCGCCGGGTGGCGTACGACATGGAGAAGACGATCCAGAAAATCTACGACACCCCGGAGTTGGACAATTTCCTGGGCGATCGACTTCGCGAGGGGCGGTAAGCGGGGCATTTTTTCGACCGTCGCGCGGTTTGTTGCCCAGCGGGGCGTCGCCAGAGCCTGTTTGCCGTCGTCGATCTGGCTTTCTTTCCGTCAGTCTTGCAGCAATTTGGGCCACGCCCTAGGCCCAAATGGTAGGTGGAAATCGGGCCCTATTAACCGGCCAATCGCCTCGCGGAAGCTATCGGTAGGGCGTGGTTGGCATTGCAAGACTGGGTAATTGGCCAACAATACGTAGTAGATGGTTTCGCCGCCGCCGGTCAGTGACCGGCAATGTTCGAGCGGCCTAATGCGTCGACATCGCAGAACCAGCCCACCGGCCATCGATTTGACTATTTGACGCGCTGCAATATCGGCGCCTGAGGACAAGAGATTCGTGGATAGACGCTTTACACTGTTTGCCATCCTGGTGGCCGCCATCTTCGTGGCCAACCAGATTATTTATTCATTCTTCTTCGCGCCTCCGCCGGTCGTGGAGGGCGACGCCAAGAAAGTCGCGCTGGCCAAGGAAGCACCCGGCAAAGCGGAACCGGGCAAAGAGAAGCCGAAAAATTCCGAGCCTGCAAAGGCCGCTCCCGATGACAAGCGCGAGGAGCCGCGAATCGCCGCCGCGCCGGACAAGCCCGCGGCCAATGCCGTGGGGGCTGCCCCGCCCGCGGACACCGAACCGGCCATCGCTCCGCAGTGGATCACGCTGGGATCGGCCGATCCGCAGGATCCTTACAGAATGCTGGTCACCTTGACCAATCGTGGCGCCGCCGTCGAACGACTTGAACTGAGCAGTCCTCGCTATCGGGAGTTGGAGGACCGCAGCGGATACTTGGGGCATGTGGCCCCGGATGATGCGCCTGGTGGCCGCGGCGCCGTGGCGCGCGTCGTGGGGGCGGGCACTCCGGCGGCCTTGGCCGGCATGCGCGCCGGCGACGTGATCTCGGCCGTCGGCGATAAGAAAGTCGCGAGCGCCCTCGAGTTGATCCAAGTGCTCAGAGAGACCGAGCCCCGCCAGGAGGTCACGCTGGCGATCGCGCGCGACGGCGCGCCGCTGGCGTTGACGGCCACGCTGGGTCGACGGCCGCTGGAAGTCATCCGCCCCGAGTTCGAGAACAAGTCGGTCGATCTGGTGCGCCCGAACAAGCACGATCCCTTCTCGTTCTTGTTCACGATCCTGCAGATCGACGATCAGACGATTGCCGCCGACGCGGCCGAGCTGGCCGGGGCCACGATGTTTAGCTCGGAGTGGGAAACAGTATCCGCCCAGCAAGACGCCGTGACGTTCAGGAAGCGATTGCCGAAATGGGGCCTCGAGGTCGAAAAGTCCTATCAACTCGAAAAAGTTCCCGCCGATCAATTGGCCAATCCCGATTTCCCCGCCTATCACTTGTGGCTCGACGTGAAGGTCACGAACGTGGGCGGACAGGCTCACCAGGTGGCCTATCGCTTGGAAGGTCCCAGTGGATTGCCGACTGAAGGAGCCTGGTTCGCGAACAAAGTCAGCCAGGGCTCGATGTTCTCGGCTGCCGGATTGCGCGACATCATCACGCGGTTCGAAGGAGGCGCCACCACGCAGGTCACTCCGGCGGAAATCGTTGCCCCCGAGTTCAAGGGCGGATGGGTCGACTCGCCGCTTAATTACATCGCGGTCGACGCGCAATACTTCGCCTCGGCCTTGATTCCTCAGAAGCCCAAGCCGACCGACGTGCTGTTCGCAAAGGTCGAGCCGATTCGCGTCGGCGAGATTCCGCCCGAAGCGGGGAATCTGAAACTCTTGGACGTGTCGTTCCGCCTCGACAGCACGACGACGGAACTAGCGCCTGGTGGTGATCCTCTAGCGCATCGCTTCCAGATTTTCGCCGGCCCCAAGCGCCCGGGCTTGCTCGAGCACTATGCCGTGCCCGGCACGAACGTCACGCTCGGCGAGTTGGTCTATTACGGCTGGTTCGGCATCGTGGCTCGGCCGATGCTGGCCGTGCTGCACACCTTTCACTATGTGGTGGGCAACTACGGCATCGCGATCATCATGCTCACCGTCCTGGTGCGCGGGTGCATGTTCCCGCTCAGCCGCAAGCAGGCCCTGGGCGCGCAGAAAATGCAGGAGCTGCAGCCGGAGCTGAAGCGCATCAACGAAAAGTTCAAGAACGAGGCGGAGAAGAAGACCAAGGCCACTCAGGATCTGTTTCGGCTGCACAAGTACAACCCGGTGGGCGGATGCCTGTTGGCGTTCGTGCAATTGCCGATCTTTGTCGGCTTGTACCGCTCGCTGATGGTCGACGTCGAGCTGCGGCAGGCGCCGCTATTTAGCGAGAACATTCGCTGGGCGTCGAACCTGGCCGCGCCCGACATGCTGTGGAACTGGGTGCACTTGATGCCCGAGTTCATCACGCAAGGCACGGGCTTTTTCGCCCTGGGACCGTATCTAAATGTCTTTCCGCTGTTGACCATCGGGCTGTTCATCTGGCAGCAAAAGATGTTCATGCCTCCGCCGGCCGACGAACAGGCCGCCATGCAGCAAAAGATGATGCAGTACATGATGATCTTCATGGGCATCATGTTCTACAAAGTCGCCAGCGGGCTTTGCCTGTACTTCATCGCCTCGAGCATTTGGGGAATCGCCGAGCGCAAGCTGCTGCCAAAGGCGGCCGTCAAGCCGGGCAGCGCCGGCCCAGCGAGCCCAGTCCCGGCCACCACGTCCAGCGGTTCAAACGGCTCCGCTTCCAGCAAGAAGCGCCAGCGCGGCCGCAAATAAGAGCGGCTTTCGGCCCCTGGAGGCTGCGCGAGCGGTGTATCACAGCGATGACACGATTTGTGCAATCGCTTCCGCCCCGGCAGGCGCCGCGCGCGGAATCGTCCGCATCAGTGGGCCCGCGACGATCGCCGTTCTCCAGCGCTGCTTTCGGTGTAATTCGCAATCGCCGCTAGACCAGGTGAGCGCGGCCACGGTGCTGTCCGGAACCGTTTCCTTGACCGAATCGCGAGTTGCGCTGGATGTCGACGTGTATCTGTGGCCCCATGCACGCAGCTACACGCGCCAGGACGCGGCCGAAATCCACACGGTCGGATCGCCGCCGCTGCTGTCGGCGCTGGTCAGGACCGTTTGCACGGCCGGCGCGCGACTTGCCGAGCCGGGAGAATTCACGCTGCGGGCGTTTTTGGCCGGACGGCTCGATCTGACTCAGGCTGAGGCCGTGCTGGGCGTCATCGATGCGCGCTCGGACCAGCAGTTCCAGACGGCGCTTGAGCAACTGGCCGGCGGCTTGGGCCGGCCGCTCCATCACTTGCGCGGCACGCTGCTCGATTTGCTCGCGCATATCGAGGCCGGGCTCGATTTCGTGGAAGAAGACATCCAGTTCGTCACGGCCGACGAACTGCAGCGACAACTGGCCGACGCGGCCGATCAGGTCGAACGGATAACCGAGCAACTCGGCGCGCGGAATCGTAGCGACGAACTGCCGCGCGTGGTGCTGCTCGGCACGGCGAACGTGGGCAAGAGCAGCCTGTTTAATCGGCTGGCAGGCGGCGCGGCACTGGTTTCCAACGAGCCGGGCACGACGCGCGACTACCTGACGGCCACGCTCGACCTGGGACCCGTCCGCTGCCAGTTGATCGATACGGCTGGCGTCGAGAGCGAGGGGCAACTATCCGTGGTCGCGAGTCGGGCAGCGGCGCTAGCGATACAGCAGCGGCAAGATTGCGACATCCGGGTGTTGTGTCTCGACTCGGGCTGCGAGCCGGACGAGTGGGAACGGGCCCAACTGACCGCGAACCATTCGGCGGTGCAACTTATCGTTTTGACGAAGTGCGACGCTGGGCGATGCGACGAACAGCTCAGCAAAGGTTTTTCCGCTGGTGCGATAGCGACCAGCGCCGTGACAGGCGTGGGGATCGACGCGCTTGGCGATGCTTTGCGGGTCGCGCTACTTGAGATTGAGCGAGGCGATTCGGCCGCTGCGTTGTCGGCCGAGCGGTGCGGCGAAAGTCTGCGCGAGGCGGGCGAGTCGCTCAAACGGGCTTGCACGTTGGCCCAGGCAGCGGCCGGAGAGGAACTGATTGCCGCCGAGATCCGCTCGGCGCTGGCCGACTTGGGCAAGGTGGTGGGGGCCGTGTACACAGATGACATTCTCGATCGGGTATTTAGCCGGTTTTGCATCGGCAAATAGTGTTCGAGCGAGGGAACTGGCGGCGCGGGCACAATCTGGCCCTCATACTTCGCTCACAATCTCCCAATCTCAGCCGCGCCGAGCCAAGATTGCCCTGCGAGCGGCGAATCCCCCAATGAGTGACGCGGCCGAATTCACCCACCTAATCGAACTGGAACCGAACACGATTATGGATTAAACTGACACCCGCACCTCCCCCAGCGTGTGCCGATACGAATCGCTCTCTGGCCACGAATCCATCGTTCTCTGTTAACCGTGAGGTTTTTGTATGCAAGCCAAAGCAATTGCGCTGGTGGTGCTGGCTGCCCTGTCGACGACAGCGGCCCTCGCCGAAGCGCCCAAGACACCCATTGGAAAAAAGGTCGACAATTTCACGCTCCGCGATTTCCACGGCCAGCCCTACTCGCTGGACGAAATCGGCAAGGGCAAGGTCGTGGTGCTGGCGTTTCTTGGCACCGAATGTCCGCTGGCGAAGCTCTATGCTCCCCGCCTGGCCGAATTGTCGAAGCAATACGCCGATAAGGGCGTCGTGTTCCTGGGCCTCGACTCGAACCGCCAGGATGCCGTGACCGAGATCGCCTCGTTCGCGCGGGTGAATGAAATCGGCTTTCCGATTCTCAAAGATCTGAATCAAACCGTCGCCGACAAGGTTGGCGTCACGCGCACGCCCGAGGTAGTCGTGCTCGATGCCCAGCATGCGATTCGCTATCGCGGCCGTATCGACGATCAATACGGGTTCAAGAGTAACAGCAACTACATCAAGCCGGCCGCCACAGAGCGCAACCTGGCCACGGCTCTCGATGCCGTATTGGATGGCAAGCAAATTGCCACGGCCGAAACTTCGACCGACGGCTGCCTGATCGGCCGCGACCTGAAGCCGGTGGCCGACAGCGACGTAACCTATAGCAATCAAATCGCGCGGATCATGAACGCCAACTGCGTGTTCTGCCACCGCTCGGGTCAGATTGCTCCCTTCGCGTTGACGAATTACGAGGAAGTCGCCGGCTGGGCCGGTATGATCGACGAGGTCGTGCAGGCGGAGCGCATGCCTCCCTGGCACGCCGATCAAAAGTTCGGCCATTTCAAGAACGACGCTCGATTGAACGACGCCGACAAGGCCGCGCTTAGGAAGTGGGTGGCGAACGGCGCTCCCGAGGGAAATCCCAAGGATCTGCCCGAGCCGCCCAAGTTCGCCGAAGGCTGGATGATTCCCGAGCCCGAGCAAGTCATCTACATGGCGGACAAGCCTTATGAAGTGCAAGCCACGGGCGTGGTGCCCTACCAGATGTTCGTGGTCGATCCGGGCTGGAAAGAGGACAAGTGGATCAAGGCCATCGAGCCTCGTCCGGAAAACCCCTCAGTTGTTCACCATATCTTGCTGTTCGTGATTCCGCCCGACGGAGCAATGAGCGGCGGAATCGGCACGGACAACTCGTACCTGGGGGCGTATGCTCCCGGATTGCGGCCCGAGCCGTTTAAGGAAGGGCTGGCCCAGTTCGTGCCGGCCGGTTCGAAGTTGATTTTCCAGATGCACTACACTCCGACTGGAACCGTGCAGAAGGATCGCAGCTATTGCGGTTTCGTGTTTGCCGATCCCAAGAGCATCAAGAAAGAGGTGCGGGTTTCGAGCGCGGTCAATGCAGTCTTCGAGATTCCCCCCGGCAAGGATGACTTTGACGTCAAAGCTCGCTATATCTTCAAGGACGACACGTTGCTCTTGACGCTCATGCCGCACATGCACCTGCGCGGCAAGGCGTTTCGCTACGAGGCCACGTATCCGGACGGCAAGCACGAAGTTTTGCTCGATGTGCCGAACTACGATTTTGGCTGGCAGACGAGTTATCGCCTGAGCGAGCCCAAGCTGATGCCTCGCGGCACGCGGATGGATTGCTTCGCGAAGTTCGACAACTCGGAAGATAATCCCAATAACCCCGATCCCAAGGCCTCGGTTCGCTTCGGCGATCAGACATTCGAGGAAATGATGATCGGCTTTTTCGAATCGATGTCGGCCAAGGAAGACCGGCAGGATCCGAGCAAGAAGATCACTCCCCTGACGCGGATCGAGCAGTTCGGCGTCATCATGGCCGCCACCAAGGGCGAACCGGACGATAACGTGAAGGTGGGCGCGTTCATGGCGCTGGCCGATCCGCAAATCTTCCGGCAGTTCGGCTTTATCCTGCGAACCATGGTTCCGCAGATCGATCGAGTCGATATCACCACGGTCAAGGACGGCAAGCTCGTCGAACTGATGGGCCCCATGTCGGAACGCCAGGTGAACCGCGATCCGGATGGAGAAAAGCAAGGCGGCGAAGAAGAAGTCGAGAAGTTGATCGCCGAAGCCAAGAAGAAGGCGGCCAAGCACGGTCCGCCGCTTGAGAGCATCTTCAGCCCGCTGCCCTCGGTCGATGCCAAGGGCGAAAGCCTGGCCGAGTATGCCGCCGGTTCGACGCCCGTGGTCAACAACGACCTGAGCAAGGCCAAAGGAAAGTCCTTCGAGACCATGGCCAAGCGGGGCGTCAAGTCGAGCCTGCACGTGCCGGCAGAGATCAAGGGCCAGCGTGTCACGGTCAACTTCTGGAGCACCGACGCGGGCGCCTTCCCGCCGCCGGCCCAGGCACTGTTGACTGGCGTTGCCCAGATCATGACGGCGCCTAAGGATGACGCTCAAGCCGCGGCCAAGTAGCTGCGCGTCGCAAGCGCGAATTGTGCGGAAATCATCGAGCCGGGGCGGTCATCAGGCCGCCCCGGCTTTTTCGTTTCTGGGCGGTTGCGGCGGCGCCTTGCAATCGACGCGAAACTCAAGAACACTGTGACATAAGCAGGCGTATGCAATATTGCACTCTCTCCGGCTTTCTTCACGCGAAGTAGCGCCATCGAGGATCATCATGGGTCGCAATACACTAGCTCAATTCCGCGGTTGGCGTCGCTTGACAGTTCTGCTCGTCACGTTGACCTGCATCGGTGGCGCCGCCCTCGCGGCTGAGGCGGACCTGAAACCGCATCCCACGATGCTCCGCTATCCGGACGTGAGCAAGGATCGGATCGTGTTCTTGTACGCCAACGACCTGTGGCTCGTGCCGCGCGAAGGCGGAACCGCTCTGCCGCTCTCGGGCCCGGCCGGTCAAGAGCTGCATCCCAAGTTCAGCGCCGACGGGAAAACAATCGCCTTCGTCGCCAACTACGACGGCAACCAGGACCTGTACACGATTCCGATCGATGGAGGCTCGCCCACTCGCGTCACGCACCATCCGGCCGGCGAGGCGCTGTGCGATTGGACCAGCGACGGCCGATTGCTGTTTGCGACCAACGGCCTGAGCAATTTGCAGCGGCAGACCGAACTCTACGACGTCGATGCCAAGGGCGGCCTGCCGCGTAAGTTGCCGGTGCCCTACGGCGCCAACGGCGCGATCAGCGGCGACGGCCACACCTTGGCCTACACGCCGCACTCCACTGATACCCGCACCTGGAAGCGCTACCGCGGCGGCATGGCCACCGATGTTTGGCTGTTCGATCTCAAGGATCATACGTCCAAGCGCATCACCGAATGGGAAGGCACCGACACGCTGCCGATGTGGCACGGAAAGACCGTGTATTACCTGTCCGACGCCGGCGAGAGTCATCGCCTGAACCTGTGGTCGTACGACACGGAGAGTGGCGCGCGGCAGGAGATCACGAAGTTCAAGGATTACGACGTCCGCTGGCCGTCGATGGGCCCGGGCTCCAAAGACCAGGGTGAGATTGTCTTCCAGAATGGCTCGTCGCTGTACTTGTTGGAGTTGGACGCTCGCGAGCCGCGCGCCATCAGCGTGACGATCCCCGGCGATCGGCCGAAGATCCGTCGCCGCACGATCGACACGAGCAAAGACATCATGGCCTCGGGCATCTCTCCTTCGGGCAAGCGGGCCGTGTTCGAGGCGCGCGGCGATATCTGGACGGTGCCGGCGGAGCACGGCTCGCCCCGCAATCTTACGCGGACCGACGGCGTGGCCGAGCGCGACCCATCTTGGAGCCCTGACGGTCGCTGGATCGCGTATTTCTGCGACGCCAGCGGCGAGTACGAGCTGTGCATCGTGCAGTCCGACGGCAGCGAGCCTCCCAAGCGACTGACAAAGGACGGCGCGGTCTTTCGCTACGACCCGGTCTGGTCGCCGAACTCGAAGCAGCTCGTATTTAGCGACAAGAGCGGCGCGATCTATCTGCATACCGTCGACGGCGAGACGAAGAAGATCGACACGCATCCCTCGGCCGAGCAGCCGCGCGTGCGTTGGTCCCACGATTCCCTCTGGCTGGCCTATACGAAGGATGGCGACCGGCGGCGTTCGGCCATCTGGCTCTACGACGTGGCCGGCGGCAAGTCGCAGCAGGTCACCGCCGGACGTTTCAACGACAGTTGGCCCGTCTTCGATCGCAAGGGCGACTACTTGTTCTTCGCCAGCAATCGGCACTTTGCCTCGCCGACCTATGAGGACGTTGGCACCACGTTCGTCTACGCGAACACGGACGTGCTGTTAGCGGTTCCCCTGCGAGCCGAAGTTGGCGTCCCGCGACCGCCCAAGAGCGACGAAGAGAAATGGGCAAAACCGGGCGAGGCGGAAAAGGATAAAGAGAAAGACAAAGACGCCAAGAAGGACGAGAAGAAGGACGACGGCGAGAAGAAGTCGGACGACGGTAAAGGTGGAGACAGCAAAGACAAGGCCGACGAAAAGAAGGCCGAAATCAAGCCAGTCAAGATCGAGCTGGATGGCTTCGAACGCCGCGCGATCGTGTTGCCGGTCAAGCCTGGCAATTTCACCGGCCTGGAAGTGAGCGAGGACGGCAAGCTCGTCTATGTCAGCCGTCCGCCGCGTAGCCCTGGCGGTGGTGGCGACGAGGCGGCGATCAAAATCTTGGACATCAAGGCCGACGAGAAGCAGGAACAGACGGTCCTCGACAAGGCCAGCGGATTCACCATCTCGGGCGATGGCAAGAAGCTGCTGGTGCGCCGCGGCGAGAACTATGCCGTCGTTGACGCCAAGGCCGACCAGAAATTCGAGAAGACCCTGACGACCAAGGGACTGCAAAGCACGATCGATCCCCGCGCCGAGTGGCGGCAGATGCTGCGCGAAGCCTGGCGCTTGCAGCGAGATTTCTTCTATGATCCCACGATGCACGGCGTCGATTGGCCGCAGGTCTACGAGCGCTACAAGACGGTGCTCGAGGATTGCACCTCGCGCGAAGACGTGCAGTACGTGATCGGAGAGATGATCTCGGAGCTGAACGTCGGGCATACCTATGCCCGCACCGGAGGCGATCTGGAAAAGCCCGACAGCGTCTCGGTGGGCCTGCTGGGCGCCGATTACGAGTTGCACGACGGCGCCTACCGTATCGCCAAGCTCTACGAAGGCGCGCCCTGGGACGTCGACGCCCGCGGGCCGCTCAGCCAACCCGGAGTAGACGTCAAGCAGGGGGACTACTTACTCGCTGTCAACGGACTGCCGCTCGACGCGACGAAAGACCCCTGGGCGGCATTTCAGAATCTGGCCGGCAAGACCGTCGCGATCAAAGTCAGCGCGCAGCCCAAGGTCGACGACCGCGCGCGAGACCTGATCGTGGTGCCGCTGGCCAGCGAGAGTGAGCTGCGATATCGGTCGTGGATCGAACGGAACAGAGCTTACGTCGCCGAAAAGACCGAGGGCCGTGTCGGATATCTGCACGTGCCCGACACCGGCATCAATGGCCAGAACGAGTTGTTTCGCCAATTCTCGGGGCAGACGCACGCCGATGCTCTGATCATCGACGAGCGCTGGAACGGCGGCGGCCAGATTCCGACCCGCTTCATCGAGCTGTTGAATCGCCCCGTGACGAACTACTGGGCCCGCCGCGACGGCGACGACAGCACCTGGCCCCCCGACGCTCAGCAGGGACCGAAGTGCATGCTCATCAACGGCCTGGCCGGCTCGGGCGGCGACGCGTTTCCGGCCTACTTCCGTCAGGCCAAGCTGGGCAAGCTGATCGGCACACGCACCTGGGGCGGCCTGGTGGGCATCTCGGGCAATCCGCTGCTCATCGATGGCGGACAAGTGACGGTGCCGACGTTTGCCTTCTACGAGACCGATGGCACGTGGGGCATCGAAGGGCACGGCGTCGACCCCGACATCGAAGTGGTCGACGATCCGGCCCGCATGACCGGCGGCCGCGATCCGCAGCTCGACGCCGCGATCGACCACATGCTCGACGAGCTCAAGCGCGCCCCGGTCTCGCGGCCCAAGCGGCCGGCCTATCCGAATCGCGCCGGCATGGGAATCAAGCCCGAAGATAAGTAGGACTGAGCAATTTGCCTTGCACCCGAGGTTTCGACGGAGGATGTCATGAGTCGCGCGACGATCGTATTTGCACTTTGTGTCGCCAGTGGAATCTCACTCACGACATCGGCCAGTGCCGCCGAGGCGCCGCTGATGGCCGGAGTGGCTACCGTCGACATCACTCCCGAGCCGGGCCTCATGCTGTGGGGATATAGCAATCGCACCCACGGTGCCACAGGCACGCTCGACCCGCTGATGGCCAAGGCCGTTGTGCTGCGCGCTGGCGACCAATCCGTGGCGATCGTCTCGCTCGATCTGGGCCGCACGCCCGAAGAGTCCGTGCTGGCCAAGATTCGCGAGGAAACGAAATCCCGTTGTGGCGTGTCGAACCTGTTCGTCACGGCCAGCCACACGCACCACGCGCCGGCCATGGAGTCGACGTCGGATCACCCCAATCCGTATGCCGAAAAAGTGGGCCGTCAGATCGCGGAGATTATTTGCAAGGCCGCGGGCGAGCTTGTGCCGGTTCGCATTGGCGTGGGCCGCGGCATGGCCGATCTGGCCCATAATCGCCGCAAGTACCTTCCGGACGGCCGCGTCGCCATGCAGTGGCGCAATCCTGAGCGCGAGAAGACTGAACCGGTCGATCGTGAGTATGCCACGATTCGGCTCGATCGGGCCGACGGCGGCACGCTGGCCGTGCTGTTCAACTACGCCTGCCATCCGGTCGTGATGGGGGGCGACAACTATCAATACAGCGCCGACTACGTGGGAGCAGCCTCGGCTGTCGTCGAAAGCCAACTCAAGACCAAGTGCCTGTTCTTGCAAGGTGGCTGCGGC
>JANNQN010000339.1:0-18086 GCA_031400775.1 Planctomycetia bacterium | reverse complement strand
GCGAAGCGATGGACGCCGGCGCTGAACTGCTGTGGGAGGAGGAGGAAGACCTGCATTCGCTGATGTGCATGCGCGTGGAAGGGGGCCGCTCGGCATTCGAGCGAGAAAAGCAAGGCACGCCACTGAACCCCGACATGTGTGAATGGCCGGAAGACTACTTTGACGAGCACATCTGGTTCGACGAGTGGCCGGCTGCTCTGCAAGTCAAGACCGTGGCGCTCGATCCCAGCAAGGGGCAGGGTTCTCGCCGCGGCGATTACTCGGCGTTCGTTTCGTTGGGCGTCGATCTCGCGGGCACGTTGTACATCGAAGCCGATCTGGCCCGGCGGCCCACGCCCGAGATGGTCGCCACCGGCGCCGAGATCTGCGGCCGTTTTCGACCGCACGCCTTCGGCGTCGAGACAAACCAGTTTCAGGAGCTGTTGGCAGGCGAGTTCGAGGCCGAATTTCGCAGCCGAGGAATTCTCGACGTGCAGCCCTGGAGCATCGACAACCGGGTCAACAAGCTGGTTCGCATTCGGAGGCTTGGTCCCTATTTGTCGGGCCGGCGGCTGCGATTCAAGTCCGGCTCGCCGTCGACCTCGTTGCTGGTGGAGCAACTGAAGGAGTTTCCGGCCGGCGATCACGACGACGGTCCCGATGCGCTGGAGATGGCGATTCGACTGGCCGGCGAATTGCTGGCGCACAGCACGGCCGGCGACAACCTGGGCGATCGGCTTCCGATCGGCGTTTGATCACGATTTCAAGCGATTCACCAAGCGAGGATTTTACGATGGATGCACAGTATCCCAATTCAACGGGCCGGACTTCGATCGGCGACCATCTCCAGCGGCGACTCTCCGAGGCATGGCAAGGCCTGTGGGACACGTTCGTCGACGCGCGCGAGTCCTATTGGGATGACGGCGCCGAATGGGTTGCCGCCGGCGGTGCGTCGGGCGGCGGCGGGATGTCGGCGAAATGCCCGTTCGGCAACGAGCAGCAACTCCAGGAAATCCGCGATCAATGCCGGGCATTGGCCGCGGACAACGAATTCGCCATCAACGGCCACGAGAACCGCATCAGCTATCTCGTGGGCGCCGGTCATACCTATCGCGCCGCGGCGCGCAAGGGACTCGACGTGCCGCCGGAGCTGTGCCGTCTGGCGCAGCAGGTGGTCGACGAGTTCATCGCCGCCAACCAGTGGCATCGCCGGCAACAAGAGATCGTCCGCCGCTGCGATCGCGACGGAGAGGCGTTTCTGCGTTTCTTCGTCGGCGACGACGGCCAGACGCGCGTGCGCTTTATCGAACCCAGCCAGATCGCCACGCCGACGGTGCGAGCCAGCGACCCGGCGGCCAGCTTCGGCATCCTCACCGAGCCAGACGACGTCGAAACGCCACTGGCCTATTTCGTCGACGGCACACCGGTCGAGGCCGACGAAATTCAGCATCGCAAAGCCAATGTCGATTACAACGTGAAACGGGGGCTGCCGTTGTTCTATCCGGTCCGCAAGAATCTGCGCCGGGCCGAGAAGCTGCTGCGCAATATGAGCGTCGTGGCGGAAATCCAGTCGGCGATTGCTTTGATTCGCAAGCACCGCGGCGCCACCAAGACCGGCGTGCAGCAGTTCGTGGCGGCGCAAAGCGATGCCAGTGTTACCTCGGCGGCCAGCGGTCAGACCACGCATTTTCGCCGCTTTGGACCGGGCACGATTCTGGATAGCCACGGCGGCATCGAATACGACTTTCCGGCCTCGGGCCTGGATGCGGCGAACTACGTCACGATCTTGCAGGCCGAGCTGCGGGCCATTGCCAGCCGCCTGGTCATGCCCGAGTTCATGCTCACGTCCGACGCGTCGAACGCGAACTTTGCCTCGACGATGGTGGCCGAGGGGCCAGCGCTGCGGATGTTCGCGCGGTTGCAAGCCGAATTGGCTCGCGACGACTTGCAGGTCATGGCGCGCGTGCTGCGCAACGCGACCTCCTGCGGCCGATTGCCCGTCGAGGCGGTCGACGCGATCGAGATCCTAGTGGGACCGCCGACGCTGGAGGTGCGCGATCTGCTCAAGGAAGCCGAAGCGTTTCGCATTGAATACGAGTGCGGCGTGCTCTCGCCGCAAACGTGGAGCCAACGTCGTGGGCTGGACTACGATCAGGAACAAACCAACTGGCGGGCGCACGCCGCACGCGACGCTGCGCGTAGCGCGCTCGCTGTGAAGGACGAAAATAATTCGCCACTGGCCTAGAAACTGAAATAGAAAAGTCGCTGCGAAAGTTGTAATCTGTACATCATGGAAACGCCGAGGCAATCAACCGCCAATCAAGGGAAGGTTGCTCGGCTCGAGGCGGCCTGGGCCGCACTGCTCCTCGAGGTTCTAAAGCGAGGGTTTCACGGCGAGGCGTCCATTGAAGTGTTGATTCAAGACGGCACGATTCAGAGAATCAGCCGTTGCGTTGAGCGGATCGAGCGTTAGCAGGCTATCCGAGAACTGTCGGGGACTGTCCCGAGTTTTCGGTGCCCTGGGAGCAAAATGGGACTGTCCCCTTCTCCCAGACAGTTCTCGGATGAGCTCTAAGAAAAATCTGTCCGGGTATCACAGCGAGCCTACACCGGTAGGTATCCTTGCGGGCCCATTTGTCAGCCGAAAGCGGTTGGCAGGTGGGCCTTTTTTCGTTGGTAGAAAGGAAAACGCATGAACGAAGTCCTGCAAGAGTTCGTGAACTCTCGTGGCGTCGCGATGCGAGTCGAGCGCGAGCACGGCATCATTCGCGGCGTCAAGCTGCTCGGTCTTCAGTCGCGAAACGGCCGCCGATACCTGCCCGCCGCGCTGGCCACGGCCGCCGCTTTGTATGAAGGGGCCAAGGTCAACGTTAATCACCCCAAGGGCAACCCGTTGGCCGCCCGCGATTATCAGGATCGTCTGGGATCGGTGCGCAATGTGGCCGTGCGCGAGGACGGCTTGTTTGGCGACCTGCACTTCAATCCCAAGCACGCCCTGGCCGAGCAACTCGCCTGGGATGCGGCCCATGCCCCCGAGAACGTCGGCTTCTCGCACAATGTCGAAGCCCGCACGTCGCGCGAGGCCAACCAGATCGTGGTCGAGGCGATCCTCAAGGTGCAGAGCGTGGACTTGGTGGCCGATCCGGCCACGACGCGCGGCCTGTTCGAGAGCGCCGGCGAATCCGCTCTGCACGAACACGGCGCGGCAGGCGAATTCCAAGAAGGTATCGATCACATTTCCGCCGCTAATCCAGCCTCCGAGATCGCGGCTCTGCATGCACAGGTCGACCGGTTGCAAGCCTGCGTCGCGGTCCACGAGCGGCGCGAAGTGGCCCGACGCCTGCTGCGGGAGTTCAAGCTGCCCGATCCCGAAACGCTGGGCGGAACGGGCAATGCGATCGTCAGCGAGTTGTTTCTCGAAACCGTCTTAAGCGCGGCGGACGAACGCGCGATGCGAGCCCTCGTTCAGGAACGGGCGGATACCATCGCCGCTGCACGCAAGCCGCCGCGCGGCGTATCGGGTCACGCGCGGCCAGTCTCGCGGGAGCAATATCCGTGGGAAGCCGGCGGCGCGGAGGTTCTCGATGTCGAGGGTTTTGTCCGCGCGATTTCGGGATGAGTCAACACGTCGCGATCCCCATGCGCGGCCATTCGTCGCGGTCATGGCCTTCACTTTACAAACGACCTTTACCTGTTGGAGACGATTGAAATGTCCAATTCGATGCGCTGGAGATATGGAGAAACCAATCCGGTCGTGCTGCCCGTCCTTTCGGCAACGGTCATCGAGATCGGAGACCTGGTCTATCTGGATTCGGGCACGGTCAAGCCGGCGGCGTCCCTGACTTATGGCGCCAGCCTGGCCGCCACGCAGGAGACTTTTCACGACAAATTCGCCGGGGTCGCCATGCAGCAATCGCGCTCGGGCGACACGACGGACATTCGCGTCGCCACGACCGGTGTGTTCGAGTTTGCCTGCGCCTCGGCCGCCTTCGACGTGGGTGCGCGGGTCGGAATGGACGACAACGCGGGCGCGACAGCCCTGGTGAACCAGCAAGTCATCGCCACCGCGGCGGCCAACCCCGAACTGTCGGTCGGCTACTGCGCCAAGCGCGTCAATCCGGCCGGCACGGCGGTGCTGGTCGACGTCATCGGCACCATCACCCATGCCGGGCCGCAAGCCGTGGCCTAAGCAAGGCCCGCGGTCTACCACGCATTTCGAACGAATACTCAATCCTTGCAGGAGATATCGACGTGATCAAAATCCGAGAGATCAAGCGGCGCTACGAAATGGACGGACCGCAGCGGACGATCGTGCATTTGACCGAGGCGCTCAAGCAGGGCCAATTGCGGGCGAGCGACTTCAGCATCCGGGATCTGGCCGAGGGCCTGGTCAGCGACGGCCACGAGTGGGTTCGCACGATGGATCCGCGCAGTGCCGGCGGCGTGAACGTCTTGGAGGCGGGCGAGGGGGTCGACGTCACCGCGTTCTTGAATATCACCAGCCAGGTGATTTATTCCAAGATCATGGAGGCCTACACGCAAGAGGCGTTCGTGGTTTCCAAGCTGGTCGACACCATTCCCACGCGGTTGGACGGCGAGAAGATTCCGGGCATCGCCGGACTGGGGGCTCAGGCAGACGCCATTCATCCCGGCATGCCGTATCCGAATCTTGGCTTCGGCGAGGATTATATCGAAACCCCTTCGACCACCAAGCGGGGATTCATCGTGCCGGTCACGAAGGAAGCCATCTTCTTCGATCGCACGCACCTGGTGCTCAGCCGCGCCGCCGAAGTGGGCGAGTTGCTGGGACTGAACAAGGAGAAGCGGCTCATCGACCTGGTGATCGGCGCCACGAATAACTACAAGTGGCTGGGAACGACTTACAACACCTACCAGGCCAGCGTGCCGTGGATCAACGTCAAGACCAGCAACGAGCTGGTCGATTGGACGAACGTCGACGTGGCCGAGCAGTTGTTTGCCGACATTCTCGATCCCAATACGGGCGAGCCGGTGCTGCTGCAAGCCAATACCGTGCTGGTCATGCCCGCCTATCGCCACTCGGCGAATCGAGTATTCAACGCCCTGGAAGTGCGCTACAACCCCGCCAGCTCATCGACGACGACCCTGTCCGCTAATCCGCTGGGGAACTACCAGGTGCAGGAAAGCCGGCTGGCGTATCGGCGCGTGATCGCCTCGGGCCAGGCCGCCGTCGACGCCAAGAAGTGGTGGTTCCTGGGCGATTTCAAGAAGGCCTTCGCCTACATGGAGAATTGGCCGATCACGGTCACGCAGTCCGCGCAGAACAGCGAAGCTGAATTCAGCCAGGATATCGTGGTCCGCTTCAAGGCCAGCGAGCGGGGCGCCGCCGCCGTGCTCAACCCGCGATACGTGGTGAAGAACACCGGCTAGTGTCGCGGACTTAGCGCCGGTCACGCTCTTGTTGTTCATTCGAAAGGTCGAGCCGTGAGCAATTCCCAGCAACTCAGTGCCATCAAGGCCAACACGCTGGCGCAGATCGAGGCGGTCTCCGCCGAGAAAAAGCCCAGCTACAGCGAAGACGGCCAGGCGTTTCACTGGACCGAGTACATCGAGCACCTGCAGCGGCGCGTCGATTGGTGTAATCAGCAACTGGCGATGGAAGAACCGTTTGAATTTCCCAGTCAAGGATATACGCCATGAACTTCGAACCGGATATCGCCGCCGACTGCCTGCTCGTCGATGGCACGGAGACCGTGACGCTGCACTCCACGAGCGTCGTGACGATCGAGGGCGCCAAGCGCGGCGGGCTAGCGCTATCTGAAATGGAATTCAGGCAGCTCGGACTGGAATCGAGCGACCTGGCCTGGAACCTGCCGGGCGTCGAACTGGCCGGCGTCGAGCCGCGCCAAGGCGACACGATCGAAGATGCCGGCGGCACGTTTTGGACGATTCTAAGCATCGCCAAATCGCCGCTCACGCTCGTGTGGCGAGCCGTCACTCGGCGACAGATCTAGCGCGAGCGCGCTCGTTTCTCGTCACGGTTGTAATGGGCTTGTGTCTTCTCACTCGCTGGAATTGCCAAGAACATGATCACGAACAGTCCTTGCACGAGCTCCGACCACGCTGCTGTGGCGGACTTGTGGAACGCCAAAACGCTGGACGCCGCCTCCTGTTGGTTTCAAGCGGCGACTGTGGAACCCCCGTTCGTGAACGGCCTGCTGGCAAGCGGATATGCCATCTCTTTGGCTCGCGAGAGTGGAGTCGCCGTGGGATTTGGCTTGTGGTGCGGGCCGGTCGAGCTTCCCAGGCTGATCGCGCTGGCCGCCGATGCCGAGGAGGCGTACTACCGGCTGATGGCGGCCTACTGCGCGTGGTGCGTCGCCGGCGGGGCCACGCGCGGCTTCGCCGAGATCGGCACCAGGCCCACGACCGAGAAAGCGCGGATGGACGCCCTGGGCGTCATTGAGTATTCGCCGATCGGCTTCAAACCGCTCGCGCCCGACGAGCAGCCAGCCGATCGCGTGCCCAGGCTGCTGCGCGCCGAATGCGATCTTGCGTTACTAGGCCAGGCGCTCGACCAAATCCTGGAGGTGAGCGCGTGAGCACGCAATTCATCAGACAACCCAATGCCGCGGACGGCATCGACACGTATATCGCCGGCGGCTCCTATGCCGACGTCAATCTGGGCAACTCCAACGTTCTGAACATCGGAACCACGGTTTTGTCCAAATCCGCGGCATTCAGCCGGGCCGTGCTGCAGTTCGACCTGCAACCGATTCCGATCGGAGCGACGATCCTCGATGCCACGTTGACGCTTTATCGTGCGTCGGGTGGATCGCTGTCACTGTTCTCCCAGTTCTTCGCAAATCGACTTAGCACCTCGGCGTGGATCGAGTTTGGCACGACGTGGAATCGATACGACGGAGTGCACAACTGGTTTGTACCGGGGGGCGACTATACGCCCACGGACCAGGACACATGCACCGTCACGACGGGCGGCAGCGATCTGGTATTCACCGGGCTCCGGGACCTGGCCATCGACGCGATTCAACTGCGGCTCGGCAAATTGAACCTGCTCGTCATCGGACCTGAAGGAGGCGAATCGAACAATTTCATCGTCGTTCATTCCTCCGACGCCAGCAGTGGTTCCGTGCGGCCGAAGCTGGTTGTCAACTACTACCCGCTGGGACCGCGACGCGTTCCAAATTTCACCGGCGGCATGCAAGAGCTGACCGCCAACTTGGGAGCATGAAATGAAGCACCTTCTCAAAAACGGATCCACGAGCGCCATCATCCTCGTCAAGCTCGTCGATGCGACCAGCGGCACGGGCGCGGGCATGACGGGCCTGCTCGCTTCCAGCGACGGATTGCGGATCGCGTCGAAGGCCGACGTCGAGGCGACCTCGGTCGTTTGCACAGGATCGAATATCGAAGTCCCCACCAGCTCGATCGGAACCTATCAGGCGCCCAGCGGTCCGGACAAATGCCGCTTTCGCGAGATCGACTCGGTGTATCACCCGGGGATTTATGAAGTGTTTCTGCCGGCGGCGCGGTTCGCCGTGAGCGGCGCTCGCTCGCTGCTGGTGTCGATCGGCGCGACCGAAACGACCGAGGCCGATCTGGAGTATCAGTTGGCCGCGGGCCTGGACGTCAACGACGCGGTGCGCGGCGGCATGACGGCGCTGCCGAACGTAGCCAGCGGCAGCGCCGGCGCCATTCCGACAACCGGCGTGGGAGCCAACCAGATTCAAGTCAACGGCTCGGGGGCGATCTCGAGCGTGGTGAGCGTCGCGACATGCCAGGATCTGTTGGAAGCCGACCGGGTGATCGACACGTCGGTCACGCCCTGGGCCCTGGTGCTGATCAAGAAAGGCACCGGCGCGCTCGGTCAGCCGGGCACGGTCGAGCTCGTGCGGCAGAAGCTGCGCGACGTAACGGGCGGCGCCATCACGAACACCAGCACGGTCCTGGGGCAAAGCGTCACATGATTCAAGTCGCTCGCGTCGCACCACTGCTGCGAGGCTTTGGCTCGTTGGGACCACTTTGGAGCCCGCGGCTGGACGTGTTGGACCACGCAGACAACACCGGCGCCACGGCGACCGTATCGGACGCCGCCTTGGGGACTATCAACTGGGTGTACGTGCAACGTTTCGACGGCGATCTGGGCGGGGGCGATTGGAGCAGTGCGGGATCGGTCAGCGAAAACGGCGACCTCGAGCTGGCGCTGGCCACGGGACATTACTTCGCTTACGTGCATTCGTCGCGAGGCGGCGCCGAGGCGGTTTCCAGCGTCGTCTATTTTGTCGTCACCGACGGGCTCGAGTCGATTCACACTCGCTGCCTGGCGGCCGTTCAGGCAAGAATCCGTTTGCTGGCCCTGTCCGGCTTGTCGAGCGCGCGGGTCGTGATCGAGAAGTTGCCCGTGGCGCGCAATCTCGCAACGGGCGTCGGACTACCCGCCGTTGTGTTGTCGCCGCACCGCGCGGCGATGCCGCCGACCGCAGGCACTAACAGCCTGGACGACGTTCACTACGACGTGCTGGTGACGATCGTGGATCGCGACAACCAGGAACCCTCGTTGCACGAGAATCTCGATCGGCACTTGCTGTGGCGGCAACAGATTGCTCGCGCATTCCGAAATCAGCGATTGAGCGGTGTGCCGGAAGTGATCGACGCGGCGGTCGAACCGGCCGAAGGACTGTCGGACGAGAGTTGGAAACGCGAACTGATGACGTCGGCCTTTCTGTTGCGATTCACGAGCCGCGAAGGGCGGGGCATGTAACTGGCGGCCAATAGTCCGCCGGCGCGTTGGACCGTCGTCCGAACGCACCGCGCGACGTCGATACTCAAGAATAGGGAGAAGACGAACGATGACACCGACCACGGCCTCGATGGGCCATCAGGCAAAGCTGGGGACGAAGAAGGAAACGACGTACGGCACGGCCGTCACGGTCGATCAAGGCTTTGTATTCGTCAGCGAAAGCATCGCGAAACGAGGCGTGATCATCGAACGCGTCGGTCTGCGCGGTTCTCGCAGCCACCAGGCCGACGATACGCGCGTGGGACCGTACACCGTGGGCGGACAGTTGGTGCTCGAGCCCACCCCCGAGGACCTGGCCATCTGGCTGCCGCGAATCTTGGGCGCCGATCCCAGCGGCACGACCTACAACCTGGCAGAGATCCTGCCGAGCTTTACCCTGTCGGTCGATCGAGTGGCCAAGGTGTTTACCTATGCCGGCTGCAAAGTGAACCGCGCGGTCTTTCAGGGCGCCCAAGGCGGCCTGCTGCGGCTCACGCTCGATATCGTGGCCCAATCGGAGAGCGTCGCGGTCGCCGGAACGTTCCCCTCGCTGACGCTGGGGGTCACGCAGCCGTACATCTTTTCCGACTTGGCGCTCACGCTCGCTTCGGCCGCCCGCGAAGTCAAGCAGTTCGATTTGACGATCGACAACGGTCTGATCACCGACCGATTCATGAACTCGTTGGTGATCGTCAGCGCGCCGGAGGGGGATCGCGCGATCGGCCTGCGAACGATGCACGCCTGGGCGGCGGCCAACACGGATCTTTACGCGCAGGCGCTGGCCGGCGCCGCCGGCAGCTTGCAGTTGACCAATGCCTTGGGCGGAACACCGCCGACCGGCTATCAAACCACGTTCAGCTTCGCCACCTTGCAGGTGCCCGCACGCAGTCCGGTTGTGCCGGGGCGTCAGGAGTTCTTTCTCAATTTGGATATGGTGGCTCGCAAGGTGGGGAGCACGCCGGAGCTTGCGGTGACGCACGACTCGGCGGCATAGCTCACCGACGCGACCAAACGCTCGAATCCGCCGATTCCAAAAAACGCCTGACACCCTAAGCATCCATGTATCTCAAGTACGGCAATTACCAGCACGCGGCCAACGAAGCGGCGGTGGTGATCTCGAAGCAGGGGATCTTCACCGAGTCGGGCATTTGCCGCGGCGTTCGCGAGCGTTGGGATATTCAAGGCCGGTTGCAGGCCGCCGACCAGGCCGGCTTGACGGTTGCGATTGGCGCGCTCACGGCGGCCTACGTGTCGCAGGGTCAGGACATCGGTTTCTTCTTCGACAACGGGCAGCCAACCAGCCACCGGATTACTAGCGCCGCCACGAACGGCGGCGTGCGGGTGCTCGTGCCGCCCAGCTTTCCCGAAGGCAAAGGGGCCGAGTACTCGACGTATCGCAGTTACGCGCTAGCGGTTGAAGCTGAATGGATCGAGACTCAGTCAACGCTGTTGAATTGGACCGAGGCGCTCAGCTTCCGCGGCGGCGGTTCGCAGTTCGCGTTCTTCGAGCCGCTCGGCGGTCTGCCGCAGAAGCAGCTTCTCAGACAGTTCACCACGTATTCGGCCACGCAGTCCGGAAGCGCCGTCGGGCACCTGGGGTATCCCGTGCCGCCGGCGCCGATCTGGCCCGCGGCCGAGCACGTCGATCGGCGCGAGGTGCGTTTCGAGCTTCCCAAGCGGAGCGGCCCCACGGCAACCGCCACCTACACGCAGTTCAAGGTCAGTTGGTCTTACCATTTTGAGGACGCCAGTCCGTTGGTTGGGTTACCGACGGCCTGGCCGCTTTAACGGAGGCAAACGATGGCGACGGTCATCTGGAAGGGCGACGCACAGCCGATTGCCCAGGTCACGCGCTGCACGGTGGGCGGAACCATCGAAGCCAACGATGTTTTCACGATCACCGTCGGCAGCAAGAGCATCAGCGTTGTCGGCGGCAGCACCGTGGCCGCCACGGTCGCCGCCAATATCGTGGCCGCCTGGAACGCGCTCAATGCGACCCAGTATCCGGAGTTCGCCGCGATCGTGGCCAGCGACGCCGGCGCGGGCGACCTTGACCTGACGGCGAAAGTCGCGGGCGTGCCGTTCGCGATCACGCTCGTCAGCAGCGAAAGCGGCGGCGGATCGGCCGACAGTCAGACGTTCACGCAAACGACTCCGATCGCGGCCGCCGGCGGCGCATTCTGGAGCGTGCCGGCCAATTGGTCCACCGGCGCGGTTCCGGTGTCGGGCGATGATGCGATCGTGCAGAACTCGGCCAATCCAATTCTCTATGGCTTGGACCAGTCGTCGGTGACCCTGGCCAGTTTGCTCGTCGATCAGAGCTTCACCGGCACGATCGGCTTGCCGCGCACCGCGGCGGGTGGCGCGGTCGAGTATCGCCAGCAGTATTTGAAGGTCGGAGCTACGTCGATCGTCATCGGCCGCGGCGAGGGCGCCGGCAGCGGGCGCATCAAGATCGACACTCTCGCGGTGCAGACGGCGCTTAGCATCTTGAACTCCGGCACGCCGGCCGAGGTCGGCGTCAGATCCGTGCTCTGGAAGGGCACGCATGCGTCCAACGTGGTACACGTCAACAAGGGGAGCTTCGCGGCCGCGAACTTCGCCGGCGAGACCGCCACGATCGCCGCGCTTAAGGAGGGATATCGAACCAACACGGTCAACGACTCGGACGTCCGGCTAGGCGGCGGTTGCACACTTTCGGCTTGCAACATCACGAAGCTGGGCGGAAGCCTGGAGATCGGTTCCAGCTTCGCCTCGCTGACTCAGGTGGGCGGTGAAACCGCGATCGTCGCCGGCGCGCCGACAACGATGGTCATCAACGGCGGAGCGGTGCGCTACAAGTCGTCGGGCAACTACGCAAGCGCGACGGTCGGCAGCGGCGGCGAACTGGATTTTCGACAGGACCTGCAAACCCGCACCGGAACCAACACGACGTTGCACAAAGGGGGCATCCTGCGCGATCCGGCCAAGACCGTCACGTTCACCAACCCCATCGCCCTTACGTGTGATCTGGCCGAGGTGACGTTGGATTTGGGAAACACCTTCAACCTGCAAAGGTCATAGCCGATGAACCCGCCGCAAGGGTTGGCCTCATTCCCGGGCATCCAGAATTTGCTCGCCGCCACGATCAGTCTGGGGCACGGGATTTCGCCCAGCGTGGCTTCGTTGACGATCGCGCCGCAGCAGAATTTCTCCGGCGAAACGGGCACGCTCCAGCTTGGGTTCGCGGAGACCTTGCTCGAATTTCCCGATTGCCGCGTGGATTACAGCAGCTTCCAGCGGAATTCCAGCGGCGACCTCTGCCGTTTGTCGGTCGTCGATCGTCGCTGGCAATGGCGATACGGGCAGATCTCGGGCACGTACAACGTATGGCGCGACAACTTCAGCCTGCAAAGCGGCGACGACGACGGCGCCGATACCGAGCGCACTCCCCAGCAGCTTGCGACGCTGTGCCTGGAGGCGATGAACGAGACCGGTTTCGACGTCTCAGACATGCCGAACGAATCGCGACCCAGCGTCGAGTGGGACTACGACCTGCCGGCCGAGGCACTGGCGACACTTTGCGACGAGCTCGGCTGCCGTGTGGTATTGCAACTGGACAATCGGGTGGCGATTCGCCGCGTGAGCGAAGGCGCGGCGCTCGACACGACCGGTGCGCTCGAATGGGGCGCTCTGGTGAACCCGCCTGAGCGACCGCAGGCGATCGCCGTGATCGGCGGACCGAATCGTTACCAGGTCGACTTCAAGCTGGAAGCCGTGGGTTTGGACCATGTCCAGTCGCAAGGCGGCGAAACGATCGTGCCGCTGAATGAGCTCAGTTATGCGCCGACATCGGGCTGGTCGAGTGCCGATTTGCCGTACTTCCACCAGATCGATGCGAAATACAAGAACCTGGCCCAACGAAGCGTGTTTCGATACTACCGCATCCAGATGCCGGTCGAGATACCGGGCTACGATGGGCCCAGCGGCAGCCAGGTCAGCCGGCGCGAACAAATCCTGCCGATCGAAGACGAGCAGGTGGATGTCGCCACGGAGAACGGTCAAACGGCAAACTTGCCTGCCGCGGTTTTCGGCGTGTGGTATCGCGACGTCGACGACGTGACAAATAGCAGCGAGTCGCTCGCGCCGGCGCCGCCGCCCGGCGAGGGAGACTCTCCCGCCGAGTCGATCTACCATGGGCCGCGGAGCCTGGACCTGGCCCGGGGCCTGGTGATTTTCGAGGAACCCGTCTATCAGAACACGCATTCGTCGGCCAGCGGCGGCTCGGGCTATGAGGTCGTGCTGGGCCCCGCGGAGCTCGTGCTGCGCGCGACCTGCCGCGTGCGGGATCCTGAAACACTTGCGCTTGCGCGACATACGCGGACAAGAACCTTGGCGGGTGCGTCGAGCGCCCCGACTCGCTATCTGCGCCACGAAGAAATCGTGCTCACGCACCGGCCGAGCTACTCGAGCAGCTACAGCTCGGTTGACGTCGCCAGCAATGTCGACGAAGTAGACGCCAAGGCGGATGCGTTTCTCGACGCCGCCGAGCAGGAGTACGAGACGCGCACGCCCGAGACGGTCCGCTACGCTGGCCTGTCGCCAATTGATCTGGACGGCGCGATCGAACGAATCAGCTACCACGTGGGTCCCGAAGGCGCCTTCACCGTGGCGTCCCGTCACGACGAACCTCCGCGCGTGGCGGTTCCTCACAAGAGTCGCCGCAGGATCGAGCGTCTGGCCGACTTCGAGGATGTCAAAGCCCGCACGACTCCACGCAACCTGGCCCGCGCTTCGAAAGTCAGTCCCCAAGCGAAGCTGAGGCCCAGAGCGTGAGCACTCCGTCGACCCCCATCCAGGCGCTGGCGAAGATTCCTTTTAAGAATTTTCATACTCAAAGCGTGCCGCCGTTTGGCGTCATCGAACTGGTGGGTTCCGAAGTCGAGGACGGCGTCACGTTTCTGAAGGGCACGCGCCCCAGCACGACATTACGGACGGAGTATGCCATCAACGGCCCATCGCGGGTGGCCGCTGGGGACAAAGGTGTGTGCTACCGGCAGGGCGATCTGGCGGCGGCCTACGACACTTCGTCGCCGGCGGTGGGGCAGGGCTGGGGACCGCGCGGCGACCAATGGACGTTGTCGAAAGGCTATCCTGCGATCGTCACCGTCCACGGCTTGCGCAACGCCGCGAACAAGATTTTGCACGGGGCGCTCGCGCCCTTGTCGAGGGTGATGGGTTTGGCCGCGTCCGAGACGGCGCCTCTCAGTAGCGCGCAGCCGGGAACGCAGACTTTTGCACTGCGTGTCTGGAACGGAACGGATTTCATCGCGGCGACGCCGACCACGACGTTCACCGGCTACAACGTATCGACCGAGGCGATCGCGGCCAACACGCTCACTTCGTTCGTCAACGTCAACGGTTTGTGGGTCGCGGTCGTAAGCGGCCAGTCCATTCACGAGCTCGTCAAGACGACAACCACGCACGGCGCGGGCGGCATCGCGACCACGAACATCTGGACCGGCGCTCCAGGATCCGAGGCGGTCACGAGTCCGCTCAAGACGCTCAACGCCACCAACCGCACCAGCGTCGCGATCCCGTCCGGAAAATTCTGCCTGGCCACGAAGATTCATGGCAATTGGTACATCGAACCCTGGCAATGCTGAACGATTACCTGTCGAGAGCCTCTAGGTCGAACGAGGGGAGGGTGCGAGCGAATGGTTGCCGTCGGATTGCCGTGCGTTCCCTGTCTGGCTTGCACTCCCTGTCAGTATACGCTGGACGTGAATTTCGCTGCCGTGTCCGAGCCGGGGGCTCCATGTGCATGCGGCGATTGCGTGTCGCTGTTCAACAACACGACCTATAACCTGACTCACACCCAATCGTTCGCCGGCTACAGTCCTCCGTACTATCTTTGCTCCAGTGTCAGCCCGGCGTCTCGCTACAACGGCTCTTACCCTTCCGGATACTACTGCATGTGGCATCTGACATTTCCGGGCTGTCACGCGCCGAATATTTTTCTGTACCAGGTTTACCTGTCGGCCTGGCTCGGCAAGAACACGGTGTTGAATCAAGATTGCCTGCTGCTTGCGATCTTCAGCGCCAACTTGCCACCTACGTCCGTTTCGCAGTTGGGGCAATGGTATAGCCAGGAAGTGGTCAATCCGTTGGATGGCCAGGCCGACAGTTTTCAGTGTGGGTCCACGTATAACATGCTTCCCATGACGGCCAACCCTCCAGGCCTCGCAAGCTGCATCCCAAAATGCTGCGTGTGGGGGTCCGGAATCACTATCGTTGCCAACCCGGCGAGTTAGCCATGTTTTGCGACTACGAGGTCGACCAAATTTCGCCTGGCAGTTACCGGCACGCATGCCGGCTCTGCGGCGAAGTGCGGATAAAGCCCGCCGCGAGATATCGAAGGCATTGCCCGAAAGCGCCGGCGGGTCATTCGACCCCGCCTTCGTCCCGAGCTCAGGCCGAGGGGAGGCTCTCGACGGGCAGCGACGTCGCCTCGAGCCAGTCGGTTCCGTCGCTCGGACGACGGATCGCGAATTTCTCGAAGGCGGCGATTGGTCATGCGCTGCACGGCGCGCCGACTTGCAGCGAACAGGAAATCGCCATGCGGCACGCGATCTGCCGAACGTGCGAGCTGTATCGTCCCGACCCCGCTCGGCCGGACGTAGGCATTTGCGCCCACGACTCGTGTGGATGCGGCATCCATCGCGAGACATGGTACCTGAGCAAGCTGGCCTGGGCCGACCAATCGTGTCCGCTGGGCAAGTGGGGAGAGATGGGCGCGGAAGAAGTGGAAGGTTAGCGGGCGTTGGCGCAACATCGGCCTAAGCTGGGGGTGACAACAGTCTGACACCGCTCGGCGGGGCTAGTCACTGGACACGCTGATTCTTTGATAGAGTAATTCGACGACACCGCTAAGGAATTCGGCTTCCCCGCTTTCGAGCAGCAAGGCGACTTTCTGATGAACTTCTCGTTTGCGGTTCATGGCAACGACAACCTGGGCGGTCCCCGAGGCGGTCAATGCGCCGCCAGTGCCGAAGCGGCTGTACAATTCCTCGAAGTCAGCCTGACTCCAGCCCTCGAACAAATGCGGTCGGCTGTCGATAACTTCTTGCACGACCGGGTTGGTCCGCTGGTCGAACAGACGATGGGTCAAGAGCGACGGATTCTGAAACAG
This sequence comes from Planctomycetia bacterium, assembly GCA_031400775.1. GTDB lineage: Bacteria > Planctomycetota > Planctomycetia > Pirellulales > PALSA-1355 > PALSA-1355. The sequence goes on along the minus strand of JANNQN010000339.1, from coordinate 2,157 downwards.
CTCGTCGGCCGCCACTCCCAGCCCGTCGGCCAGTCGATGCAAGGTCCGCGCATGCGGCTTGCTACGTCCGCTGAGAATCGCTTTGATCGTTCGCTCGTTGAGCCCCGCGGCATCGACCACCTGTTGCAGGGTCATCCCCGAGCGGGCCATGAGTCGGCGGACGTTGGCGGCGAAATCGAGCATGATGGACTCGACCGAGTAAGAAGTTCACGGTCCCACGGCCCCTTTACCGTATCACCTTGACCATATAATGTACGCATGTATACTATACCGCGCCAGTGAAGTCAATCGGTACTAGCGGGGAATCGCGATTCCCAACCGCGCCGGTTTCGTATGCGACAATGGCCCACGTCGACCTACTTGCTTCGCGAAGGAATGTGCAAAATGAACTCCGGCCCGGTTGGCAGCCAACAGCGGTTTCGGCTCTGGATAGCGACCTACGTCGATTGGCGGCCGACGTGTTGGAGCGACATGCCGCCGCGGACGACGGCCGTCGAGCTGGTTGAAGATCGCCTTTATTCCGCCGAAGAAGCCGCGATGTTCGTCGCCGGGTTCAACTCCCAGGTGTTGCGGAGCGACAAGCCGGTGTGGGCCGTGGCCGTGCCGGTGACGACTTGCTATCTGGGCGACGCCGAGCCAGGCGCCGTCGTGCGCGGGCACGCGTTTGCCCGCGAAGCACTTTCCGCGAATCTCACGGAACCAATCGAGGCAGAATCTGTCGTCGAGATGGGGCCAGTCGAGACGCCAAGCCCAACGGAGGCCGCGTCGCACGGCATCGCCCCTTGCCCGGCCGGTTCGCCGACGGATCCGCCGCGGAGCGATTATGGCCAAGGATTCGACCAGTCGCCCCAACGTTCGAGATAGGCCTGGTACGCGGCCGACTGATCGGCGCGTTTCATCAGCCACGATTTGCTCTGGGCGATGAGACCCTGTTCCTCGTCGAGCGTCAACTTGCCAAACAGCACCCGGGTGCGCAAGAACACGAAGTACGTGTCGAGCAGATCGCAGCGACAATAGTCGTTGATGCGCGCCAACTGGCCTTCGTAGAACATGTCCTGCACCATGTGCCCTTGGACATCCATCTTTCCGGGCTTGCCCAGCAGGTTGGCAGCCAGGTTCAGGCCGCCGGTGAATCGGGTCGAGCCGAAATTGGTCAGGATCTCCTGCAGGTCGATGTGCGAATCGAGATTGTAGCGATTTCGATACTGCTCGAAGCTCTTGGCCGTGACGTTGAACCAGCCGGGCACGCTCAGCCCGTAGCGAAAAGCGGCCAGCTCCAGCAGCGGCAGATCGAACGTGCGCCCATTGAAGCTGACGAGCGTGGGCCGGCGATACTTGTCCCAACCGCGCCAAAAATTCTCGGTGATCACGTGGGGACGAAACTGCGGCTCGTCCAGCACGGTCACGTCGAGCAACCGATAGTCGGCCGAAATCTTTCCCACGGCCACCGATATCGGCACGTGAAACGTGTAGGGAATGAAATCGCTGTCGTACTGGTCGCGCAACTCCTGACGGTAACGCTCGATCGCGGCCACGGGCTCCAGGCTTTCGCCCGGATAGCGAATCTTGGAGATCAATTCGCCGTCGGCGACGCTCTCGATGTCGAAGGCCAGGTAGCTTACGTTTGAATCGGTCATTCAAAGCTCTCGGTCAGACGCGCCGGGCGAATGGTACGACAACAGCCTACCAAATGCAACGCAAATGAGTGAAGATGGCGCAGGCGTCCTCTGGAAGAAAAATTATTTCCGCGAGCGGTCAACTATGGTCAACGAAGAGCGGCTGCTGGAACGATTCTTGAGGTATGTCCGCGTCGACACCACGGCCCGAGAAGGTCAGGCGGTCTATCCTAGCTCGCCGGGCCAGTTGGAATTGGGGCGAATGCTGAAAGACGAGCTGGTCGCCAGCGGCCTGGCCGACGCGCGACAGAGCGACAAGGGAATCGTCGTGGCCACGATTCCGCCGACGATTCCTGGCAAGACCTTGGTCGTGGCCTTCAACGCGCACGTCGACACGTCGCCCGAGACCAGCGGCAAGGATGTGCGGCCCGTGGTGCATCGCAACTACGGCGGCGACGATATCGTGCTGCCGGGCCGCCCGGGACTGGTGATTCGCGTTGACGACAATCCGGGTTTGCGATCGCTCGTGGGCCGGACCATC
>JANNQN010000338.1:0-19300 GCA_031400775.1 Planctomycetia bacterium | reverse complement strand
GGCTGGTTTGTATCGTGTTGGCGTCGGTGGGCGTGGCTCGGCCGCTGGCAGCGACCTGATAGGGCACGTCGCCGGCCGAGGCGGCCTCCATCAGTCGCGAGACCACCAGCGGATTCATGTTCGGTCCGCGGAAGATGACCGGGCCTTTGCCCAAGGCCACGTCCCCTTCCTGCTTTTTGTCGATCGTGGGACAATCGGTGGCGTGCGTCACGTCGATGGCGATGCCGACGTGCGGGTTCACCCCGTAGGTGCTGGTCGTCGCTCCGCGCAATCCGATCTCTTCCTGCACGGTGGAGACGGCGAATAGTGCGCAATTGAGTTTCTTGCCTTGGGTGCGACGCAGCGCCTCGATGGCAACCCACAAACCGGCTTTGTCGTCCATCGCCGGGGCGCTGGCAAAGCCGTTGCGCATCGTTCGCAATCCCAATTCCAACGTGGCCGGGTCGCCGATGCGCACGAGCGCCGCCGCTTCTTCCTTGTCCTTCGCGCCGATGTCCAGCCACAAGTCCTTGAGCTTGGGAACTTGTTTGCGTTCGTCATCGGTCAGCAGGTGGATCGGCTTACGCGCGATGGCGCCAAATATGGGCCCGTCGGCGGTCCACACCGTCAACCGCTGGCCGACGAGCACGATCGGGTCCCAACCGCCGATAGGCTGAACGTACAAGAACCCGTCGGCGTCGATGTACTGCACCAGAAAGCCGATCTGATCGCAGTGGCCGGCGTACATCACGCGCAGCCGCGCGCCGGGATTGCGCGACGCGATCACGTTGCCATGCACGTCGGTGGTGACTTCGTCGGCGAAGCTGGCAACGTATTCGCGCACGACCTTCTGGACCGGTTGCTCGTAGCCCGAGGGGCTGGGGGTTTCCAGCAGTCGGCGGAAGAATTCGAGGGACTCAGCGTTCATTGCGCGACATTGCCCAATCGAGGATCAAACGTGGACGTGGCTTGCGGCACTTTATCGTACCGCGGTCGCGGACCGCAACCCGACTGCGCTGCGGCAAAAAAAATCGCCGACGAGGTTCTCGTCGGCGAAATTGAATGAATCAAGCTAGGAGCCGCGGCTATTTACGGCGACGGCGGTGTGCGTGCCATAGCAAGGCTACACCACCCATGATTGCCAGCACGATACTCGACGGTTCGGGCACGACATCGAAGCGACTCGTTGCGCCAGCCGAATCAAACGCGGTCAAGGTAAACCAAAAATCCGACTCGATATCGGTGACCAAACCCGCGATTGGAATTCTGTTGGGTGGGATGGGCGGAAGCCGCTCCTGCCCTAGCGCGCCGCCGAAACCGGGCGCGACAACCGGAGATACCAAATCGGCAAACACGCCGGTGGCGCCATTGTATTGCGCCTCGTATGCCTTCACGCCGGGGAACAGCCCAGTGAGGGTCGCCCCGTCGCCGTTGTTATCGGTGACCGTAATACCAGCTTGGGCGAACGACTGCGGATTGAGAATGCCCGCGAATGGAACATTCGGCGACGAGATGCTGAAGTTCGTATTCACCGCTCCAGCAATGACCGCAAAATTCAGTACAACCGCCGGATCGGTGTCCAACTGCATCGACAAATCGTCGATGGTGGCCAACAACAATTCCGGGTCCGTGCTGCTATAGATTTGAACGTCGCTGGGAAGCTGCCACGTGGTTATCTCGCCAGTGAGGGGCACCTCGAGAAACCAACTGCCCGAGTGGCCTTCGGCGGAGACGTCGATCTGCACCATTGACGTAATCGCGCCGGCCTCGGCTCGACCGGAGGCCAAGCAAGATGCCAAACTAATGGCAGCGATAAATTTCAAGGATTGAATTCGGTTCCAGCTCATTAGCGATTCTCGCCGAGGATGAGTCATTTGATTCAATTAAGTCACGGCCGTGTACGACGCCACTGTCAACCACATAGGATAACCGGGCGGCGAACACTTGCAAGTATTTCTCAACAGTTTTTCCGATTTTATGCACGACGACAACCGGCGCTTCCGGTTCTTGCCACCCTTAAGGGTGGGCCTCGCGACCGCGCCAGAGAAATGGGCGACAAGCGCGCCAATACGTTAACCCGTTTCGGCCATACCGATAATTGCGCTCCGGCTCTGGCCCTAAACTTCTATCGGGTCGAACCTTGACGCCGCGCCGACCCTCGTCCTACCATGAGCGATTCGCACGTCCAAAACGGTCAATTCCTATGTCAGCAATCAAAGTAGCCATCGTCGGGTTGGGAACGGTCGGCACCGGCGTGGCCCGACTATTGGTGGAGCACGGCGATCGAATCGCCCGCCATTCCGGCCGGCGCATGGAGCTGGCGCAGGTCGTGGTCGGCGATTTGCGGAAGAAACGCGAAATCGAGCTCCCCGGCGGCGTTTTGTCGGACGATCTCAAGCGGATCACGGCCGATCCCGAGATTTCGGTCGTGGCGGTACTGCTGGGCGGGCTTGAGCCCGCGCGATCCATCGTGCTCGACCTGTTGGCCAGCGGAAAAGACATTGTCACGGCCAACAAGGCTCTTTTGGCCGCGCACGGGCCCGAGCTGTTCGATCGGGCCCGCGAGTTGGGGCGCTCGATCGCGTTTGAAGCCTCGGTGGCCGGCGGCATTCCGATCGTGGCCAACATCAGCCAGTGCCTGTCGGCCAACCAGATCCAATCGATCCACGCGATTCTCAACGGCACCAGCAATTACATCCTCACGCAGATGGAAATCCACGGCGCTTCGTATGCCGACGCCGTTCGCGACGCACAGCGATTGGGCTTTGCCGAAGCCGATCCGACGATGGACGTCGACGGCAGTGATGCCGCCCAAAAACTGGCCATCCTGTCCCACCTGGCTTTCGGCGCGCGGGTGGCCTGGAGCGACATTCCGCGACAAGGCATCGATAAGCTGGAGCTGGCCGACCTGAAGTATGCCAAGGAGCTCGGCTATCGGATCAAGCTGTTGGCCGTGGCGCAATTGACGCCGGCTGGGTTGGAGCTTCACGTTTCGCCGACTTTGGTCAAACTAAGCACCCCGCTGGCCGAGGTTCGCGGAGCCTACAATGCCATCAGCGTGGTGGGAGACGCGGTCGGCCGCGTGTTCTTCTCCGGCCTGGGCGCAGGTCAGATGCCCACCGCTTCGGCCGTCGTGGCCGATCTGATCGACACGGCCGTCGGACGCTCCGCGATCACCTTTCGCACGCTCGAGCTGTGGTCGGCGCGCGGAACCAGCGTCGCCGCCGGCGACTATCGCAACGTCTCGGGCCGCTACTACTTGCGATTCAACGTGGCCGATCAGCCCAGCGTACTGGCCGAGATCGCCGGCCTGCTGGGACTGCAAAATATTTCGATCGCGTCGGTCATCCAGCACGAAGCCGAGGAAGGCAGCCAGGGCGTTGTCCCCTTGGTGATCATGACGCACAATACGACCGAAGGCGCCATGTGCCGCGCGATCGGGGCTATCGACCGATTGCCGTTCATGCGCGGCCACAGTATGCGAATGCGCGTTCGAGACTGATGCGAACGCGCTCGACAAACCGACTTGCTCGACAACTTAAGATTTCACGATGAAATACGCATTGGTCATCCCCGACGGCTGCGCCGACGAGCCCCAGGAATCGCTGGGCGGAAGAACGCCGCTGGCAGCCGCAGCAATCCCAGCCATGGACGCGCTGGCCGTCGCAGGCGTCGTGGGCCGGGCCAACCACGTGCCGGCCGCGCTGCCCGCGGGCTCGGACGTCGCCAACCTGAGCCTGCTGGGCTACAACCCCAACCAGTATTTCACCGGCCGCGCTCCGCTGGAGGCCGCCGCCCAGGGAATTCAACTTGCCGCGGGCGACTGTGCGATTCGCTGCAACCTGGTCACGATCGAAGACCAGACGATGCGGGATTTCACGGCCGACCATATCTCGAGCGAAGAAGCCGCCGAGCTGTTGGCCACGCTACAATCGCAATTGGGCAGCGCCAACTTGGAATTTGTGCCCGGCGTGAGCTATCGCAATCTGCTGATCTATCGCAGCCAGGGCGAAGCCGCTCCGTTCACGGCCGACACCCGGGCCACGCCGCCGCACGACCTGACCGATAAGTCGGTGCTGGACGACTACCCGCGCGGGCCCGGCAGCACGTTTTTGAATCAATTGATGACCGAGAGCATCGCGATTTTTGCCGACCATCCGGTCAACGTTCGCCGCCGCCAGCAGGGCCGCTTGCCGGCCACCAATATCTGGCTATGGGGACAGGGCAGCTCGCCGCGCGTGCCGCCGTTTGCCGAATTGTACGGCAAGAGCGGCGCGATGATCACGGCCGTCGACCTGCTGCGCGGACTGGCCAAGCTGATCGGCTGGCGAACGATCGAGGTGGTCGGCGCTACCGGTTATCTGGATACCGACTACGCCGCCAAGGGCCGCGCTGCGATCGCCGCGATTGGCCAAACGGATTTTATTTGCGTGCATGTCGAGGCGCCGGACGAGGCCTCGCACGAAGGCAACGTGCAGGCCAAGGTCAATGCCATTGAGGAAATCGACCGACACATTGTCGGCCCGCTTCATCAGGCGTTGGCCGCGCAGGGCGACTACCGCCTGATGGTCAGTCCCGATCATCCCACGCCGCTGCGCACCAAGACGCACAGCCACGGCGCCGTCCCCTTTGCCATTGCCGGCGCCGGCGTGTCGCCCGACAAGTTCAAAGCCTACGACGAGGCGGCCGCGGCCGAATCGCAACTGGCCTTCGACGAAGGGTGGAAGCTGATGCGACATTTTTTGGGAACGTCATGAAACCCCACCGGACGAGCGACCACAACCAGTTATCGAGTTAGCGAGGAATACCTAGTCCATGCCCTTGATCGTGCAGAAATTCGGCGGCACGAGCGTCGCCGACAGTCAGAAGATTTTGGCCGCAGCCCGCAAGGCGGTCCGCGCCCAGCAAGAGGGCAACCAGGTGGTAATGGTCGTCAGCGCCATGGGCCACAACACGGATCTGTTGATCGAATTGGCCGGACAGATCACCGATCAACCGCCGGCCCGCGAGATGGACATGCTGCTCTCGACCGGCGAGCAGGTGAGCGTGGCACTCATGGCGATGGCGATCCACTCTCTCGGGCACGAAGCCATCAGCCTGACCGGAGCGCAAATCGGCATCAAGACCGACAGCACGCACACCAAGGCACGAATTCAGTCGATCTCGACCGAGCGCGTGCGGCGGGCCCTGGCCGAGGGCAAGATCGTCATCGCCGCGGGCTTCCAGGGCATCGACGAAGACTTCAACATCACCACGCTGGGACGCGGCGGCAGCGACACCACGGCCGTGGCCCTGGCGGCAGTGCTGGCGGCCGATGCCTGCGAGATCTACACCGACGTCGACGGCGTGTACACGACCGATCCGCGGGTCCTGCCCGAAGCCCGGCATATCGCGCGGGTGAGCTACGACGAGATGCTCGAGCTGGCCAGCCTGGGGGCGGGCGTGATGCACAACCGCTCGATCGAGTTTGCCAAGAAATTCTCCGTGCCGATTCACGTCCGCACCAGTTTTAGCGACGTGCCGGGCACGATGATCACGGCGCTGCCCGAAGCCGAGGACCAGGCGGTGGGCGGTGCGGCCCTGGCCAAGAACGAAGCCCGCGTCACAATCCTGGGCGTGCCCGACAAGCCGGGAACGAGCCTGGGCATCTTTTCGAAGATTGCCGGCCAGGCCATCTCCGTGGACATGATCGTGCAGAACGTGGGCGCCGACGGATTCGCCGATATTTCGTTCAGCGTGTTGACCGACGACTTGCGACAGACCCTCAAGGCGGTCGAGGCCGCCGCAGCCGAACTGGGCGCCGAAGGCGTGGCCCATGACGACGCGGTCGCCAAAGTGTCGGTCGTCGGCTTGGGCATGGCCAAGCAAACCGGCGTTGCCAGAAAGATGTTTCGGGCGTTGGCCGACGCCAAAGTCAATATCCTGATGATCACGACGAGCGAAATCAAAATCTCGGTACTCGTGGCTCGCGACGAGGCCGTGTCGGCGCTGCGCGCGGTACACCAGGCTTTCGGCCTGCACGAAGCGCCGCAAGGGATCAATAATCCTGCTGCGGTTTCCAAGTCCGGCGGCGCCGCCAAGCAAGCCAGCGACGCGGTGGCCGTGGTGGCTCGCTTGCAAAAGATGGAAGAACTGACGATCGACGACATCGCCCTCGACGAAACGCAGGCCCGCCTGACCGTAAGTGGCGTGGCCGATCAGCCGGGCATTGCCGCGGCCGTGTTCGAAGCCGTGGCCGATGGCGGCATCTTCGTCGACATGATCGTGCAAAGCTACGGCCGCGAGGGCAAAGCCAAGCTCAGCTTCACCGTGCCGCAAACCCAGTATCAGCAGTGCCTGGACCTGCTGCAGGCGCTGACCGACCGTCTGCACTGCGGCCCGATCTTGGGCAGCCCGCAGGTCGGCAAGCTATCGGTCTCGGGCATCGGACTACGGAGCCACACCGAGGTGGCGATTCGCACGTTCCGTTGCCTGGCGCAGGCGGGCATCAACGTGGACATGATCAGCACCAGCGAAGTCCGCGTGAACGTCGTCGTCGATGGCAAGCACGGCAAGAAGGCGCTGGCCTGTCTGCAAGAAGTGTTCAAGGATGCCCGGTAGTAGGCGTGAGGGGGCTCGCGCTGCCGTTCACACGCAGCCAGGAACACTAACCCGACGCGCCAGCGAGGGTTCTTCTCGTTAGCTCCCTCGCTGGCGCGTCGGGTTAGTGCGAAGAAAAACTCGCCGCAGCGCGCTAGCGAGTCGCGGCGGGCTCTTCGGCACCTTCTTCGATGCGCTCGAAGGTGAACTCGCCGTCGCGATAGTCGATCCGCACGGTGACGCCCTCGCCAAATCGCCCCTTGAGGATCTCCGCCGCCAGCGGATTTTGAATCTGCTGCTGGATCACTCGCTTCAGCGGCCGGGCGCCGTACATCGGATCGTAGCCGTCGCGGGCGATGGCATCGAGCGCCGCCTCGGTCACGTCCAACCGCATGCCGTGCGCCTCCAACTGCCGGGCCAGGTGCTGGGTCTGCAGGCCGACAATCTTGCGAATCTGAGTGCGATCGAGCGGATGGAAGATGATCGTCTCATCAACGCGATTGAGAAACTCGGGCAGGAAATGTGCCTGGAGCGCGCCGCGAACCGCTTCGCGGCTCTCCTCTTCGCTGCCGCCTTCCTGTGAAATCTGCTGGATCAACTGGCTGCCAATGTTCGAGGTCATCACGATGATCGTGTTAGTGAAGTCCACGGTGCGGCCGTGGCTGTCGGTCAGCCGGCCATCGTCGAGCACCTGCAATAGCACGTTAAACACGTCGCGATGCGCCTTCTCGATCTCGTCCAACAGCACCACGCTGTACGGTCGGCGGCGCACGGCTTCGGTCAATCGCCCGCCCTCTTCGTAGCCCACGTAGCCCGGCGGCGCGCCAATCAGGCGGCTGACGGTGTGGCGTTCCATGAACTCGCTCATGTCGACACGGACCATGGCGTTTTCGTCATCGAAGAGCACTTCGGCCAGGGCCTTGCACAACTCGGTTTTTCCGACGCCGGTCGGACCCAGGAAAATGAACGAGCCGATCGGCCGGTTCGGGTCCTGCAAACCGGAGCGATTGCGGCGGACCGCGTTCGAGACGGCGGCCACGGCCTCATCCTGGCCAATGACGCGCTGGTGCAGACGCTCTTCTAGCACCAGCAGCTTGGCGCGTTCGGTCTCCATCATTCGCGTAACCGGAATGCCGGTCCAGGCGCTGACGACCTCGGCAATTTCCTCGGGTCCGACCTCCTGACGCAACAGTCGCCGCGTCGTGGTGGTGGGCTCGGCGACTTCGGCGGTCTCGACTCGCTTGGCCAGCTTGCGGCGTTCGTTGTCCAGTTCGTACAGTTGTTGATATTCCTGCTCGCCGACGACCTGCCCCGTGCCCTGCTTCTCGCGGATGGCCGAGTTCAGCTTTTCGAACTTGAGCTCGGCCTCGACCAGCTTGTTGCGGATTTCCTGGACGTTGCCCAAGCCCAGCTTTTCGCCTTCCCATTGCTCGCGCAGATTGGCCAGGCGAGCCCGCAGCTCGCGCATCTCCTCCTCGATTTCGGCCAATCGATCCTGGGCGTGTTCCTCGGTCTCTTCGGCCAACTGCCGGGCGGCCAGCTCCAACTGCGTCAAGCGGCGCTGCACCTGATCGATCTCGCTGGGAACGCTTTCCAGTTCCATCGCCAGCCGGCTCATGGCCTCGTCCATCAAGTCGATCGCCTTATCCGGCAGAAACCGATCGGTGATGTAGCGACTTGAAAGTTTGGCCGCGGCCACCAGGGCCGAGTCCTTGATCTTGACGCCTTTGTGGTGCGCTTCGTAGCGGGGCTTCAGTCCGCGCAAGATGGCGATCGTGTCTTCGACGTTGGGCTCGTTGACGTAGATCGGCTGAAAGCGGCGCTCAAGGGCCGCGTCTTTTTCAATATGCTTGCGATACTCGTCCAGCGTTGTAGCGCCAATGCAGCGCAGCTCGCCGCGGGCCAAGGCCGGCTTGAGCAGGTTCGCCGCGTCGCTACCCCCTTCAGCCGCGCCTGCGCCGATGACGGTGTGCAACTCGTCGATGAACAAAATGATATTTCCGCCTGCATCCTGCACTTCGCGCAGCACGGCCTTGAGCCGCTCTTCGAACTCGCCGCGAAACTTGGTACCGGCGATCAGGGCTCCCAAGTCGAGCGCGATCACGCGTTTGTTCTTCAGGCTCAGCGGCACGTCCCCTTGCACGATGCGCAGGGCCAGCCCTTCGGCGATGGCCGTCTTGCCGACGCCCGGCTCGCCGATCAGCACGGGATTGTTCTTCGTCCGCCGCGACAACACCTGGATGACGCGGCGAATTTCCTGATCGCGGCCGATCACGGGGTCGAGCTTGCCGCGGCTGGCCCGTTCCACCAGATCGATGCCGTACTTCTGCAGGGCCTGGAACTTGTCTTCGGGCGTCTGATCCGAGACGCGCGAACTGCCGCGGACGGCTTGCAGGGCCTTGAGAACCACCGCTTCGTCAACGGCGTTGAGCTTGAGGACGTTTTTGGCCTTCGAGTCGACCTGGACCAGCGCCAACAACAAGTGTTCGGTCGAGACGAATTCGTCCTTCATCGACTCGGCCAGCTTCTGGGCCGCTTCGATCACCTTCACCGTGCTGTCGCCCAATTGCGGCTGAGCGCCGCCGGAGACTTTGGGCAGATGGCCCAATTCGGCGTCGACAATCTTTTCGAGCTGAGCCCGATTGACGCCGATCTTCTCCAAGATCGGGCGGACAACGCCCTCGTGCTCGGCCAACAGGGCCGCCAACAGATGCAGCGCCTCGATCTGCGGGTTTCCGCGATCGGCCGCCAGTGTCTGGGCCCGCTGCAGGGCTTCTTGAGCCTTGATTGTCAGCTTATCGAATCGGATCGCCATAAGTGCCCTGTTTCCGCCCTGGCCTGCCCTGCTATCCGTCGCCATTGAAGCGACGGCGTGCGCCGGAAGGCCAGCCAAGGCGAAAAGGGGCCTTCCCGCGCCACGAATCCATCGCATAGCGCGCATGGTAACGAGCGCTCGATCGCGATGACGCGCGGTCGTTACTCTTTCACTTCGAACTCGGCGTCGACCACTTCCTCGTCGCCCGGCTTCTTGCCGTCGCCGCCCGTTTGAGCCGCGCCGCCGGCAGCGGCTTGTTGCGATTGATAGAGCAATTTGCTCAGCGCCTGCGAAGCCTGCTCGAGCTCGGCTACGGCCGATTTGATGGCGTCGGCGTTTTCGCCCTTGGCGGCCTCGCGAACCTTGTTGATCGAAGCCTCGAGCGGCGCCTTGTCGGTGTCCTTCAGCTTGTCGGCGTTCTCCTTGATCAGCTTCTCGACCTGGTAGGCCATCGAGTCGGCCTGGTTGCGAAGCTCGGCCAACTGCCGCTTTTTCTTGTCCTCTTCGGCGTGCAACTCGGCGTCCTTGCGCATCTTCTGAATTTCCGCTTCGGTCAAACCGCTCGATTGCTCGATGCGCACTGTCTGTTCCTTGCCCGTGCCCAGTTCCTTGGCCGCGACATTCAAAATGCCGTTGGCGTCGATGTCGAACTTGACCTCGATTTGCGGAATTCCGCGCGGGGACGGCGGAATGCCCTCCAGGTTGAACTGTCCGAGCAGCCGGTTGTCGTTGGCCATCTCGCGTTCGCCCTGGAAGACCCGAATCGTAACGGCCGTCTGGCCGTCGGCGGCCGTGCTGAACGTTTGCTTGCGCTCGGCCGGAATCGTGGTGTTCTTCTCGACCAGGCGCGTCATGACGCCGCCCTCGGTCTCGATGCCCAGCGACAGCGGCGTGACGTCCAGCAGCAGAATGTCTTGCACTTCACCGGCCAGAACGCCGCCCTGAATCGCGGCGCCGATGGCCACGACCTCGTCAGGATTCACGCCCTTGTGCGGCTCTTTGCCGAACATCTTAGTGACCAGCTCTTGTACCTTCGGAATCCGCGTCGAACCGCCCACCAGCACCACTTCGTCGATCTCGCTGGTTTGCAGCTTGGCGTCTTTCATGGCCTGTTCCAGCGGTCCGCGGCAGCGGTCGATCAGGTGATCGACCAGTTGCTCGAACTTGCTGCGGGTGATGCTCAACTGCAAGTGCTTGGGACCGTTGGCATCGGCCGTGATGAACGGCAGATTGATGTCCGAAGTGCTGGCCGAGCTCAATTCCTTCTTGGCCTTCTCGCAAGCCTCTTGCAGTCGCTGCAGGGCCATGGTGTCCTTGCGCAGATCGATGCCGGACTCTTTCTTGAACTCGTCGGCCACGTAGTTGATCAACACCTGATCGAAGTCGTCGCCGCCCAAGTGCGTATCGCCGTTGGTGCTGATGACGCGAAACACGCCGTCGGCCACTTCCAGCACCGAAACGTCGAACGTTCCGCCGCCCAAGTCGAAGACCACGATCTTCTCGTGTTCCTTGCGGTCCAAGCCGTAGGCCAGTGCCGCCGCGGTCGGCTCGTTGATGATGCGCGCGACTTCCAGGCCCGCGATCTGGCCGGCGTCTTTGGTGGCCTGGCGCTGGGCGTCGTTGAAGTAGGCGGGGACCGTGATCACGGCCTTATTGACTTTATAGCCCAGGTAAGCCTCGGCGGCTTCCTTCAGCTTGCGGACGATCAGCGCCGAGATCTCCGACGGGGTGTAGTCCTTGCCGCCGACGCGAACTTTGACGTAATCGTCGGCGCCGCCCACGACCTCGTAGGGTACGATTTTCTCTTCGGACTGGACCTCGTTGTGCCGGCGGCCCATGAAGCGCTTGATCGAGTAGATCGTCCGCGTGGGATTCGTGACGGCCTGCCGGCGAGCCAGGTCGCCAACGAGCACATCGCCCTTATCGGTAAACGCCACGACGCTCGGCGTGAGGCGGTTGCCTTCCTGGTTCGGAATCACCTTGGCCTCTTTGCCCTCCATAATGGCAACGACCGAGTTGGTGGTGCCCAAGTCGATGCCAATAATCTTCTCACCGCGAGCCATTGAATGCTCCTTTCACCGTTATGAACGCGGCTGTTGGGCCGGGGCGATCACTCGCCACACGGCCGCCGCGAAAAATGGTCCTATGTCGTATGGTTGGAATTCTGTTGGGACTGGTCGGTTGTGACGGCACGGGCCCAGCGCGTGCCAGACCAGGCGAGCGCGGGCCCTGGTGCGACTCTCTCAGCAAAGAATATGCCGCTGCTTCGACGGACGACGAACGGTTTCTGCAAATAATTGACAACGAACAACTTAGCGGTGGCCGACGGGGGCGCGCGACTACTACCTCTCACGCATTTCGCGCCCACTAGCTGCCTTTTTGGCACGGTTGAAAACGAGCGATGCGCGCTCCTGCCAAATTGACAGTAGTGCCCAGTTTGAGCCAAGATTTCTCCGCTGCCGGGCGCTGTTCGAAAAGACTCTGCACAATCCGATTCAGCGGCGCATTCCTCCCGAAGAAGGCACTCCGCCAACCCAAAGTGTTATAGCATCATTGCCGTCCGTGGGTTTCCGTTCCCTATACTTGCGTGTCGCGGCCGATAGCTTGACACTCCGATTTGACCCAAGTACAAGGTGTGTCAACGTTTTACCAGCTTACCGACTCTCGGTTCGGCGGTCCTCGGACGACCTGTTGAGAAGCTCAATCTATGGCGAAGGAGAAGGCGGCAAAACGGGGAGCCAGCACTGCCGGCTCGCGCACGCCCACGATCGCCGCTCTGCGGGCCAAGATCGACCGCGTCGACCAGGAACTGGTCCGGCTGATGAACGATCGGGCGCAACTGGCGCTGGAAATCGGCAAGGTGAAAAGCAATAGCGGAATCTCGGCGTATGCCCCGGCCCGCGAGGACGAGGTGCTCAACCGCGTGCTGTCGCTCAGCAAGGGACCCCTTGCGGATCGTTGCGTGCGGGCCGTGTTTCGCGAGATCATTAGCGGCTCTCGGTCCTTGGAAAAGGACCTCCGCGTGGCCTACCTCGGCCCGGCGTACAGCTACAGCCATTTGGCCGCGATCCACCGCTTCGGTCAAAGCGTGGAGCTGGTGCCGGTTTCGAACATTCCGGCCGTCTTCGAGGAGATCAATCGCCGCCACGCCGATTTCGGGCTGGTGCCGATCGAAAACTCGACCGACGGCCGCGTGGCCGACACTCTCGATATGTTTGCCCGTTTGCCGGCCCGCATTTGCGGCGAAGTGCAACTGCGAATTCATCACAACCTGCTGGGCCGCTGTGCACGAGGCGAGGTGGAGGAGGTCTACAGCAAGCCACAGGCGCTGTCGCAATGCCGCAACTGGCTGGCCAGGCACCTGCCGGCCGCGCGGATGGTCGAAGTGACCAGCACCACGACGGCGGCCCAACTGGCCCAGGACAAAGCAGGCGCCGCGGCCATCGCCAGCTTGCAGGCCGGCGTGCATTACGGCCTGAATGTGCTGGCGGCCGACATCGAAGACAACAAAGGCAATCTGACGCGATTCGCCGTCATCAGCGACGAGACCGGCCCGCGCACCGGCAACGACAAGTGCGCGCTCATGTTCGAGGTCGAGCATCAGCCCGGCTCGCTTGCCGACGCGATGAACGTCTTCAAGAAAAATCGCTTGAATTTGACCTGGATCGAGTCGTTTCCGATCGCTCGCCCCGAGGGGGGCTACATGTTCTTCGTGGAGTTAGAGGGGCACGAGGAAGACCCGCGCGTGCGCCGCGCAATCGCGGCCTTGGAGCGCAAGGCCGTGCGATTGGAAGTCTTGGGGTCCTACGCCAAGATGGCCCCCGTCGAATAGATGGCTCACGATTGCGGCCGGACTGAGCACGCCACGGACCCCGTCGAACTCAAGCCGCTCGTCGGGTAAACTGTGGTGCAGGCTGCTGGCGAGCCACCTTCGGCCGCCGCGCCGCAGCCACCCCATCTCCGCCTCCGGGTCGAGAAGCCTTAACGCATCGTTCGTCACTCGACTTCTATTTAGAGACATAAACCCGTGATCATCATTCTCAAAGCAGGCACCACCGACGCACAAATCGACCACGTGATCGCGCGGGTCGAATCGCTCGGACTGAAAGCGCACCTGAGCCGCGGAACGCACCGCACGATCATTGGCGTGATCGGCGACGAGTCGCAGTTCGAGCCGGCCACATTTCAGGCCATCCCCGGCGTAGCCGACGTGATTCGCGTCTTGCCGGCCTATAAGCTGGCCAGCAACGAAGCGCATCCCGAGCCTAGCGTGGTCGACGTCGGCGGAGTGAAGATCGGCGGCGGCAACCTGGCGATGATCGCTGGACCTTGCGCTATCGAAGGCGAAATACGCATGGATGAAATCGCCGCGTCCGTCCGCGCATCGGGCGCCAACATCCTCCGCGGCGGGGCGTACAAGCCGCGCACCAGCCCCTATGCCTACCAGGGAATGGGCGAAGAAGGACTGAAGATCCTTCGAGACGTGGGCCGCAAGCACGGCATGCCGGTGGTGACCGAGGTCATGGATCCGCGCCGCGTCGAAGTCGTCGAACGCTACGCCGATATGATCCAGATCGGCGCCCGCAACATGCAGAACTTTACGCTCCTGACCGAAGTCGGTAGCACTAAGAAGCCGGTATTGCTCAAGCGGGGCATGAGTGCAACGGTGGTCGATTTGCTGATGAGCGCCGAATACATCCTCTCGCAAGGCAATCCCAACGTTGTGCTCTGCGAGCGCGGCGTGAAGAGCTTCGATCCGGCCACGCGCAACTTGTTCGACGTGGCGGCGGTGCCCGTCTGCAAGGGGCTTTCGCACTTGCCGATCATTGTCGATCCCAGCCATGCCACTGGGCGGCCCGACCTGATCCCGGCGTGTGCTCTGGCCGGAGTCGCCGCGGGCGCGGATGGCGTGCATATCGAAGTTCACAACTGTCCGGAGGAAGCCATGTCCGACGGACCGCAGGCCCTGCTGCCCGAACAGTACGAAAAACTGGCCGGGCAAATCGCCGCCATGGCGACTCTGTTGGGCAAGACGATTACCTACGCCAAGCAAGGAAAAGCATGAGACGTCCTTTCATCGCCGGAAACTGGAAGATGAACCTCGATCGGGCCGACGCCGTGGCGCTGGCCTCGGCCGTGGCCGCTCGGGCCGGCGATTTTCCCGGTGTCGACCTGGCGGTTTTTCCGCCGGCCGTTTACCTGGATGCGGTGCGCACGGCGACCGCCGGCTCGGCCCTGGCCCACGGCGCGCAGAACATGTGCTACGAGCCGAATGGCGCCTTCACAGGCGAGATCAGCGCGGCAATGCTGGTCGATCTGGGCTGCCGCTACGTGATCCTGGGGCACAGCGAGCGGCGACACATTTATAAAGAAACCGACGAGGACGTGAATAAGAAGACGCTCAAGGCTCTGGCCGCCGGGCTGACGCCGATCGTGTGCGTGGGCGAGCTCTTGGCCGAACGCGAAGCCAACCAGACCGGAGCGGTCATCCGCCGGCAGTTCGAAGGTTCCCTGGGCAACCTGTCCGAGGATCAGATCGCCCGCGTGGTGATCGCCTATGAGCCGGTTTGGGCCATTGGGACCGGCAAAGTGGCCACGCCCGAGCAGGCCGAAGCCGTGCATATGGATCTTCGCAAGATCCTGGCCGATCGTTACAATGCGTCGACCGCCGAGGGCGTTCGAATCCTGTATGGCGGCAGCGTGAAAGCCAGCAACGCGGCCGAGCTGTTGGCCAAGCCCAACGTGGACGGCGCCCTGGTGGGCGGGGCGAGCCTCAAGGCCGACGAATTCCTGGGCATCGCCGCCGGGCAGCCGCCGCTCGTAACCTACCGACATACAGTATATACCGACATACAGTGAGGGAGTTTTCTCCGCCAAACCGGAGACTGATAAAGCCATGTTGAACGGATTGTTGATGACGCTTTTGCTTTTGACCGCGGTGTTCTTGATCTTGTTGGTCCTCATCCAGCGCGGTCGCGGAGGCGGACTGGCCGGAGCCTTCGGCGGCTTGGGCGGTCAGAGCGCGTTCGGAACCAAGGCCGGCGATCTGTTCACGCGAATCACGATCGGCGTGGCCGCTTTCTGGATCGTGCTGTGTGCCGTCTCGGTGAAGTTGCTCAACGAAAGCAGCCCACTCGCGCCCAACTTGGGTCAGAACGCCGCGACCGGACCTTCCGGCCCGGCCCCCAAGGGAACCGAAACCGGGCCCGGTGCTGCCGGCGGCCCGAAAGCCACCGAAACGAAGACCGACGAAGCCAAGGCTGCTCCGGCCGAGTCGGCGCCCACGAGCTCGCCTCCCGCCGCGACAACCCCCGAAGCAACCACCCCGGCTACCGACGCCAAAACCGACTCACCCAAATAGATTTCCGCTAAAGCTCGGTCGCACACCGCTTTGTACTAGTGCAGACCACGCCGGCGGCAACAGACGTGCAGGAGAATCGCTCCCTTGTTGCTGAGCATGACCGGCTTTGGTGAAGCGCACCGCAAAGATCCACAATTGGCCGTCTCGATCGAGGCGCGCACGATCAACAGCCGCTATTTCAAGCTGGTGACCCGTTGCGGCGACGGCTACGGCACGCTCGAGCCGCAAATCGAAAGCCTCGTGCGGCAGCACGTCAAGCGCGGCACAGTCCAGATCACTCTACGCGTCGATCGTGCCCGAGCGAGCGACGACTACCGGGTCAACGCCTCGGTGTTGGGCGGATACCGCGATCAACTCGAGGAGCTGCGCAAACGGTGGAAGCTGCCGGATCCGATCGGCGTAGAAGCCTTATTGAACCTGCCGGGCGTCGTCAGCGAAACGGCCGGCGCCGAGCTCGACGCCGCCGCCGACTGGCCGATCGTGAGCGAAACGCTCGCTGCCGCCATGAAGAATATGGACGCCATGCGGGCCGAAGAAGGCCGAGCCATGGCGGCCGATCTGGCGGCCAACGTCGCCTCGATCGCCCGCGAGCTGGACGCGATCGAACTGCTGGCGCCGCAAGTGGGCGATTCCTATCGCGGACGATTGACCGAGCGATTGACTAAGACGCTGGCCGAGTATCAGGTCACTCTGGAGCCGGGCGACTTGATTCGCGAGATCAGCATCTTTGCCGAGCGCAGCGATATCTCGGAGGAGATCGTGCGGCTGCGAAGCCACTTGGAGCAGTTCGCAAGCACGCTCGACATGCCAGAGAGTTCGGGGCGCAAGCTCGAGTTCCTGACGCAGGAAATGTCGCGCGAGACCAACACCATCGGTTCGAAGGCCAACGACGTGCAGATATCGCGGCACGTCATCGAGATCAAGGCGGCGATCGAACGAATTCGCGAAATGATCCAGAATGTGGAGTGAAGCCGCGTGCGACCTTGCGGTTGCGCGTTTACAAGGCTTGCACCCGAAGGCCATGAACCCACAGAGCGGCGGCAGACTGATCGTCATTTCGGGCCCCTCGGGCGCCGGCAAGACCACGCTCTTGAAGCGGCTTTTCGAGCGCTGCCCGGAGCTGTCGGCCAGTGTTTCGGCCACGACCCGACCGGCGCGGCAGGGCGAGCGGGATGGCGTCGACTACCACTTTCTTACGGGCGAGGAGTTTCAGCGGCGGCGAGCGGCCGGAGAATTCCTGGAATGTCACGAGGTTTTCGGCCGCGGACACTGGTATGGCACTCTGTCGGGCGAGGTCACCCCTAGCCTCGAGGCCGGCAAGTCGATAGTCTTAGAGATTGACGTCCAGGGCGCCATGGAGGTCGTCGAGCGGTATCCCCAAGCGCTGACTATCTTTGTGCATCCCAGTTCGCACGACGAATTGGAGCGTCGCTTGCGCGGCCGGGGCAGTGAAAGCGAGGACGCGATCCAACGGCGGCTCGAAGTGGCCAGCCGCGAATTGGCCTGCTCCGATCGCTATCAGCACCAGGTGGTCAACGACGACGTGGACCGGGCGGTCCAAGAGATTTGCGACATCATCCGTTCCCCAAAAGGGTAGATCCATGCTCGATGAGCTGCGTGAAGAAGCGATTGTCAACAAGGTCGGCGGACGGTTCAAGCTGTCGACGCTGATCCAGAAGCGGCTAGTGGCGCTCAATGCCGGCAGCCGGCCGTTGGTCGACATCAAGACCGACAACAAGCTGGAAATCGTGATCCAGGAAATCATCCAAGACAAGATCTACCTCGACGGTTCCGCGCAGATCAAGATCACCGGCCAGGAGTCGGGCGGACCGCCGGAGCTGGATCTGACGAATCTATGAGCTCGCGCGAGATTGTCGTTGGGGTCAGCGGCGGCATCGCGGCGTATAAGACGGCCGCGCTGGTCAGCCAATTGGTGCAACAAGGCCACGGCGTTTCGGTGGTGATGACCGCGGCGGCTCGGGAGTTCATCGGACCGGCCACGTTTGCCGCGCTCACCGGCCGGCCCGTGCTGGAACAGGTCTTCGAAGAACACGCTCATCCGCTCGGCGCACACATCGAGCTGGCTCAGCGCGGCCAGTTATTGTGCATCGCACCGGCCACGGCGAATCTGATGGCCAAGGCCGCCAATGGCCTGGCCGACGATTTGCTTAGCACGCTGATCTTGAGCTTTACGGGACCGGTGCTGATGGCGCCGGCCATGAACTGCGAAATGTGGGACAAGCCGGTCGTGCAGCGCAACGTCGAGCAGTTGCGCCGCGACGGTATTCACTTTGTCGATCCCGAGGAAGGCTGGCTGAGTTGCCGGCAGCGCGGCGTGGGACGGATGGCCGCGCCGGAAAAGATTCTGGCCGCCATCGAAGCCCTGCTCGAGCGGCCGCACGTAGTGTGATCTCGACGACTGGTTTGATCTGGGTCTGGGCCGCGTGTCGCCCGGGCACTTACTCGCACGGTGATCGCGGTTACTTCCCTTGGCGCGCATTCTCCTCACGTCTGGGCCGACCCGGCAATACATCGACCCGGTACGTTATTTGACCAATGCTTCCAGCGGTCGCATGGGCAAAGCGTTGGCCGAGGCCGCCATCGCGCTGGGACACGAAGTGACGATCGTCAGCGGGCCGGTCGACGTGACCTATCCGGCGGCCGCGCGCGTCGTCAGGGTTGTCTCGACCGAAGACATGCTGGCCGAAGCCGAGAAGATCTTTCCGCACTGCGACGGACTCATCGGCGTGGCGGCGCCCAGCGATTATCGTCCGGTGATGGTCGCGCCGAACAAGATCGCCAAGACGGGCGAGCCGCTCGAGCTGCGATTGGTGGAAACGGCCGACGTCGTAGCCACGCTCGGCGCCAAAAAAGCCGGCCAATGGCTGGTCGGTTTCGCGCTCGAGACCGAAGACCATCGCCTGCGGGCGTTGGCGAAGCTCGAAAAAAAGCACTGCGACCTGATGGTGCTCAACGGTCCCGAGGCCATGCACTCTCTCGACAACACGGTCGAGATCATGGACCGCGAAGGCAACGTCATCGAAAGCCTGCAAGGCCCCAAAGAAGATGTCGCCCGCGGCATCTTCGCAGTCATCGAACAGCGACTGATTCGACGCGGTTGAGCGACTGCGCGTTAAGTATCCGGCTCACGCCGTGAGCCGCCAGCGCGTTGGCGTACGAGGCGGCAATCGGAGTCGGCAAGAATTCAGCTAACGGCTCACGGCGTGAGCCTGCTACTTCAGATCGGCCAGCAACTCCTCGAGCAACTCGTCGTCCAGACCCAGGGCGTCGGTCACGTCATTGAACTTCTGCAACTGGGCCCGCGAACGGGGCGTGTTCGCGTCGTGCAAGTAATGGAACAGCTTGGCCGGGCTGCCGGTAGTGAGATCAATGCTGTCGATTCGATTCGACAGCCATTTGGGCACTCCGACCTCCAGGCTGGTCGAGGCCGGGGCCGCCAAGGCCGAAGCAACGCCGCTGTCCCCAGAGTCACTTGTGACCAAGGGATTAACATCATCGCTGCCGTCGGCTTCGGGAGCCGCCGGGGCCGAGGTCAGGTTCAGGTA
>JANNQN010000337.1:0-6114 GCA_031400775.1 Planctomycetia bacterium | reverse complement strand
ATACAATCGTCGATCCGACAAACCCATTCAACATCTTCGAACCCAATATCTTTGACTTGATTCACCCCAAGGTTTTGACGTTCGATGCCGACGTCTTATCGCTCACCCCCGGCGCCGTGGGGATCTTGAATATTCAGTTTGACTGGTTCGATCCAAGCGTCCCAGGATTCGTCTTGAGCCCGGTAATTCAGCACCAGATTATTCCGGACCCTTCCGGCCTGCCTACGCACATCCTCGAAGTTTTCACGATTCCCTTCTGCCCCCCGGAGGTGAGCCTGCATCTCTTCACTCAAAACGGTGCGTTTGATGTGCGCGGTGTCTTTACTCACGAGTGCATCGTTCCCGAGCCCTCGTCGTTCGTTCTGGGGGCCTTTGGCCTCATCGGTCTGGCTGCCTGGGGATGGCGACGCAAGCGCTGAGTCCATCTAAAAATTCATTGGGCCCGCTCGTTTCTCCGCCAGGAAACGAGTGGGCCCTTTTTCATTTCAGAGCGTGGCGAGCGCCGGTCTCCAATGCCAACAGAGGCTGAAAGCGACACCTGTTTCCTTGGCGAACGAACTGCTTAGTGCTCGTCCTTGGACAAGGCGATCGCCTTGGCCCGCAACTGGGCCAGTGAATAGCGCGGAGCCCCCTCGGGCAGAGCGGCTGCGGCCGCGGCTTGCAGGATTTGCTCGAGCTGATCGTCGGGAAAGCGCAAAGCGGTCATGTGGAGATTTCCCTCGAATCTCTCCGTGCGCAGTCGGAATAGGAATGTGCCGGGGTCCGGTAGTTGGCGATCGACAAGAGTTACGAGCGACCAATTCCAAACGTCGGGCGAGCCCGATTGGTACAGCCAGGCATGGCGCACACCGCGTGTGGAATCGTCGAAAGAGATTTCCATCTGCGAGAGCCAGTCGAGCGTGCCATCGGCCGTGGGCTGAGGAACGCTGCGCCGCCACGTGACCAAGGCGGCGTTGTCGCTGATACGCAGCGTGTGCCACAGTTCCAATGCCTGGTCGAATCCGAACCCGGAGCCGTTCGGCATCAAGCTCATTGGAACCGGCTTATCCGTTTCTTCGGGCACGGCGCCAAGCCGCTCGTAGCCAGCCGGCGGCGCAGGCGCGAACAATTCGTCAGCCAGCGGGACATTCACCGATATCTCGGTGTACTCGCTCTCTCGGACCATTTTGCCGTCGGAGCCGATGCGGTCAGTGGTCTTCCGAACGAGGTAGCCACTGACCGGATCAAACCACAGCTTATCGACGATCACCACTTCACGATCCTTGTCATCGAGTCGTGCCTCATACACTTCGCATTCGACGCCGCCGACGTTGTCTCGCCCGGTTTTCTTGTACTGCGCTTCCGGTGCCCCAAGCACCGCGAAACGCAGATACGATTGAGCGAACCTCTCGGTGGTCATTCGGGCGTCAATCGGGCTGATTTGACTGGTTTGGTACTGCTTGTTGGTATCGCTTAGGCTCGTCACGTGCCGGCCGTCGCAAACAATCCGGCCCTGGCGAACTTCAAAGAAGTCGCCCTTCTCCGAGGTGCCGCTCCAGGTGTAACTGAATTTATCCGGCCGCTTGATCAGGTATTCGACCGGAATTCGAACTGGGGGACTGTCTGGTTTGTCGTCATGGCGTGCGAACATCGTGCCCCGAAGGCGAATCGTTTTGACGTCGCACAGCCGTCGAGCGGCCGCTTCCAGGCCGTAGACGCGAGCACTCGACGAGGGGATCAACAGCATTTTGACGCCGATTGCCACCACGACCACGGCAGCCGCCAGCCCGGCCAACCGCGCGGGCCAGACACGACGGCGCAAGGGGCGCGGTGACGAGCTTATGCGGGCCTCGGCAAATGCTGCGACCACCGCCTCTCGTTGTTCGGGCGATGCCTTCGCAATCGGCTCGTAGTGACGCCGCAGGATCTCGTCCAGCCGGCGATCGTCTCGTTCGTCGTTCTTCATCGCCTTTCCTCCTTTTCCAAAAGCATCGCCCGCAGCCGCCCGCGAGCGCGCGCCAATAGTTTGTAGAAGCCCGACGGCGACAAGCCGAGAGTCTGGCGGGCCGCGTCGGCCGGCTCGCCGCACAGGTAATGAATATGGACGGCCATGCGCTCCCGCTCAGGCAATCGGCCGATGGCCGCGCGAACCGCATCGATCTCGTGGTCAGGCGACTGGTCGCCCCCCTGCTCCGCTTCATCGGTCAACGGCGAGAATCGCTCGCGCTGTCGAGCCATCCGCCGGCGATACTCGATGCCTTCGCGGCGGGCAATTTCGACCAGCCAACCGCCGAGCGCTTCACCACGGCGCAGTTGATCGAGCCGGCCGAGCGCCCGGATGAAGACCTCCTGCACCAGGTCGCTTGCGTCGGCCATTGAACCGGTCGCGTCCAGCAGGATCGCGCGGATCAAGGGCGCGTGGCGGTCGTAGATTTCTCCAGCCGCTTGCTGGTCTCCCGCCGCGGCCCTAGCCGCCAACTCTCGGTCGTCTGCCATCAACGGCTCCCGAACAATCGTTATCCAGGAGTCTAGACGGAGATGCCGGGCAAGATTCCACCGGATTCTTGTCTGGTAAGGAAAATAGCTCCGACCGCCTGGCGTTCTGGCGATGCGACTCGAAGCTCCGGCGAATGCCTGGGCGGGTTCATCCAATGTTCGTCAGACTGGCCGCCGGGCTGTTTTTCGATGGTTTCCGGCCTCAGACGGCGCGAAATAGCTGGAAGAACCGGGTTTTTCCGCACTTTTCCGGTCTCTGGGGCACCCCCCGCCGAGACCAGCCTGGGGCGTTGTGCGCGAACCAACCGGTCGCGACCGACCTCACGGTCGCTGTCATCCGTACAGATGGCAGCCGGATTCCCGCATTTTTTGGCCAGGTCGCCCCGGCGCCGCCAGGGCGTGACCTAGCATGTTCATAGTGAATTGAACGTCCGCCGTACACGCTTTTGAAGTGACGCACGCGATCGGCCCCAGGGCCACGCCGACACCGCAAGAACCGTGGCCGAGCGATCCTTCAACAGAGTTTTGGCAGTTGAACGAGCACAGCCCAACAATAGGAGGGGCACACGCATGCTTGTCTTATCCCGGAAAGTTAACGAGACCATCATCATCAACGACAACATCGTGATCACCGTGGTCGATATCCGCGGTGATAAAGTCCGGCTCGGAATTGAAGCTCCGAAGGACGTTCCCGTTCATCGCCAAGAGGTGTACGACGCGATCAAGCGGGCCGAAGGCTCGAGCGGCGCGCGTCGGGCTGATTCTTCGAATCCTTAAAGGGAGAGAGTGACCCATGACGACCAAGACCAAACCCAGAACCGAAAAAGCCTTGAGCAAGTCGGAAATTACCGCGGCCCTGAGCGAGAGCACCGGCCTGACCAAGGCGCAGATCGCCAGCCTGTTCGAGTCGCTGTCGACCCTGGTCGGCCAGAACATCGGCAACGGCGGCCCCGGCATCTTCACGCTGCCCGGCCTGCTCAAGATCAAGGTGGTCCGCAAGGCGGCCACACCGGCTCGTACCGGCATCAACCCGTTCACCAAGCAAGAGACGACCTTCAAGGCCAAGCCGGCCCGCAATGTCGTCAAGCTGCAAGCCCTCAAGACCCTCAAGGCCATGGCCTAAGAGCGTCTCGTCCGCTGTGGGCCAGAGCGGCACAATATAGAGACAGCCGGGATGGAACCTGGCTTGTCACGCAAGAAAGCTGTCCTCTTGGGCCCGCAAGGGTTTCGAGAGGACAGCTTTTGTTTTTTTATCTGCCGCCGGCGTTGCGTCGCCCGCTGCGCTCTAACGTTTGCGTCCGCGCCGCCCGAACAGTCCCCAGGCGCCGGCCAGCGACAGCGCGGCCAGCAAAATCGAGCTCGGCTCGGGCACCTGCCCCACGACGCCGGCAAAATTCGTGGGCGTATTGAGCCCCGTCGTTTGCTGCTGGGCATCGTATGAGTTCTTGCCCGTCGGCAATGCCGGATAGGTGACGGTGCTAAACACGCCGAACACGTCGCTGGCAAATTCCAGGATGCCGCCCTCCAGCAGCAGGAAACTGGCTGGCATGATGAAGTCGGGTGCCACGCCGCCAATGGCCGTCACGTTGGCGGTGCCCACCAGTACAGAATGACCCTCAGTCGCCGCCGACGGCAGGTCGTTGGGAAAGAAATAAGTGGCATGCACGACATTGCCGGCCGTTTTGGAAATCAATCGCGAGTTATTGCCGCCGGTCTTGAACAGGTTCTGATTGTTGAAATCCGTGTCGAGCTCGACGAACTGCAGCGTGCCCGATGGAGTTGAGTACAACTCCTCGATGTGAAAAAAATGGACGGTCGCCGCGACGGGCTGGACAAGCAACAGACAGAGGAACGAACTGGCCAGCAGAATCTTGTGCATGCTCATGAAGTCACTCCCACTGTAAGGCACGACTCATCGTGAAAAATGGCTTTCGTGCTCGCTGCTAGCGCAACGAGCGCGAAATTGCCCGGTTGTGGTTGGCGGAGAAAAAGGCCGCGCGAGCGGACGACGAACTGCAAGAGCGCCGCCGGGACACTGCCCGAGCGGTAGTTGCGTCGCGCTCGATCTAAGAGAGTTGGCTCATTAGCCGACTGATGCGCCTATTGCGATTGCTTGCCCGTTTCGATGGCTTGCCCGTTGCGATTGCCGCACAGTGGCGGCGCGGGCGTCGCGGGACGAATGGCCAACCGCTAACCCCCGCTGGTCGGGGTGCAGTCTAGCGGCGACAAATCGGTTCGTCAAGTTTTTTTCTACCGTTCTTTGCGGTATGATGCGCCGGCTGCCGGCATTTGTTCGACACCGTCGAAGTTCCTCGGTTAGGAGACCCATAGGATGCGCCGCAAAAGTTTCTCGGCTAGTATCGCGCGAAATCTTTCGAAACGACCTGGCGGCCGTGGTCCGGCCTCCTGCCGTCTGCGGCTGGAACCTCTGGAAAGCCGCCAACTACTCTCGGCGGTCCCTTGGACCATCGATTCGGGCGCGAGCTCGCTGTCGATTGCGATTCCCGATCAGCCGATCATCTTGGATGGCACCGAAGCGATCGTTCGCGTGCGAAATCAAAGCGGCAACAACGGCGGCCCTTGGAATGTCGGCAATACGGCGCAGTTTACCGGCACCATCGACACCGAATACGTCGACGGCAGTTCGATTCAGTTTCTTGCCGGTCAGACCAATTTTCTGGGCGTGAACTCTGGCAGCTATCGTCCCAACCCGGCCGACTACACCGGCGGCACGATCAACCCGGACGGCACGGCCTCCGGCGGCAATTTCGCTGGCACTACAACGGCGCCGGGGGTTTTCGGCGCTCGCTTTCGGGCGACCGTCGACCTTTTTCCGGGCTTTCCGGTAACGGTCGATGCGGCGTTCGCATCCTTCTACAACACCATGTACGAAATCGCCAGCGATGCGCTATCGATTACGGCCGGCAGCTTCCCGATCAACACGACGAATATTGGCATCTCCGATACCCTGGTTGCCATCGATGGTCTAACCGTTCTTACCAGTCAGCCGGTTCCCGATTCAATCACAAGAATTACTGATGCGGTCGGGCCCAACGGCGCGCTTACCGCTACCGTTACCAACACCGGGCCGCTGACTCGACAGTTAACGATCCCCATCTCGCTGGTGCTAAGCATTCCCGTCGACGCCGATCCAGCACACAATCTGGCTGCCACAGCCTCGGGCACCATCGTGGCCAATGCGACGCTGAGCGAGCCCGAAAGCACGATTGCCGGACGCCATCTGTTCTACAACCAGTCGGGCGGTGGTTCGACTCGTTACGACGGCAACAACCTGGCCATCAACGCGTCGGACGACAATGCCATCGCCACCGACAAGACGGCCTACTTGTGGGAGAATCCCGGCGCGGCCACGTTTGCCAACGTCTCCAGCTACACCAAGGGGATCAACGGCATCATGGTCGACATCTCGGGCTCGCACCCGAGCATCACGGCCGACGATTTTATTTTCCGCGTCGGTAACAACAATTCTCCCGGCCTGTGGGGCACGGCCAGTGCTCCCACCAGCGTCTCGGTGCGGGCTGGAGCCGGCACGGGCGGTTCGGACCGGGTGACGATCATCTGGAACACGGGCGCTCCCATCAAGGAGTGGCTCAATGTGATCGTCCTGGCCAACGCCGA
>JANNQN010000336.1:0-19964 GCA_031400775.1 Planctomycetia bacterium | reverse complement strand
GCGCGGCGCCAGCATGAAAACGACGCGAAGAAATCAGGGGCCCCCGGCCGATGGATGCCAGCGAGCAGACGCCAGCAGCCCGTTACGATTGCCGCTGGGCGATCAATGCGTCGAGCTCGGCCTTGAGCTTCGGCAGGATGGCGTCGTAGGGGAACGCGCCCAGCTCTTCGCTGCGCCGCTTGAGGTTCACGAACTTGGGCCCGCACCACAGACCGAGGTCGGCGTCGTCGGTCTCGCCGGGACCATTCACGCGACAGCCCATCACAGCGATGGTGATCGCGTGCTGCTGCGCGTAGGCGGTCATCGTTTTGACGTCTTGCGCCAGTTCAATAAACGCCTCGTTCTCGACACGCGAGCAACTGGGACAACTAATGATGTTGAGCGTATCGCGGCCAAAGTCGACAACGCTGCGCACCCGGCCCGCGGCGATATCGGCCAGAATCTGGCGTCCAGCGGCGATCTCCTCGCCCTTGCGGGCGTTGGGTACGGTGAGCGAAACGCGAATCGTGTCGCCAATGCCCCGGCTGATGAGCTGCTCGAACGCGATGCGGGTCTTGATGACGCCCTCGGGCGGCATGCCCGCTTCGGTCACGCCCAAGTGCAGCGGCACGTCGGGCCGCTGGCTGGCGAAACGGCGATTGACATCGATCACCTTGGCCGGGTCTGAGTCCTTGAGCGACACGCAGTAGCGGGTAAAGCCCAGCGAATCCAACAGCTCGCAATGTTCCCACGCGCTCTCCAGCATCGGGGTGAGCGAATCGCCGTCAGCGTATTTTTCGAGCTTAGCCGGATCGACCGATCCGCAATTCACGCCCACGCGAATCGCGCAGTCGTTCTGGCCGGCAACGTCGACCAGGAATTTCACCTTGTCCTGCCAGGGCTTTTCGCGCTCGTGATGATAGAGGTGTCCCGGGTTGTAGCGAATTTTGTCGACGTGCGGAGCGACGGCTTTGGCCAGTCGGTAATTCTCTTGCAGATCGACCGAGAGATTGGCCGAAACACGGGCGCGAATTTCGGCGAGGGCCTCGGCATCCTTGTTGTTGTCCACCGCGATCCGCACGACGTCGGCGCCGGCCGCCTGCAAGTCGTTCACCTGGGCCACGGTGGCCGCCACGTCTTGCGTGTGCGTGGCGGTCATGCTCTGAACGGCGATCCGATTGCCATCGCCCAACGTGATCGAGCCGATGCGAACGCCACGGGTAGGATTTCGAGGCAGGTCCAAGTTTCCGCGCTCCGGTGCGAGAGTCATCCGAGGACGAACGAACCGCGACGAGACGCCGGCAGCGCAACGATCTAGCGCACGCTGGCAGTCCTCCCATGCAGCCTATCAAAATCGCCTTCCGCGAGCGAGGGAGATTCACTACCGATTCGAGGCCGTTTGCCGTAAAAACCCGATCAATTCGGGTTAGAATCGACACGTTCGGCAGACTTTGCGCCGCTGGCATTGCCGGGCCGGGGCAAGGCGAGCGTCGAGCCGATTCTCGAACGCCGATTCTCGCGGAAATTCTACTGGGGTCGAGTATAATTCCTAGAGGCCGACACAAAACTATCCTAGTGAGCGGAAAATATGTCGAACAAAGACGCCGAGGCGCGCAAGCTCGCGGAAGCCCACTACGCCGTTGAGGCGGGGATTACGCAGATCTTCCGCATCAAGGGGAGTGACGACGCCGAAGGGTTGTCGGACGAGCCAATCAAGCTCTTGGAAGTCAACGCGTATACGATTCCTTCCGGAATCATGCCGCTTCACTTCGGCCCGGCGACCGCCATTGGGGTAACGTCTCCGTCCACGATCATTGAAATCACTCCCGCGGAGTTTGCTCGCCTCGAATCGCGAGAATTAGAACTACCGCAAGGGTGGACGATTGCGGACCTGCTGCCGAGACACGCCGGGAGCAACGGCGAGTGAGTACCTCGGACCGGTGGGCCAAGGCATATGCCCGGCAAGCGAACGCCGATCTGGCAACCTGGATCGCTCTGGCGCCGAGTAAGTTGATTCCCGAGTGCCACAAGCTGCTTTTCTTGCAGATGGCCTGCGAGAAACTCGTCAAGGCACATCTTTGCAGCAAAGGCACGGATCCGGCCGACGTGCAGGCGAGCCACGGATACACGGCTAAGAACTTGCCTATTATCATTCGCGAATACCTCGTGGGTGCCGGCAAGAAACCCAATGAGATAATTTGGATTCTCAAGCACGCGAAGCATCTTGCCAACGAGATTGAGCTGTTGGCACCGGCCGTAAGGCGCGGGGGTCAACGTCCGGACAATTGCGAGTACCCTTGGGAGGATAGCGGCGGCATTTTGCATTTGCCCCTTGACTGGACGTTTCAGCCAACAAATCTGAATGTGGACATGGCAGGCAGAACTTTCATTAAGGTAATTCGACGGGCCGTCGACGAATTGCTCGCCTGATGGCGCAGCCTGCGCGTCGTGTTCGACCCTGCTCAAAGCGTCGTTCGTTACGCTGCGGGCGTGTAGCCCAACACGATATCGAACCTGGCCGCCAACTCGCCGGCCTTCGATTCCTTGATCGGCACGAAATCGGCCATCAGCAACTCGCGGGCCTTGGCGTCCTTCACGCCCTTGAGCACGAAATCGCGCTCGTTCTGCGGATGGCCCTTGATGTAGCACTGCGTGCTGAACTTCTCCTGGCCCCTGTGCTTGACCTGAAAGTGGATGTGGGGCGTGCGGCCCGGATAGGGCACGGGCTTGATCGTCCGGAAATAATACTCGCCCGTCGAGCCGGTCAGGAAGCGACCGAAACCCTGGAAGTTGCCATCGCGCTTGTCGCGGTTGACGCTGCCGCTGTGGATGTAGGCGCCGCCGCTGTCGCATTGCCAGATCTCGACCAGGGCGTTGCGGAGCGGTTCGCCTCGAGCGTCGAGAATGCGGCCGGTCACGTGCGTGATCTCGCCCACGGCCGGGGTCAGTTGATCGTTGACGATGATCAGGTCGTTATCGGTGTCCAGCGGCAGCTTGTCGGGATAGAACGGGCCCTCGGTCTGTAGCGGCGTCCGCAGCAGTTCCTCGGCCAACGCGCCCGGCGCCGCCAGCGCCAAACCGCCCAGTGCCAGTCCACCCAGGAATTCTCGACGCGACGCATGGAAATGGATCGTTTTCATGTCCTGGCCCCAGTTTTTATTTTGGTCGCTCTTGGATCGCCTGAAAGTTGAATGCCACTCAATCGCCGTACGCCTCGCCGATTCGTTTTTGAGCGGTAGCCACGCCCAGCGGCAAACTATTTGGAAGGCCGCCGTCGGCTCATGCTATCAATATCATCCAGTTTGGACTAGTTTATCCTAACAAGTTGGTCACGGCGATGTCTCGTTTCCGCCGGCCGATTTGTCCTGTCAATTGACACAATTCTTTCAACCGAGGTGCGCTAATGAACCGTAATCAAGAACTCCCCAGCGTCGGCCGATTCCGCTTTTGCCGCCCGATCGTGCTCCTGGCCGCGACGGTGGCCATCATTGCCAGCCAGGCCGCTCCGGCCGAAGCGGCCAAGGTTCCTCGAGCGGTCCTGAAGGAGTTCTTCCAGACCGGCGACGTACCGACTCAGCAAGACTTCGCGGACGTGATCGACAGCATGATCAACATCAATGACGATCGTGATCTGCTCGGCCTGAGAACGTATAGCGACGGTGGAGCCATTCGTTTGGACGAAGGCGCCACGCTGGGACCGCTATTGGATTATTCGCCCTCGACCGGCCTGGCGCCCGAATGGGCCGGCCAGTCGGGCTTCCTGGGGCTGGCGTTTACCGAGGACACGGAGACGCACTACGGTTATCTGCAACTTCGCGCTGGCGAGCCCGGCGGCACGGAGCTGTATCCGCTTTTCGTCACGTACTTCGTCTTCGAAGACCTGCCCAACACCGAATTGCTGGTAACCAGCGTTCCCGAACCGTCGACGCTGGTCCTGGGCGTGATTTTTGGATTGTTTGGCCTGTGGAAATTCGCTCGCCGCCGAGCCGTGTAGCAGCCTGTTGAGTAAATCAACGTGCTGCCGCCGCTACTTTTTCTTCGGCTTGGGAGGAGTCTTGAACTCTTCTAGCGTGAGCGATCCGTCGCGATCTTTGTCCAGCTTCTTGAATCGTTTAGCGCCGGCCTTTTTCTGGTCGTCGTTCTTTCGTTTGGAAACGAACTCTTCGGCGGTCAGTTTTTCGTCCTTGTTGGCATCCAGCCCGGCAAAGCGCTCCGCCGGCGACTTTTTGGGTTTCTTCTCGTCAGCGGCAATGGCGCCTACGGCGCTGCCCACGACCAGCGACGCAGCCAGTACGGCAATCAACATTCGCGACATTGTTTCGTCCTTTTTCAAAAGAGTGAGAGTCAGTTCAGAGTCTTGGAGGTGCCCGCGCGTTTCGGCACGGACTGCTGTGTTCCACCGGCATAAAACCCCAGAGGGCCCTCTGAGTATCGCGAACCGATCGCTCGCCTTCCAGCTTTTTTGAGCAAAAGTGCCGTGGACCGTCGATCAGCGCGACAGAAACGGGTTGGTTCGCCGTGCCGGGTGAAGCCCCTTTTTTTGATGTCGCGGGGCCGGTCGACCTGTCGGGCGTTGAACTCCCGTTCCGCAATGCTCAGTCCTAGCGCCGTTTGCGGGAGCCATTCTTGGCGGCCTTAACTTCCAGATCAGTAACGAGGAGCAAGTCGATGATGTGGGCCGCGTCGTCCTTGCCCTAGACGACGACGGTGCGACCGCTCGGCGCCCGCGCCATGAACTCCCGATCCTCCACGGGAATCTGCCGCCCGTCGGCCATGTGAATGACGAACGGCTGGAATGGTTGAGAATCGTACAAGATTCGGATTTGATCGATGGACATGGCGTTTCCACCGTACATAAAAACCCCCGCGGCCGCAAATTGCGACCCGGGGGTTATGAAAATGGCGGGGACAGGATTCGAACCTGTGACCTCGAGGTTATGAGCCTCGCGAGCTACCGGGCTGCTCCACCCCGCGATATGTGTCGGCCAAGAAGGACGCGGTGCGAACACAAGCGTCATTGACCAGTGCCATCATTGTAGCGGAGCTTCACGGCGGCGTCGAGGGTCGCACTTGTCCGGCAGTGCGAACGACCTTTCGCCGCTGTCGAAATGGGCGCGGCACAGCCCAACCAGCCGCTACAACTGCGCGGAGGGCCCAGCGCCCGCGCCCGCCAACGGCACGCAAGCGGCCTGATCGACCGGCCGGTTTGCTTGGCGCAAGGATAGGGCACTGTTAGACTTCAATGTCGGGGCTATCACGATTGACGCGTTCGCGTTTCTGCCATTTTTTGGGACCTTCCTGTCCCCTGCAAGCCAACCAAATCGGCGGAACTGGTCGGGAGTTTGTTGATGGGGCCCCTGGACCCAGATCTTGAGACCGAAGACCGCCTGCCGCCGCTGCCGGGCCAGCCCGGTCGTCGACCACGCCCTGCCAGTCCGTCCACATCGAGCGCTCAGGCGGGCCGCCCACAAGGGCCATTGCAGTCGAACCGCCCCATTCCGCTCAAGCCCGGTTCGGCCGGTGAGGTTCCGGACACCCACGACGACGATGACGACGAAGAGGTCGTCGATGATCTGAAGGAGATTCTCCGCAACGCGCCGGCCTGGCTGATCAGCACGGTTTTTCACATGTCGCTCTTGATCGTGCTTGGCCTGTTGGCGGTCGCCAACCAATCGGCGAACCACGACGTGGCGATCGAGGTTGCCAGGGAGGATCCGATCGGCACGCAGCTTGAAGACCCATCGATCCTGGAGGGAGACAATACGCGACTCGAGAATCCGCACGACAAAGAACAAACCATCACGCCCACCGACCTGCCGCCGGTCGACGATCCACTGGCCTCGCCGCTGGAAATCGGCGAGCTCAAGCTGGGGCCGACGTCGGGCGCGATCACCGGACCGGTGACGATCGAGGGAGCGCCGATCGGCTTGGCGCTCAAGGGCCGGCAGATCGGTTCCAGAAACGTGCTCTTGGGTAAGTACGGCGGCACATCCAAGACCGAAGCGGCCGTCGAAGCCGGGCTGGCCTGGCTGGCCAAGCAGCAACGCTCGGACGGAACGTGGAGCTTAACCGGCCCTTACTCCGACGGCTCGCGCACCGGCGAAAACACAGTGGCGGCCACCGCCATGGCGCTCTTGGCCTTTCAGGGGCACGGCGATACGCACCGCGACGGCCAATACTCAAAAAACGTCGCGCGCGGATGGGCCGCGCTCCTCAAGATGCAGCGCAAGGACGGCCAATTTAACGGCACGATGTCGTCGCGCAATGAGCTGCTCTACGCTCATGCCCAGGCCGCGATCGCGCTTTGCGAATTGTATGGCATGACCCAGGACTCGTTCTATCGTGGCCCTGCCGTGCGGGCCATCGAGTATGCCGTCAGCGTGCAAGACAAAAAACTGGGCGGCTGGCGTTACATCCCCGGCCAAGACTCCGACACGTCGGTCACCGGTTGGTTTGTCATGGCCCTGCAAAGCGCGCGGATGGCGGGGTTGAAGGTGCCCAAAGAGACTCTCGAACGAGTGACCTCGTATCTCGATTTGGCGCAGCTCGACGGCGGTCGGCGCTACGGCTATTGGCAAGCGCTGCAACCGTCGAATGCCGTTTGCGCGGAAGGACTGCTGTGCCGCCAATATTTAGGTTGGCGGCAAGACGACGAGCGGCTGGTCGAAGGCGTCTCGGCGCTGAACAAGGCGCCCATCACCTATATCGACGCCAGCGATCCCGAGTTCCGATTTCGCGGCGAGCAGGATGCCTACTATTGGTACTACGCCACGCAAGCCGCGCACCACATGGAAGGCCAGATCTGGGACGATTGGAACAAGGTGATGCGCGTGGAAGTGCCGGCGCATCAAATCAAGAACGGCGCCGAAGCCGGCAGTTGGAATCCGCAGACCGATAAATGGGGCAGCGCCGGAGGCCGGCTCTACGTGACCTGCCTTTCGATCTACATTCTGGAAGTCTATTATCGGCACTTGCCGATCTACTCGGGCTACCGCTCTTTCGCCGCGGTGGAGCCAGCAGCCAAGGGAGCCGAAAATCCCCCGACCGCTTCCGATGAGCCGGCTGCCGAGTCGCCCGACAAGCCCAAGGCCGATGCTCCAGTCGAAGATGCCCCGGCCGACGATGCGGCGGATGAAAAGCCCGAGGCGAAAAAGCCGGAAGCCGTGGGCGACGCCGTGCCTTAGCGGCTTTTGAAGAATCTCGCTGGCCGCGATTGATCGCGAATCTCTAAAACTCGCGCGGGCCCAGCGGTCGCTTTTTCTTGGGTCGCCCAGCCGGCGTCCCGGGCGCTGGATCCGAGGGGCCCGGCAATTGTGGACCCACGGACTTTGACGCGGCTGGATTCGCGCGGCCTGACGCGGCGGAGCTGGTCGGCTCGGCATATAGAGGACGATAGGTCCAGCGGTTGGGTCCCGTCTGAGCCGACTCGTGGCCGATCGGCTGTTCGATCGGTCGCGATCGCGGATAACCCCAGATGTCACCCGGCACGCTTTGCCAGGGTTCGAACGGATCGAGACATTGCGGGCCGAAGCCACTAAACCAGTTCATTTGCAGGTTGAGATCCAACTGCCGCGCGATCAGGTCCCTGCGCCGGGCCTCGTTAGCGTCGTCGATGTCCGCCGCCGGACTGAAGCCGTCGGTGTTCGTCTCGGGATCCAACGGCCCTGCCACGGCCTTCCCGCCGGCCAGGCACAACGTGACGAGCACCAATCCGGCCAGAAATTTGCGGTCTGTCATGATTGGCGCCAGCAGTTACCGGACACGAAGGACGTTTCGCAAGAATCGACTCGTCAAATCCATCATAACACTTATAAATCGTAGCTCGCGCCGCGCGACGCTTTCGACGCGGATCGCTCCATCAGCCAGAATCGGACGAACAACCCGGCCGCCATCAGCGGAATGAGTGGCAGCCAGCGCGCCAATTCCATCGCCATAGGCTTTACCTGTGACAAACCCATCGCGGCCAGCCCCGCCGCCGCCAGCGACAGCGCCATGCCCTGAATCGCGATGTATGGCGAAAGTCTGTCGCGAATCAACCAGGCACCGATCGCGCCGGAGGCGAACGCAATGATGACGAGCAGCATGATTGCCATGCCCGCGGCTTCGTCGGCCTTCCAATAGTCCCAAAGCGGCCCAAACATCCAGGCCATCGAGCCGGCGGCTGAGCCGAACCAGCCGCCAAAGTTCCAGCGAAATGCCGAGCCAATTCGTTCAGCAGATTTGGAGGCGTCGTTCATGGACTCTTCCCTCAGTCGGCCGCCGACTCGGCCAGTATCTTGGCGTAAGCCTTGCGGGCGACGTCGTACGCCGCTGCCGCCGCGGGTTGCTCTGCCGCGCGGGTTTGCTTGACCTTCTGTTTCCAGCACACGTCGACGGCGTCCAGGCACCATTGGGCGCTCTTCTTGCTGGCCCGGATCGGCTTGCCGTCCACTTCTACGAATACGGGGTTCGTGTGGCAACTCGGAAAGACTCGCAGCGCCACCCAACTGGATCGCTCCGGCGTGTAGCGGAATTTGAGATCTTGAATTTTGCCGTCCGCGACCAGGTCTTGCTTCTCGACCGCCTGCCCGTTGACGATCAATTCGACCGGCACGGTTTGCGTGTTCCCGATTCGGGCGCGCTCGACGTGCCAGTACGGCTTTTGATCGAGCGGGGTCTTGCGGATTTTCTCGTTGGGCTTGTCGGCCAATAGGGCCGCGGCTCGCACGCGGATCTCCAACGGTTTGCCGCTGGTGGCGGCCAAAACGCTCGGACGTCCGCCGGCGCCGGGTTCGCCCACGCCCAGTCCCTCGACCGTCATGTCGAACAAATGGCACAACCCGTCGCAACAGTAGCTTCGACCGTCGCGAATTTGCTTCACCCAGCGATCGTAGTCCAGCGGCTGATCCTTCGGGAGCTTGACGTAGGCTCGGCCCAGTCCCACCTTGTCGCCGTAGATGCAGGGGAAGTCGGTCTCGCCGCTGATCCGCGCCGTGTACCCGCAGTTGAGCGTGTGATACCAGATGTTGAGCTCCCAAACGGCGGGCGTGTCGACCGCCGAAATAAAATCGCAGGCGTCGTGAACCACGTCGACGATATACTCGTTCGCTCCGATGCCGTCGAACTTCGGCATGTCATACGTCGGCAGGCTCTTGGCCGGCACTTGCAGGCCCCAGCCGCTGTGCGAAAAACCCACCACGCCGCCTTGCGCTTTGCCCCATTGCAAGATCGGCAAGTCCCAACTGGGCCACTCCTCGATGCGACTCGTGCCCGGATAGTCGTCCTCGGTCAATCGCAACAGGCACAAGTGTCCGGCGTGCTGGCTGGGAAAGCCGGAAACTTCCACGTCGTAGCGCATCAGATTGCCCGGTTGCGAGAGTTTGTGGACTTTGCCTTCGAAGTATTGCTTCTGGAAATACCAGCACGGTCCCCACGACAGCACGCAACCCACGTTGAGATCTTCGCCCAGAATGTGCCGCATCATGTCGACCGGCTGCACGCCCTCAGCCGGCGATTCGTAGTGAGCGCAGCCGGCCGCGTGTATGTGGTGGTCGCCCGAGAACCAGCCGTGATCGGTCAACTTGATCCACCGCTTGAGGCGAAACGTCTCCTTGTGCGAGACGGAGTCGGGCACGTTGATCTCGCCGTCGAGCACCCGATATTCCGGCCCGCGGCCGTAAGTGACGCGATATTTCCCCGGCGGCAGCATGATGCTCTCGCCGCTATGGCGATAAATCTGCTCGTGAAAGAAAAAGTCGGGCGCCAATCGGCGCGATAGGGACGGGTAAACCCGGCCTTGCATGTCGCGAAAAACAAAGTGCCCCGTGGTCGGCTGACCGTCGTCGTCCAGCACCTCGAGCGTCACTTCGACGGCCGGCTCGCAGTTAAACAAAATGTTCACTTCGTTGCGAAAGCCCAGGTCCTGCGTCCCCTGCCCCACGTCGAACATCAGCTTGGCTTCGCGGCGTCCAACGTCACGGCTGTACAACTCGATCAACCGATACTCGAGCGGCAAGCCCGAGAGCGTTTTGTTGAGCGGCTGACCGTCGAGCATGGCGACATCCAGCCAGCGATCGGGCACCTGGTTCGGTTTGATCGTGATTTGCGGATCGGCGCTGCCGGTCGAACGTTTCACCAGCGGCTCGGCATTGGGGCTCGAAACCCGCAAGGGCGCAGTTACGCCCCCTTCGTTGTGTACCTTGACCAGAAATATCCTCCGCCCTTGTTGCAGCAGATTCGCCGGGGCCTGCCCGGCGGCCACCTTGACGCGGCTCTCGGCATTGATGTTCACGCCCGCGATGCACAGCGGATCGAGCACGGCTTGAATTTCTTTGGCGGCCTGCGCCGCGTCGGTATTCTCCAGAGCCTTGTCGATCGCCGTCTGCCGTGCTGGCACCAGCGGCGAGCCGACCAACTCGAGCGCCTGCACGATGCGCTTGGCCTGCGCGGCCAGCGGCTGCAATTCCAGGCCGGTCAAGATCGGGAGCGGTTCGGCCGCCGCAACCACTGCCGGCAGCACCCACACGAGCGTCCCCAGTCCCACTTTGGCGATGCGTTGCATGGTTGGCATTCCTTCTGGAAAAATGGCGGCAGCGACCGATTGCGCATTATCATACGATGCTCGTCGAGGGAGATGCAAATTGGCGTGGGCGTGCCCTCGTTGCGGCTCGAGAGTGGCCGTCGCCTTAGGCAGGCAGTGCTACTTCGAGCCGTTCGGCCAGCTTGACCAACTCGTTCCAATTGCCGTCGTCCAGCGGAATCCCTTGCGCGCTGCGCGCCGCTAGCATCCGCCGCTCGGGCTCGCCCGGCAATAGAATCTCGCTGACGCCCTCAATCGTTGGGCAGCCGCGGACGAACTCGGCCAGTCCGGCCACTTCGCGGGCGAAATGCTCCGCGCCGCCCAAGTGGCCTGGGTCGAGCACCATCATGAACACGCAGTTGCCGTTCTGATTGACGGGCACTTCGCGAATGCACGTTCCGCCCGACAGCGCCCCGGCGAAAATCTCGACCATCAGGCCCAGTCCAAATCCTTTGTAACCTTGCTCGCCGCCCATCGGCAGAATCGTGCCCGGCGGATTGGCGTAGAGCGTTTGAGGATCGTTCGTCGGCTGGCCCTCGCAATCCAACAGCCAACCATCCGGACAGAGCTGACCGGCG
Organism: Planctomycetia bacterium; assembly: GCA_031400775.1. GTDB lineage: Bacteria > Planctomycetota > Planctomycetia > Pirellulales > PALSA-1355 > PALSA-1355. Next base: position 8,849 of record JANNQN010000336.1, on the reverse strand, counting down.
ATGCGCTTGACGCGGACCTTGCCTTCGGCCGTGGCGCTGGTGCCGAAGTCCAGGATCAGCGGTCCGCCGGGCGCGGGCGAGCCGAGCGCCAGAGGGTTCGTGCCCAGCCGCGGCGCTTTGCCCCCCGGCGGCGCGACGCGACGGGCATGGCCGTGCGTGTTGACCATCATCATCGACACCAGTCCCGCCTCGGCGGCCATTTCGCAATACTCGCCCAGGCGGCCGACATGACTGGAATGCATGAGCGTGCCGATGGCCGACCCGGCGATTCGAGCCATCTCGACGAGCGTGCGCGTCAGCCGCTGGGCCTGCGTCTGACCAAATCCCCAATGGGCGTCGGCCACATAAATGCCCGGCGATTGTCGCAGCACGGTCAAGGGCGCGCCGGCGACGACATCTCCCTTGCGGCAGGCATCCAGATAACTGGGGATCCGCATCACGCCGTGCGAATCGTGGCCGCGCAGGTATGCCCCGACCAGGCTGGTGGCGATGAGCCCGGCTTCGTCGTGCGCCAGCCCTCCTGCCGAAAGCAGCCGCGTGGCGAAATCGACCAGCTTCGGGGACGCGAATGTCGGCATGATGTTTGCACTCCTACTTAAGGCGCTAAGCAATTCCGCCCGCGGAATTTCCAGTGATTCCCTACTAACCCGACGCGCCAGCGAGGGATCGCGTGTCGCAACGAGGATCCCTCGCTGGCGCTTCGGGTTAGTGTCAGATGGCCACTACGGCTTGCGAGCGTGGTTATCGTAATAAACGGCCCGTTCCGCTGGCTAGCCCCGCGGGCGGTCGAAAGCGGATAGAATAATGCCAATAATGGCGGACTTTTTCGACGTTTTTTGACCTATCTTTCTGAAGGTACCCACGGTCGTAAAACCGCTTCGCGTTAGAAGGAAAACGGAAATGAAACGCCCTCGATTCATTGCGACTTTGTCTGTCACGGCGCGGGCCGCCGCGTTGACCTGCGCGATTGCCGTGTCGCTGGCGCCAAGCGCGCGCGGCGAGGACAAAGTTTGGTTGGAGGATGCCATCGGCATGGAAGTCGTCGACCAGACGCTGACGTCGTTTCGCTTCGAAGGTCTGTCGCTGGGGACCAATCCGAAGAAATTCGAGGAGAAGTTTCCCGCGGCCAAGCTGGATAACGACCGGCCGGACGAGAAAAGCGGCCTGCAGTGCTACACGCTGGCGAATCTCAAGAGCGCCGATGCCGCTCAGTTCTATTTCTTCGACGACAAGCTCTATCAGATCGAAATCGAATACAAGAACGCGCGGATCGACAAGCAAGGCGGGATGGAAGCCATCGTACGCACGCTGGTGAAGAAGTTTGGCAACGCCGACAATATCTATATGAATCGTCGCACCTGGCACCAGCCGAATGCCGGCCGCCGGGCCGACTTTTACACGTCGGCTACTGGCGCGCAATTAGTGGTCACGGACACGAACCTGTCGGCCATCATCGATGCCCGCGAGAAGCGCACGTCGCTCGAAGAAAACGGCGAATGGGGCTTTTAATCGCCCGATTGTGCCGCTTTTCCCGACTCCACAGGGCTTTGCCATTGTCCGTGTTCGGGGAGCGTGCTATACTTGGCCTGTAAAGATGTAGCGAGAGCAGCCGGCGCAAGAGACGCCCGAAGTGGCTTCTGCCGGCTGTTTTGATTGCTTTGGGTGCGATTTGCCCGGTTTTCAAGGAAAACGGGCGTCTAATTCGGCCCGCGATTGGTCTCGTCACACTTTAGTGTTGGACGAGATTTTCTTTTCCACCATGCTATTCGGGTGCTTCGGCTTCGCGCCGCATGTTCACCACGGGTGGCCACACAAAATTTGCCCCGCCTGGTGCATGGCCATTACGGCTGTTTGGCGCACGTGTCGTGCGACGAAGCGCACCTGCAATATTCGTCCGAGCGCGCGAGTGGGCCGAGACAGGCCAGCAGCGTGCCGACAGTTTTCCGAAAGGTTCAGGAGTTTCCATGACGTTTGAAGATTTAGGATTGAGTGACACTCTACTGAAGACCGTGCTGAAAGAGGGCTATACCGCGCCAACTCCGATCCAGGAGCAGTCGATCGGCCACGTGCTCGAGGGTCGCGATTTGTTGGGCGTGGCCCAGACCGGCACCGGCAAGACGGCGGCCTTTGCGCTGCCGATTCTCGACCGCTTGGGCAAGGCCGCGGTGGGACACCACAAAGTGCGCGGCCGCCAGGCCCGCGTGCTCGTGCTCTCGCCCACCCGCGAGTTGGCCACGCAGATCGCGGAAAGTTTTTCCACGTACGGCCGCCACACGGGTCTGAAGCAGGCAGTGATCTACGGCGGCGTCAGCCAGAATCCGCAAGCCAAGGCGGTCCGCGACGGCGTCGACATTCTCGTCGCCACGCCCGGTCGCTTGATGGACCTGATGGACCAGAAGCTCGTCACCCTCGCGGGCATCGAGATATTGGTCGTCGACGAAGCCGATCGGATGCTCGACATGGGTTTCATTCGGGACATTCGCAAGATCGTTTCCAAGATGCCGACCAAGCGGCAGACGCTGATGTTCTCGGCCACCATGCCCGCCGACATTCGCCAACTGGCCGACAGCATCCTGTCGAACCCGGTGCGGGTGCAGGTCGCCGCCAAGAGCGCCGCGGCCGACACGGTCGAGCAGTCGGTGTATTTCGTCGATAAGCGGAACAAGCCGGCGCTGTTGAAGCACGTGATCGAGCAGAACGGCATGACCCGGGCCCTGGTCTTTACCCGCACCAAGCACGGCGCGGACAAAGTCGCCAGGCACCTGCTGAAGTCCGGCATTCGGGCCGAAGCCATTCACGGCGACAAATCGCAAAACGCACGGCAGCGGGCTTTGGTGAACTTCAAGTCGAACAAGCCGCCGATCCTGGTGGCCACGGACGTGGCCGCGCGGGGTTTGGATATCGATGAAGTCTCGCACGTCGTCAACTACGACATGCCGAACGTGCCCGAGACCTACGTACATCGCATCGGCCGCACGGGTCGCGCCGGAGCGACCGGCATCGCGGTTTCGTTCTGCGATCACGACGAGCGCGAACACCTGCGCGATATCGAGAAGCTGTTGCGCAAGAAAACCACGATCTGCAACGACCACCCGGTGTACTCGGCCAAGGAAGCCTCGGCGACCGGCAGCAACACTCAAAAGTCGCAGCGCCCGGCCGGCCCTCCGCCGCGCAAGCCGCACGCCGCCGGCCCCGTCGACCAGCGACAGCGCTCGCGTCGCCGCAAGTTTGGCAAAGCCCCGGCGCCGGCCTCGCAGGCCAACGCCACCGGTTACACGACCATGTGGTAGTCGATCGAGGGCCGACCGCTCGCAAGGCGGCGGCCCTGGCCGATCGCGGCATTAAGCTGCGCGTCGAGCCACGAATAAATGTCCGCGTTGGCATCCAACCCCGCCAGCTCGTCCTCGTCGCCGCCGCAATACGCCACGAGCGCCTGCTCGCGGACCGCTCGCGAAACTCGAGCGGAATTTGCGTCGGAATCGGACTCCGCCTCGGCAAAGCTCAACTGACTTGTCGCCACGGACCGCGAAGTCGCGTCGACAGTGTCGGAAGCGTCGCTCGACAGCGTGGCCCGCCCCGCGGTGTCCGCAAACGACGAAACGATAAATCGCCGCACGGCGATTGTCTGCGCCGCCGCCGCCGATTGGGCCGCTTGCGTCGTGGCGCTCGCCGCACTGCTCGAAATTTGCCCGCTGGCGGCCAAGGCGACAGTCAAAGCCGCGTTGATGCCACCGCGCGAGTCGGATCCCGAAATCGTGCGGTTTGCGCCATTGACGATCAGCGTGCGCAGTTGCGCGGCCGTAAGATTGCTATTGGCCGACAGCGCTAGCGCCGCCAGTCCGGCCACTTCCGGCGTGGCCATGCTGGTGCCGCTCAGGTTAGTGTAACGCCCGTCGACATATGTGCTGTACACGTTGACGCCCGGGGCATCGACCTGCACCGCGCCGCTCGTGCCCACGCGATTGCTAAAGCTGGCCAGCGAGTTCGACGAGCTGAACGCTCCGACCGAGAGCACGTTGGAAAGCGACGAGCTGAATCGAGCCGGGTAAGACGGCGCGGAGGCCGACTCGTTGCCGGCCGCCACCACGACCAGCACGTTGAGCTGCTGAGCATATTGGATGGCCGCTTGAATCACTGAGCTAAAGGCGCCGCCCAGGCTGAGGTTGATGATGTCGGCACCGTTTGCCGCGGCATAACGAATTCCGGCGGCCACGCTGGCTGCCGAGCCCGAGCCGTTGCTGCCCAAGACGCGGACCGGCATGATCGTGGCATCGGGCGCGACGCCGGTTGCGCCAACGCCGTTGGCGTCGGCGGCGATGATGCCGGCCACGTGCGTTCCGTGGCCGTTGCCGTCGTCCGGATTGTTGTCGTTGCTCGAGAAATCCCAGCCCGAACGATCGTCGATGTACCCATTATGGTCGTCGTCGATGCCGTTGCCGGCGATCTCGTCGGCATTGACCCACAGTTGGCTGATCAGGTCCGGATGGTTGATGTCGACGCCCGTGTCGACCACCGCGACCACGACCCCCTGCCCTGTGTAACCCTTGGCCCAAGCTTCTGAAGCATTGATCGCGTTCAACGCCCAATCGTTGCTGCCGCCATAGTAGGCGACGTCGGGAAAAGACGTTCCCGGCGTAGTGGGTGTCGTCGGAGTCGTGGGCGTTGTTGGCGTGGTGGGAGTGGTTGGGGTCGTCGGCGTCGTAGCCGGTTGGGTTGGGGTTGCACCCACGCCCAGCACGTAGCTGCTCGAAGCACGCCGCCAGGGAGTTACGACCACGTAGTAGGTGCCGGCGGCAAGCGATTGCGAAATCGCCTCGGATGCGGCGCCCGAGCGATCCGACAGGCCGATGCGTTGGCCGGCGCTATTGTAGAGGGCCAGATCGATGTCGCTCGTCAGTCCGCTGAGCGACACGTCGATTCGCGACTGCGTGGCCAGCGTGAACCGCACGATGTCGCTAGGATCGGCGCCGCCAACCGAGCCGCCCAGGCTCTTCTGGCCGCTGAGCTGCCCCAAGTCATAGGCCGTGGCGAACGTCGAGCCCGCCTCGGCTATATGAAAATCGTCGGAAGCCGGCAGCGATAATGCCGCGGCCGTGTCGTCGTCGGTATCGTCCGCCGGATCGTGCGAGCAGCCGCTGTCGCTGTCCAGCGGTAGCCGGCTTTCGAGTCGCTCGATCGCGGAATAGCGGTACTTCTCCCCTCGAATTGATCGACTATTGTTCCGTCGTACCCCACGCGCTCTGTTCTTCGGTCGTAGTCCCATACAACCACCTCACTGTTCCTGCCCCTGTCGATCTCATGCTTCTTCCACCGAATTAGTCACCAAAAGTCGGCCAATCCGCCGGTCGATAGGTACCGCGCGCGATTCAAGGTTCGCTCTTGGTGATGATCTCAAGAATCTCGCCGGCCAGCGATTGTACCGGGGTGTTCTGTAAATTGCACATCAGCGCCACGGCCGCGCGACGCTCGGGCGATAAAACAAGGAATGTGGAGACTTTGGGCTGTCCGCCCGAATGTGCCACCAGCCGCTGGCCGTTGACGACATTGATTGAACAGCCGAACCCATAGCCGGTCGCTTTACCGTTGCTGGGCACTTGCGGGGTCCACATCCGCTCCGACGTTTCACGGCTGACCAGTTTGCCGTCGGCCAGCGCGATCGCAAATCGCCCCAGGTCGCCGGCCGTTGAGCACCACCCGCCGCCGGGGATCTTGTTGGTGACGTCGACCATGAAGTCGTTGAGCAACTCGCCCTTGGCCGGCGAGCCCTTGATGCGATAGCCGGCAGCACGGTGCGGAATGATCTTGTAGGGATTGTCGGGCTGGATGGTCATCATCCCGGCCTTCTGGCAGACGTGTTCCTGCACGTAGCGAACATAGTCCTGGCCGCTGGCCCCCTCGATCGCCGCGCCCAGCAGGTTATAGCCGTAGGTGGTGTAGGTAAATCTTTCGCCGGGCGTGAACAACAGCGGATCGTTCTGGAAGATCGCCAGCGAATCGCCCACGCGATTGTAGAAGACAGCACTACGCGCCTCATCGTCCTTGTAATGCCGGATGCCGCTCTGATGCTTGAGCAGCAGCTCGGCCGTGATGGGCGATTGTTTCTCAGGGAAACTAGGGACGTATTTCTGGATCGCCGCCGAAAGGTCGAGCTTGCCTTGCTCGACCAGTTGCATGGCGGCCACGGCGGTGAGCATCTTTGAGATCGAAGCCAGCCGATACACGGTGGCCGGACTGGCTGGCACCTGGTTTTCGACGTCGGCCAGCCCATAGCCGCGCTCGAGGCTTAGCTGCCCGTCGGTGACAATCGCCGCCGACAGCCCGGGCACGCGTTTTTCGGCCATGAACTTCGCGATCGCCGCATCGATGGCCGTCGATTTGTCGGAAGTAAGCTCGGCGGCCTGGGAAGCGGCCACGCAGGCCAGGAGCAAACAAAGGGCCAGGGCGGCGATGAGTGATTGCCGCGCGGCGCTCGCCGGTGCGGGTGAGCCCAATTTGGTTAGGCGGGGAAGGACGAAGCGCATGACGGAGATCTCCCGGTTCGACGTGGCTCTAGTTTTGTAGCGTGTTCGCCGTGCGCCGGCAAGGTTTTCTCGTGACGGCTATCCTCTTTGCAATCTGGTCGCTGGCGCACGGCGGCGTATGGACAGTTCGTCCATCTCCTCAGGATCTTGGGTGGCCGGCGAAGAAGTGGCAAGCGCCCTGCGTTTTCGGGGCCGCGACGAGGGCGACAACCCATCGCAGCGCGGGGCCGACGATCGTATGCGTTAGTCGAGCGTCCGCGTGGTTGGAAAGTTTTCTGCGACTGTGTGTATCTACCGTCCGACGAGGGCACTATATTGGCCTGACCTGCCTTACCATCACCCCTAGCCAGAGGTGCAATCATGCAGTGGGCCTTAATTGTTTTGGCGGTCGCGGCGTTCGGAGGTTTAGGGCTTGCAGCCATTCGCCTGAAGGGAGCGCCTCACCCTCCTACTTGGATGGCACTCGGGCATGGAACAATCGCGGCCATCGGCTTGGGCCTGTTGATCTATGCCGCGCTAACGACCAGCCTCCCCACGATCGCGCTGGTTGCACTCGGTTGCTTGATCCTGGCCGCGCTGGGCGGAGTCACCTTGTTTGCGGGCTTCCATCTGCAGGGAAAGGCATTGCCGATACCGCTGGTCATTGGACATGGGTTAATCGCGATCACGGGCGTCATCCTCTTGCTGCTTGGCGTCGTGCGCCCGTAGCTCGGCGAAAATCACCCACCGCAACCGAATGGCTCAGCAAGGCTTCGGATCGCGATTTGCACACACGAAAGCGCCACCGCGGCTATGCGCGGACGTTGGTCCGGAGGAATTCGACCGCCATTTAGTCGCGGTTTAAATCACGGCAGCTTTGCCCGCCTTGCGGCGGCAGGCCGAAAGTTGGGCCGTATGAAAGGCGGCGTGCGTACACATCAGATGGGCCAGAACGTCGCCGTTCGTTTTTAGCACGGTCGGCTTGAGCAGCTCGACGGCGTGCGGCTGGTTCATCGCCTCGTCCGTCGCAGTTGCCGCGGCTTCGGCGACGCGACGGTGGCCGTTTTCGATCGCGGCCACCAGTTCCGCCTTCAAAGGATATGGCTCTTTGACGTCGGCCGGCTGGCTGCCGGGGGCGAACTGTTTGTGCCACGCGCGTGGGCAGACGGTCTCGAGCCCCAGCAATCGGCCGGCATAGTCCGTGGCCACGGCCAGATGCCCCAGGATCCAGACCGGCGGGTTCGCGCCCGGAAAAGGCGACGCGCCCATGTCGGCCTCGTCCAGATCGGCGGCCAGCAGGCGCAGGTAGTTCAAGTTGAATTTGTAGAGCGTCAATTCTCGTTGGAACACGGCGGGCTCCTTTGCATTCAAGATCGTGAGACTTCTGCCCGAGCCCTGGGGGGTTGCCTGGCATTTTAGCGAAGCGTGGCCGGACATCTACCTGCGGGCGTTCGATTTCTTTCGAAATCGCACCGCCGACGAGGATGCCGAGGGTTCTGTCAGTGTCCTCGCCCGTGCGCCGCTCGACAATTGAAATCATGCCGAACTGTCACACTGCCCGGCGCCGCGTGTCCTAGCGGGAGTACGGGGCCGCTCGGTCCCGACGATTTTCGCCGACCACGAATACGGGAGAAACGACGATGAACACACGTACTTACTCAGTTACGATTCCGGCGCCCAAGTCTCGAGTCTTCGCCTACCTGGCCGACATCGAGAATCTACCGCAGTGGGCAACCTGTTTTTGCCAGCGGCTGGACGTCGTCGATGGACGGCATTGGGCGACGACCCCGCAAGGCCAGGTGCTGTGCGACATTCGCGCTCACCAGGCCACTGGCACGATCGACTTCCTGGCCGGTCCCAACCCGGAGCAAATGGCCCGTTGGCCGGCACGGGTCCTGGACCTTCCGGGCGGAGAGAGCCTGTACCAGTTCACCACGGTGCAAATGCCCGGCATGAGCGACGAGGAATTCGAGGGTCAGGGCGTCGACGTGCAGACGGAATTCGAAAACATCTTGCGGGTGTTCGAACCGGTGCAAGTCTGAATGGGCGCGCGGCGCGCGAACGCCCGCCATGCCCCGCGCACAGCAGGAAACGCGGCGGCCCAAGGATCACAGTCTTTGGCCGCGCGCGTTCCCCGGCTAGGGGTGTATCGGGGGCGCGGATGGAAATGGCCGCGAGGAGTTGTCACACTGGCGGAAAACTAGTGTCGAAGGCGATTGGATGGCGGCACCGCGCGATCGGTGGACAGTTCGAGCGATCTCAAGTACCGGAGCAGCGACCATGTTTAATCCCTTCGATGAGTCGACGGGTTCCGACGCCACGGACACGGCGCTAGTCGAACGTGCCAAC
>JANNQN010000335.1:0-17814 GCA_031400775.1 Planctomycetia bacterium | reverse complement strand
GTGCGGCTCAACGGGCCGCGGTTCAAGATCGACGCCGCACGACTGGGTATCACCAGCGGATCCTCCGGCGGCCATTTGGCGCTGATGGTGGGCATGACCGGCGACGACGGCATCGCCGACTCGCAAGACCAGGTCGAACGGGTCAGCAGTCGCACGCAGGCAATCGTGGCCTGGTTTCCGCCGACGGACATGATCAACTGGGGATCGCCCAACGGCTATCGCGCCATCGATACCTTGCGGCCCACATTCTTTCAGCAAATCTTCGGAAAAATTACCAACCTGGAAGAGCAACTCAAATCGATCTCGCCAATCTATCAACTCAGCAAGGATGACCCGCCGCTGCTATTGGTGCATGGCGACAAGGATACCACCGTGCCGGTGCAGCAGTCGCAGTTGCTCGAAGCGAAATACAAGGAGGCCGATCTCGACGTGCAATTGATCATGCACCCCGGCGGCGGGCACTCGTATTGGCCGGGCATCATGGACGACTATCCGGCCGTGTGGGCCTGGTTCGATCGCTATCTGAAGCCGCAATAGCGCCACTCTCCTAATAGCATTATTGGTGCCGCGGTCATCCTTGTGCGAACAGCGTCGCCTGCTCCCGCGCGCAAAGAAAACCCGCAACTCCCAGATTTATCGGGAATTGCGGGCCCTAAAGCGAGGGTGGCTGACCGGACTTGAACCGGCGACCCCCAGATCCACAATCTGGTGCTCTAACCAACTGAGCTACAACCACCGTAACGAACACGAGACTCACCGGCCGGCGGTCAGCAGGAACCGGGCGCGATCGAGGCGACGGATCCCCCTAAGAAACTGCATCCGGTCTTTTTCTCACTCGCCCTAAATTACCACGAATTCCCTCGTCGGCAAAGGCCTGCTCTCGCGACGACGGGGCCGCCAAATTCGCCGGTCCTATCGCAAATTAGGCGTGAATTCGGGGCCTAAATTCATCTTGGTCTCGCGCGGCGAAATCGCGTATCATTCGCCCCCTTCAAACCGAGAGGGGGCGACGAAACCGGCTCGTGTCGCGGTCTCGCCGCCGCCCGTCGGCGCTGCTGCGCGCTGGCAGGTTCCAAAACTCTCGGGTGGCCTTTCGGATCGAAACATTGTCCAGACTGCTTGAGTCGAGCTACCCGATGTGGCCGCTGGAGACCGCGAAACGGGCGATCGTCGTGGCCGGTAGCTGCGGGATGGCCTATACGCAGTTGACGACCTCGCCGGCCACAGTGCAGTTCGCGCGCTCGATGGGCGCCACGGGCCTGCACATCGGCATTCTGGGCGCGCTACCCTTGGGGTTGGTGTGCGTGCAGTTCTTGGCCGCCGTGGCTGTGCAGCGCATGCAGCATCGCAAGCCGCTGTGGCTGGCCATCTCACTGGTCCAGCGGCTGATCTTCTTGCCGGCCGCGCTGGGACCGTGGCTGCTGCCGCAGATCTCGGACGCGGTTTGGGTGTGGACCCTGCTGGCGCTCACCGCGATCAATCACGGCATGCTCCATTTCGGCACGCCGCTGTGGCTGTCGTGGATGGGAGACTATCTGCCGCACAAGGGGCTGAATCGATTCTGGGGCGTGCGGCACTCGACGCAGCAATGGACCGCGGCACTGGCTCTGCTGGCCAATGCGCTGTTCTTCGTCAACGCAGGCGTCGACGTGCGGTTCGCGTTCGCGGCCATCATTACGCTGGGCGCGCTTCTAGGCGTGACTGACATCTTGCTCTTTCTCCGCGTCGAAGAGCCCGCGATGCGACAGGCTGCCAAGTGTAGCCTGTGGGACGCATTGGCCGCCCCCTTCCGCCAACGGGACTTCCGCGGGTTCATCTTCTATTCCTGCTTCTGGAACCTGGCGGCCATGGTCGGCGCGCCGTTTATCAGCATGTACTTGCTCGAGCACGTGGGAATGGATCTGTTCCACATCCTGCTGCTGTGGACCGTCTCGTGGGTCGGCGGGGCGTTGCTGTCGAACCAACTTGGCCAATGGGCCGAGCGCTTCGGCCAGCGGCCCGTGCTCGTGCTGTGTACCGCGTTCAAGAGCATCAACATGATCGGGCTGCTGCTCTGCCCGGCCGATCCGACAATCGCGTTTCTGGTGCTGGCGCCGATTTTCATGATCGACGCCTTTCTGAACGCCGGCATCGCGATCGCCAACAACGGCTTCATGATCAAGAACTCGCCGCGCGAAAACCGCATCATGTTCATCGCCGCCGGAACGGGCTTTGCCGGCATCGTCGGCGGGGCGGCCTCGATCGTGGCTGGCGCCGGCATCGCCGCCACGATGGATTGGTCGTGGATGCTGAACGGCACCCAGTACGTCAACTTTCACATGCTGTTCGGCGTGAGCATGGTGTTGCGGCTCATTTCGGCCGTGCTGGCCACGCAAATCCGCGAGCCCAGCTCGGCCGGCGCGAGGGTAGTGGCCGGTCACCTGCTGTTGGCCACGCGGTTGCGCGTGCGGTCGCTGCACATCAGCTTTAGCGATCGTCGCACGCGACTTCGCCGCAACCTTGCGGGCGCGCCTCTTACGACGGCGAGCGAAGAACCGGTCAATGAGCCACGCCCGCGGCGAGCTGCCTAGCGATAGGCGTGACTTCCGGCACCTCGACACGACAGAAGAATCGCGCTTCTAAGGGTCTTTTCATGGCCCACTTTTTACTCCGAGCGGGCCTTAACGGGCACGCCGTCGGGCCACGCCGCACCCCCGTCGATCCAGGCTCGAATCGCGGTAAGCTCGTCCTCGGAAAGCGCCGGAAACTTGTCGCGTTTCTTGAGAGGAGGCATGGCCAGGTCGGGATCATCGCTCGAGACGCGTGCGAACAAAGGGCTGGCTCCACTGCGGCCGGGCGAAACTGCGGCATCGCCACTTTCGCCGCCACGCAGCAGGGCCCCGCGCTCGGTCACCACAAAGCTTCCTTCCGGCGTCTCGCCACTGTGACATTCGACGCACGAACGCTCGAGCACGGGTTTGATGTCGCGCGCAAAGTCAACTGGCTCGGCGCGTCGCTGCGCGCCGCGCGGAGTTGCTGGTTTGGCGGCTACCCCTGTCGTCGACCCGGTTGCCAGCCGATCTGGAATCGGTTCATTTCGGCTGGGAACGAGCGACGGAGTTCCGGGCGCGACGTGCAGCAAGAGCGCCATCGTGGCCCAAGCCGTCGCACCGTCCGAAATCCATTGGTCGCGACCGAAAGGAAACCCACTGTCAAATGGTGGCTGGAACGCCCACGCACGGCTTTGCACGTACCAGGAGCCGTCGTCGAATTGGGTGCGCAACAGAAAGTCGAGGCCGCGCCTGAGCGCCGCGTCGGTGGGCGGCAATCGACCGGCAAGATAAATTGCGACCAACGACTGCCCGGTGGCCCAGGCATCGCTGTTCATTTGGGGCAATTGGGCCCAGCCGCCGTCGGACTGCTGCAAAGCGAGTAGCTGCGTCACGTCATCCTGTAATACCTCAGCGGGCGCACCAGCCCAGGCGAGCCCCATGATCTTGTACGCCAGGTCTTGATGAACGACCGGCCGGCAATTGGCGAGCCAGAGTTTGGCTCTATCCACCTTCGAGCGCAGTACCTCTCGATTACCCGGCGTTGCATAAAGCTGCAGCGCGCGCATTGCCAGCACGGTGGAAATGATCTCGCTGCCTCCCATCGGTGGCCGCGTGATGCCGCCGGAGATCCAGTGGCCGTCCGGTTTCTGAATCGCTGCCAGATACCAGACATACGCGTCGGTGACGGCGTCGCCCGTATGACCCAGCGCCGATAGCCCCAGCAAGCCATATCCCAGCAATTGCGGTGGGACGGGCATGGGCCGGTCCATCTCGTAGGCCGCGTCCACGCGGCGCGACCACGTGTCCACTTGTCGCTCGGTCATCCGGGCCACGGAAGCTTCATCGACGGCGAAACCCCGATCGCGCGCCCAGCCCAACGCCACGGCCTGCAAATTCTGATGATGACACGAGACGCACGCGCGACGACTCTCCAGGAAAACGTCCGAGCTACGCTGCATGAGTGCAACGCTCTTGGTCACTGTGCTGCGAATCAGCAACTCGCGCGCGTCCGCGTCCGATGGTACTTCTCGGTTCGGTGAATTCGGGCGAGGATCGGCCGGATCGGGCGTGCCGGCGTTGGTCAGCAGCTCGATCAGTTCGGGAGAGGAGCGGCGACGAGCCCAGGTCAATGCCGTCTCTCCCGCCTGGTTGGCCGCCGACAGGTCGGCGCCGTGCTTCATCATCAATCGGACAATCGACGCGTCGCCCGACTCCGAATATATCGCCAGGACAATCGGCGGCGTCTTTCCGATTGGACTGCACAGCTTCAAGTCCGCGCCGGCCTCGATCAGCCGCCGAGCGACGTCCGGTTTCTGAGACAACAGAGCGTGGTTGAGCGCATGCCCGGCAAAATTGGGATCGCTGGCATTCACCTCCGCCCCCTGCTCCAACAGCATCCCGACGATCTGGGCATCGGCCACTTGCGCGGCGATCATCAACAGCGAGTTCTCTGCCGCGCCAAATAGGCTATGAATCTGTTTGGGCTTGCATCCTTGGTCGAGAAAAAACTTCACGCTCTTGGCGTCGCTGGCATACACCGCCGCGGCCAGCGCGGAAACATTGTTGCTGTTGACGGATTGCAAATCGGCCCCCTTGTCCAACAACAACTTGATGACTTCCAGGTTGTCAGTATATGCCGCCGCCGCGATCAATGGCGTATTTCCCGTCGACGTGCGCGCGTTCACGTCGGCGCCTTGAGCCAACAATAGACCGACCTTCCGCGCGTCACCCACGGCGAACAGCAGCGCGCTTGCGCCGCGCTTGTCGACTGCTCTCGGATCGGCGCCATGGTCGAGCAACAACTTGACCATTTCCGGCGTGCCATGGAGGGCGGCCAGCATCAGCGGCGTCGTCCCGTCCACCGTATGCGCGTTGGCCGGCGCTCCTTCGCGCAATTGACTTTCGAGCAATGCGATGTCACCGCGGCGAATCGCGCCCAGCAACGCGTGCTCGCGCGGGCCGTCCGCGTTCGCGACGCCAGCGCCGACGAAGCCAACGAGTGTGACTAGAAAAACGACGACTTTTTCGCGAAGAAGCATTTCTGTTTTCCTCCGATCAATTGTGTCGATGCGCTTGCCGCTGTCGCTCGCAATTCCGCCTGCGAACGATGCTTCGGCGTCGGTCCCCATAGTCTATTCCTTGCCATGGCCCGGTCAACCTGAGCATGGATTGCGGCTCATTTCGGCCGTGCTGGGCACGCAAATTCGCGAACCCAGCTCGGCGGGCGCCCTCGCCGCTTCAAACGCTCGTGTCGTAGCGCATGATTAGCACGGTCGAGGCCAACACGATCGCGGCGCCCAGAAACGTCTGCGGGCCGGGTCGTTCGCCGACAATCGTGACGGCAAAGAACACTCCGAACACCGGCACCAGGTAGAGCGAGGCCGAGGCGACCGTAACCGGCAGGCGCTCGAGCACGTAGAAGAACAGCAGCATCGAAACGCCATACATGAAAACGGCCAGAAAACCGAATGCCAGCCAGCCTCGCACGTCGAGCGCCGCCAGCGCCGCGACGTCCAGCGGTTCGTACCAAACGAGCAGCGGCAGGCTGGCCAGCGACGCCGTGATGTAGCTGTAGATCAGGATTTCCAGCTCGCTGTAGCGCGACATCAATCCTTTGCAGTACACGTTGTAGAAGGACGACCCCAGGCAGCCCGCCACCAAAAGCAGGTTGCCGGCCAGGTAGCTCTTTTGCAAAAACGAGCTGTCTTCCAGGTCGCGCACCGACATCAGGCCCACGCCGGCCAGACCGATCGCCAGGCAAACGACGCGCAGGCCCGTCAGCCGCTCGTGCAGCATGATCGAGGCCAGCACGGCGCTCATCACCGGAATCAGGAGGTTCAAGATAGCCTGATTCGAGGCCAGCGAGAGCGTCGTGCCCCAGGTCATTCCCAATTGCGCCATTACCTGGCCGCCGATGCCGGCGATCGCGAACTTCCACCAATCGCTCCAGGGGACGCTGGTGTGTTCCGCTTTACGCAGCTGTCGCCAGGCCACCAGCGGAATCAATAGCAGCGTCGCACAGTAGAACGGCAGAAACGTCATCGCGATCGGTCCCAGCGTGGGCGCGCCTGGGGCGCTAGGCCGTTCGAGAACCTTGATCGCGGTGCCCTGCGCCGACCAGATCAGGTTCGCCAATGCCAACAGCAGCAGAAACCACCAGCCTTGCAGTCGGCCGGGCGCAGCCGGCGGATCGGCGGTTGGGAGGGTCTCGGATCGCTCCATAATCTCAGGCCTCCCCGGGCTCGATCGTCACCACGCCAAAACGGTCGGCGCCGATCGAGCTGCCGCGAAACACGTAAGCCTCGATGCCAGTCTGGTCTCGATAGCACTCGACAATTTGCGCAAGCGCCTCCTCGGCGTCGGTGTGGCCCAGAATGGCCACGGTGCCGCCGCCCCCGCCGCCGGTGATCTTGGCGCCGAAAATGCCCTTTTGCGGCCCCTGCTGACGGGCCAGCTCGACCAGCAAGTCAGTCTGCGTGCAGCCGAGTCCGGTTTCGGTATAGGCCGCGTGCGACTGGTGCATTAATTCGCCCATCAGCGTCGCGCCGTCGATCGAGTGTGCCTCGCTCATCCCGCGAGCCAACTCGACAAACAACTGCACGCGATGATTTTCCTCGACGGCATATCGGGTGCAGGCTCGAATCCGGTAGCGATGCTCAGGATAGACTTTCGTGAACGGGTCGACGTGCTCGCGCGCCGCGGCCAGATATTGGCTGCCCGTCAGTTCGACCGGCAGTTCGGTCTCGAGTTCGCGATAGATTGACGGCGACAAATTGGCCAGATAACCGTTCCAGCGAGGATCGGTCCAGCGCGGGATCGTGGCCTCGGCGTCGAATCGAACCGGAATCCGCAGTCGGTCGCAGATCAATTTGTAGCCCATGAAGGCGGCGGCTCGGGCCGCTTCGTATTCAATGCCGCTGACCTGGTGGCGCACTCCCGAGTCGAGCCCCCAACACGTCAGTCCCGCGGGCAGTCGCACCAAGGGGCGCGGCAGGCAGGGTTGGCACACCAACGGCAGCACGGCTCCCTCGTCGCCCAGCACGACCGCGATCTGATCCATGATGCCGCAAGCGCTTTCGGCGATGACATTCTCCACCCACTGACAGGCCTCGGCCAGTTCCACGCCGGCCAGATCGATTCCATATGCCCGCGCCGCGGCCTTCATCACCGCGACTTCAACCGCCGCCGACGAGCTCACCCCTTTGTTCAAGGGCACCTCGGAGCGAATCAGCACGGTCACGCCGCCCTGCACTTTTCCGGAGAAATGCAACTTGAGCCAATAGAACAAACCCAACACATAGGCCGTCCAGCGCACTGTGGCGTCGCGATTGACGAGCCCGCGCACGCGCTCGGCATCGGTCAGATCGGCCAGGTCAAACTCGACCCGTTCCAGCCAACCTTGCTCGCGCATCTGCGGATTCACCAGCGCAATCGTCTGGTCCGAGCGACGCTGGGCCGCGGCCCAAGTAGCTTCGCGAATCGTGGCTTCGAACACCATTCCGCCCGTGTAGTCGTCGTTGCCGCCCATCAGGTCCAGCCGGCCCGGCGCTCGAGAGACAAAAACCGGCGCGTGCGGCGCGAACAGGTCGCCGCGGCGCTGCATCGATCGCACGTCATCCAGAAACGCGTTCATGCCAACGACTCGATGCTGCTCAGTAGATATTCGACGGCGTCGGATGAGAGCCGCGGATGGATCGGCAGGCTGACGTATTGCTGGAAGAGCGCCTCGGCGCGGGGGCATTCCCCAGGCTGGTGCCCCCGCTTGCGATAGGCGGTCGTCAGGTGGATCGGCATGTAGTGCGACCAGACCTTGATTTGCTTGCCGGTATAGAGCTCCCACATGAAGTCTTCCTTGCTCAAGCGAAAGCCCGGCTCGACCAACAAGCAAAACACGTGGTACACGTGCGTGCAGTCGGGCGACACGGCGGGCATGCCCAGATGGTCGATCTTGGAGAGCCGCTGGCGGTACACGTCGGCGATTTCCTGGCGCCGGCGGTTGAACGAGTCGAGCTTCGACAGTTGCACGAGTCCCACGGCCGCCTGGGCGTCGGTCATGCGGTAGTTGCCGCCCACGTCCTCGAAGTCGAGCAGCCAATAGCGTTTGCCCATCGGGTGGGCCCGTTCGTCGATCGGCAAATACTTGCCCTTGGGATCGTAAGTGCGGCAGCACAGCGAGCGATACGACAGCAGCTTTTCGTAAAGCGCGTTGTCGGAAGTCGTGACCATGCCGCCTTCGCCGAGCGTGGCCATATTCTTCTGCTGATGAAAACTGAACACGCCGATATCGCCCAGCGACCCGGACGCTCTGCCCTTGTACGTCGCCCCGGCCGCATGGGCACAATCTTCGACCACGCGGATGCCGCGCGGCCGGGCCAGCGCCATCAGTGCGTCCATGTCACAACATTGGCCGTACAGGTGTACCGGCAGGATGGCTTTCGTGCGGGGTGTGATCTTTTCCGCGACGGCGGCCGGATCCAGATTGAGCGTGCCGGGATCGACGTCGGCAAAGACCACGGTCGCGCCGCGGGCGGCAATTGCGTTGGCCGTCGACACCCAGCTCAAGGGCGTGGTGATGACCTCGTCCCCCGGCCCGACGTCGCAGGCGATCATCGCCAGCTCCAAGCCCGCCGTGGCCGAGGTGACCGCCAGCCCTCGGGTTGTGCCGCACCGCGCCGCAAATGCTTCTTCGAACTCCTTGACCCGAGGGCCACAGGAGGGCGCCGAAGACCTGAGCACCTCGACGAGCGCGGCGATTTCCTCGTCGCCGTAGATTGCGCCGTGATTGAATTCGAGTTCGTACAGTGCCTTAGGCAACTGCATGGCAAGCCCTTTCGATGACTTGTTGGCAGGTAGGAACCGGCGTGCGGCAGACCGCTCGCAGCCGCTCGGTGACCAGAAAATCGTCGCGGCCACGCGGCGCGCGGTCGGGCGATGGCTCTTGCTGCGGCATGATCAGCGACGCGTCGAAGCCCAGGTGCGCGGCGATGGCGCGGGCCAGGTCGTAGCGCGACATCTTATCGCTGGCCCCGATATGAAAGATGCCGGTCGCGTCGCGGAGTGGAGCCAGTTCCAACAAAAACTCACACAGCGTCGCGACGTCGATCGGATTGCGAAACTCGAACGTGGGGGTGACGATCTGGTTGCCGGCCTTCAGGTTGCCGATGACTTTCTCCAGGTACGAGTTGCCCGGCGATCCAGCTCCGCGCCCCAGCACGAGCGACAATCGCACGATCGCGGCCGAAGGCGTCAGCTCGCCGACGGTCCGTTCCGCGCGGGCTTTCGTCTGGCCATACCAGTTCAAGGGTGTGGGCTCGTCGTGCTCGTAATAAATATGCTTCGTCCCGTCGAACACCGCGTCGGTCGAAGTATACAACAGACGCAGACCGCGACCGGCACACTCCCGGGCCACGTTCTGGGCGCCGAAAAAGTTGATCCGCTCGGCCAGATCGGGCTCCCGTTCGCAACGATCGATATCCGAGAGCGCCGCCAGCAGCACGACCACGTGCGGGCGCGACTGGTCGAACGCCGTGCGCACGCTGTCCGCGTCGCCGATGTCGATCGCCACGGCATCGCTCGCGGTGCGTGGATTGCGCGAGCCGCGAATCACGCTAAAGTCTCGACCCGCGGCGATCGCCAGCCGCGAACCGACAAAACCGCTTGCTCCGACGATCAATAACCGTTCTGGCACGTTTCCTCCGGATTTGCGTTTCGGCGTTACTGCTTTTCGCGGGCGGCGAATTCCAGTTCCATCGCTCGCCACGCCCGCAGCGGGTGATCGGTCTGGATCAGATCGATGCCCCACTGGATGGCCTGGCGATAACCGTTGACGTCGACGTGAAACGGCGCGTCGGCGAACACTTGAATACCGGCCGCATGGCAGTGGTCGATATAGGCCTTCGAGAGCACGTTCCAGCGCGTGTCGACGGCGTGGGGTTGCAAACTAGGGGCCAGCGCCGTCACTTGCTCGCTGCTGGCGGCCGGCGGCATGCGGCGAATCCGCGCGTCGATCTTACGAAGCTGCTGCAAGTAATCGGCCGATTGATAGACGACCGTCCGCTCGACGAGGCCGTGCTTGGTTAGCGTCGCGGACAACGCTTCCGGGGCGATGTCCTTGGCGTCAAAGTACAGTTCAACGCCAGCGGGCACAGCCGATAGAAATGCGTCTAGCGTCGGCGCTCTGGTGCCGGCCAGCGCGTGGTTGAACCAGTCACCGGCATCGAGCCGTGCAATCGTTTCGGCCGTGGCCTCGCGAATCGGCCCCTTGCCGTTGGTCGTGCGGTCGAGCCGGGCGTCGTGCAGCAGAAAAAACTGGCCGTCGCGCGAGGTCCGCACGTCGAACTCCACGAAATCGGCGTGCAACCGGTACGCCTTTTCGTAAGCCGGCAGCGTGTTTTCCGGCGCATAGCGCGAGGCGCCCCGGTGCAATGCAAATCGCACGGGCCGGGGCTGCAATTGCCGATTCAACACATGCGCGATGACTTCCTCGGGCACGTCGGTAACCAGGTAGTCGGCGCCGGCGGAAATTGCCTGATCCCAGGAATTCCACTGGTCGGCTGCGCCTAGCGCTCGGGCGCGAACGCGCACTCCGTGGGTGTGCCAGTGGCTACAGATTTCCGACGTTATCTGATCGATGTCGAAATCGACCACCGTGGGAATGAAATCCTCGCCCGCACGTGGTTCTCGGCCCGTCTGCCGGCGAGCCAGCGTGGCGATCGTACCGCCGGACAGTTCGCGCACCTGTCGAAGCAATTCGATCGGACCGCCGACGAGCACCTGCGAGGCGACGCCGGCCGAGCGGATCTCGTCGACCAACTGGCGGGCGTCGACGTCCTGGCAATCGAGCGAGACGTTGATCTTGCCCTTGATCGCGGCCAGGCAATCGGTGAGCGGCAAGAAGCGCGTGCCCGTAAACCGCTTGGCAACTGTGGCGCCCAGATCGAGCTTTTTAAGTTCGGCGAGCGACCGTTCGCGGACCGCGATTGGCTCGTCGAAATCGGCCAGCTTGCCGCCGTCGAACAGGACGTGCTGGCCGTCCTTGCTTCGCTGCACGGGCAGATCGACCCATTCCAGGCCGTCTTCGATCGCCAGGGAAATCGCCAGGCGCGAGTTCGCCGGCGCCAGTTTGGCCAGGCCGCGATGGGCCATCACCTGAAAAGGTCGCGGGGGCACAAGCGGCTGAAAGAATTCGAATTTTGGCTCGGCCGCGGAGGTTGCCAGTGGAGCCAGACCCAGCAAAACTACGATCGTGAAGATTCGCATAAGGGGTCGGCTGCAAGCCTGGCGGGTTCGGCAAAGACGGGTGGCCACACGAGCGTCCGGCGTTTCAAGCTAACATGCCACTGGCGCGAGGTCCATTCGTCCCGCCGCGGCGGCAATTTGCGTGGGGGTGCATCGGCCCGACGTGCCGCGCGAGCCACCCTGTTTTCGCCGCTGGTTTGTGGTAGATTTTCTAGGATTGGCGAACTAAGTTGTACGGTTTCGGTCCAGTGCGGACGGCAGTCGGTTGACCCAAGCGGGGAGTTC
Organism: Planctomycetia bacterium; assembly: GCA_031400775.1. GTDB lineage: Bacteria > Planctomycetota > Planctomycetia > Pirellulales > PALSA-1355 > PALSA-1355. The sequence goes on along the minus strand of JANNQN010000335.1, from coordinate 6,259 downwards.
GATGGCGATCATTAAATTCGTGAACGAGAAGAAGGAAATCCAGGTACCTGACGGGTCGAATCTTCGCAAAGAGGCATTGCGGGCCGGCGTGGGACTTTATCCGGGCATTAACAAGGTGCTCAACTGCCACGGTTTCGGCCACTGCGGAAGCTGCCGTGTGTTGATCACCAGGGGCATGGAAAATGCCAGCCCGATGGGCTTCATGGAGCGGATGCGGCTGAAGCTTTCGATGGCGTATATCGGCAACGAGAATACGATGCGGCTGGCCTGTCAGACCGAAGTCAACGGCGATCTGGAAGTGCTGACCCAGCCTTCGCTCAATCTGTACGGCGAAAACTTTTTTAGCTAAGCGCACACCCGGCCGGCGAACCGTGTGACGCGTTGCCGATCGAGTCGGTTCAGGCCAATCACGACGAGAGTGGCTCGATCCAGCGGTTTCCTTCTTGCGCGTCGGGGGCGAGTGGTGTGAAACAGGTCATCGCCATCATCAAACCCTTCCTGGCCGAGAAGGTGTTGGAAGGTCTCAAGCGGGCTCCGCTCGAGGCCTGCAGCGTTCGCGAGGTGAAGGGTTATGGCCGCCAGAAGAGCTATCTCGACCAATACGCCGACAGCGAGTACTCGCTGGCCTTTCTGCCCAAGGTCGAGATCACGCTGTGGGTCGACGATGGCCGCGTCGAGGAAGTGCTGCGCAAGATCATCGACGTGGCTCGCACGGGCCGCATGGGGGACGGCAAGATTTTCGTCGTGCCCACGGCCGAGCAGGTGATCGATTTCTAAGGGCGCACGTCGATTACGAATGCCGGTCCGGCGCGCCGTGGCCGCGCGAAATGAACAGGTCGTAGACGAATCCGCCCAGGACCGCGCCGCAACACGGCCCCACGATCGGCACCCACCACCACGAGTCGTGCGCCGTGAACACCTGGTTGCCCCAGCCGGCCACCCAGGTGAAGACGCGCGGCGCCAGATCGCGGGCCGGGTTGATCGCATAGCCCGCGTTAAGCCCGTAAGTCATGCCGATCAGCAGCACCGCGGCGCCCACCACGATCGGTCCGAACGGACCGGGCAGCGCCATGTTTCGCTGATCGCCGAGCGCGAAGATGACCATCATCAATAGTGCTGTGCCGACGACCTGGTCGACGAACCCGCCGGGGAAATTGCTCAGGTAATCCTTTGGATAGGTCGACCAGATGCCCGCCGTGGCCAGGGTGCGAGTCGTGCCTTCGAAGTGTTCGATCGCTTCCTGGTAGGTGAAATACACCACGGCCGAAGCAACAAACGCGCCGGCCATCTGGGCCAGGCAGTACGGCGCCACTTTGCGCCAGGGAAATCCGCGGTGGACGGCCAGCGCCAAGGTGACCGCCGGGTTGAGATGCGCGCCCGAGATTCCGCCGGCCACATAGGCCCCCATCGTCACGCCCAGCCCCCAGCCCAGATTGATCGACAGGTAATCGCCGTGCGTGCCGGCGCCTAATACGACCTGGGCCACTACGCCGACGCCGAACATGATGAGCACGAACGTTCCCAAAAACTCAGCCGCCGACTCCCGCAGAATATCGCGTGACATGCGCGTGCGCTCCCGCCAAAAAAGTAACAGGGCCTCGAACCAACGCCACTTGAGCGTGCGGATTATCGCCTGTCGCACGGCGTAGTTCAATCGGGCGCTCGCATGCGCAAGTACCCGGTATGCCGTGGCCGTATGGTGAATCAGCGACGGCTCACGGAGTGAGCCTGCTACTTTGGGGCGCCTTCGGGAAACACCAGAGCGCGATCGTCGATTCGTCCTTGATCAGCACGCCGCTCGACAGAATGGCCGGATGGGCCCAAGTCGGCGTTTCGGCGACTTTATAGCGGGCCAGCGGCTCGAACTGTTGATCGCTGGCTTTGAAAACGATCAGCTCGCCCGAGTTGGTCAGCGCCCACAACACATTGCCGGTCTGCAATAGCGCCGCATTCTCGCCCTGGCGGCCTTCGCTGGTCCACAGGGTTTTGCCGGTCGTCAGGTCCAGCGCGAAGAACTGGCCCTTGTGGCGATGCGAGAAGCCGAACAGGCGATGGGCGTCGGTCACCGGCGAGCTCATGTAGAACGAGACCTCCTTCTCGCCCCACACTTTGTCCGTTTCCCACTCGTCGTCCGACTTTTCGATGCGATAGCGGTCCACGCCCAGGTTGATGCCCGAGAAGATCAGCGATCCTTCGTGTTCGATGGGAGTGACCGAGTTCTGGTCATATTCCGTTTGAAACGGAATTCGCCACAGCAGCTTGCCTTCGGCCAGATCGACGCCCACGCAGGCCTTCTGCGACTGGGTGACGACTTGCGGCACGTCGTCGAGCGTGACCAGCACGGGCGAAGCATAGCCGGGGCCGTCGTCGTCCCAACTCCAGATCGTTTCGCCGTTCTTGACGTCCAGGGCCACGAGCGCCCCCTTGTCGTGCCCACCGACGTGGACGATGCATTTGTCGTCGAACACGGCCGGCGACATGGCGGCACCGTAGAGCGGTGACGTCTTGGAAAACTGCTTGGAGAATTCGCGCTGCCAAAGTTGCCGCCCCGTCTTTGCATCGCGGGCGGTGACGATGCCGCTGATGCCCAGGGTGAAGACGCGGCCATCGGCCACGACCGGCGTACTCTTGGGGCCCTTGCCGTGCATCACGGCCACGGGATTCATCTGGTACGGCGCGGCATAGCCCTGTTTCCACAGCTCCTTGCCGTCCGCCAGATTCAAGCAAGCCAACACCTCGTCGTCACCGCGGCGACTGAACAGGTAGACCTTGCGATTCTGGACCACGGGCGAGGAGTGGCCCAGGCCGACCTCGACCTGCCACAGTTTGTCCAGCTCCGCGGGCCAGGCGGCCGGCAGTTTCAAGCCGACAACTTGTCCGTCGCGCTTGGGCCCGCGCCATTGAGGAAACTCGTCGGCCGAGGTGACAGCCGCCACCGCAAGCAGCCAGAGAAGCGTGCCCGAGCGAACCGTGACCTTGCCCATAAACCGATTCCGCGCCTGTCAGAAATCCGCTGTCCGCCGCCACACGCGCACAATTACCATTCGCCGCCGGGCCGCATCGCTTGGCTACGCAACGTCGGCCCCTCGCCCCCCGCCGTCGCCGAGTGCGGGAACGTAACGCGCGCAAAGGCCAACCGCAATGGCCTGCAGCACGACGACTGCGGCGGCGAATACCGCCCGAGTTGTAACCGGTCAGGTTCGTCGGCCGTTGGGAGCATTTCGGCGATTGTACACGCAAACCGCCCCGAACCCAAAAACGGGCGGAAAAAGCCGATGATCGCGTGCCGTAACCGTTGGCCCCGGCCTATGACACTAACCCGACGCGCCAGCGAGGGCTCTTCGTCCTGTGTCCCTCGCTGGCGCGTCGGGTTAGTGTACGAAGACCCTGCGCCTACTTGTCTGGCATTTCAATTTTTGCAGGTCACGATCACAACTGGTCAGACAAGTATGAGCCTTACGCGTTCTCGAGTTGTCTCGCAATTCAGAACAGCAGGCGTCCCAACATCACTCGGCCTGACGCAGCTTCATGTAGTAGCGCTGCACCTCGGCCACGCAGGATTGGCCGCTGGGCGACATCGTGCGGCAGTGGGCCTCGTCACTTTTGGCCCGAGCCACGACCTGCCGCACGCGCATCGGAGCGCCCTCGCGAATATCGGCCTCGACGTCCTCGGTGGTGAGGCCAAAGCAGCCGCAGATCGGCGCTTGCGGATCCTTGGGATAAACGCCGTGCAGCACCTCGTCGGTCGTGATCCGTCGCTCGAACATGTCAAAGTACACTACGTTGCAGCGCGCATACGGGCAGAAGAACGCCGACTCGGCCAGGTTCGTCCCCGCTTCGGGCTTGACGTGTGCTTGCCACGTCTCGCGCTGGACCGCCATGCCCAACGAGCCGCAAACCGGACAGTGCAATTGGCCGGTATCGTCGGGCTCGCGAACGAAGGCCTTGTTCATGGGTAGTGGTCAATGGTCAGTGGTCAATGGTCAGTGGTCAGTGGCTAGTGGTCAGTGGCTAGTGGTCAGTACAAAAAAGTCGGGACTATTCATACTGATCCCTGACCACTGATCCCTGACCACTATTTACACCTTCGGTTCCCAGCCGGGGCGATACTCGCGGCTCCACAGTGCCGCAGCTGCGTCGTCGTCTTGCACCTGCCCATTGGCCGGGTCCAGGTTGAGAGCATGGCCCGTGCGATAGGCGATATTGCCGAGGTGGCACAGCAGCGTGCTCTTGTGCCCTTCTTCGATCTTGGAATTCAAACGTCCGGACCCGCGCACGCACTCCAAGAAATTTCGCAAGTGCGGGTCGTGTCCGTCGAAGCCTTTGTTCTGGATCGCGATTTGCTTGCCGGCCGGGTCGTAGACCTTGTAGTTGTTGCCGTCGAGGACCAGCGATCCCTTGTCGCCGTAAAAGGCGATGCCGAACATCGAGCCTTCGAATCCGTGGCGATGCCAGTTGCGGCCTTCCCAGGTGATGGCCTTGTCGCCGAAGTCGTAGGTGACGACGTGCGTGTCGGGCGTTTCCTGGTCGTCGTCGAAAAAGTATTTGCCGCCCCCGGCCGTCACGCGCCGCGGATAGTCGACGCCCAGGCCCCAGCGGCAAATATCGAGCGAGTGGATGCCGTTATTGCCCAGCTCGCCGGTGCCCCAGTGCCAGAACCAGTGCCAGTTGTAATGCACCAGGTTATCGCGATACGCGCGTTCGGGCGCCGGGCCTTGCCACAAGGCGTAGTCCAAGCCCGCGGGCACTTCGGCCGGTTTGCCGCGCCCGATAGGCTTTCGATCGGCGTTGTACCAGCCGCGCGAGAACAGCACCCGGCCGATCTCGCCGGCTCGCAGCCGATCGATCGCCTCGACAGTGCCCGGCATGCTGCGCCGCTGCGTGCCCAGTTGCACGACTCGTGAGTGCTTGCGCGCGGCGGCGATCATCAACTCGCCTTCGCGCGGATTGTGGCTGGCCGGTTTTTCGACATAGACGTGCTTGCCGGCGGCGCAAGCCAGGATCGTGGCCGGCCCGTGCCAGTGGTCGGGCGTGGCCACCACGACGGCATCGACGGTCGGGTCGTCGAGAATGCGGCGCAAATCCGTCACGCGCTTTGGCGCTGGGCCCTGCTTCGAGGTTACGGCCTGGGCGGCCTTGTCGATCGCCCGCTCGTCGACGTCGCAGACATACGCCACGCGCGCACCGCCCAACTCGGCGAAGCTGCCGGCCAGGGCTGTGCCGCGGCCATTCGTGCCGATGACGCCAAGCGTAACCGCCTGCTGCGGACTATCGGCCGCGCGCAGCCAGCGCGAGGCGCTAGCCGCGGCCAGGGCCGCGCTCGAGACGGCCGAATTTTGCAAAAACGCTCGCCGCGTGGTGGATGGTTGCATGGTTGGTTCTCGCGCGAAAAGACCGTGGCACGTTCAGTTTAGGATAATCGCTTGGCGCGCCCCCATGCAAGCTGCGGTCGGACGGCTTGCACACCCGGCGCCGTCTTCGCCGGGCAGCGGGGCATTGTTGACATTACCAACCTCGCGGTCATACGATAGTGAAACTTGGCGCCGGGTGGCTGCCCTCGTCGGCTCGCTCTCGAAGAGAGCGGGCGTTTGAGCGGGCGAGTAGCCGCGGGTGTCACGGTAACTATGCAACCTGACCCAAGTATCCCATTGAGCCAACCGGACCTGCCCGCGGAAAAAGGCGCAAAGCAGCGCTCCGAGGCGGGCGGCAAAGAGCCCCGACCGGCTCATCTCAGCGGCAACACCGATTTAGGGAAACCGCTGGACGGTCAACATCGGACCTTCTGGCTGTGGGTCGCCTGCCTGACCGGCGTCGATTATTTCAGCACGCTCGGATATCAACCCTCGGTCGCCTTCGAAGCTGCCGGAGCGCTGGCGCCTTTGGCCACCGTGGTGCTGGTGCTGGTCACGCTGTTTGGCGCATTGCCGGTTTATGCTCACGTCGCCTCCAGCTCTCCCAACGGCCAGGGCTCGATCGGCATGCTGGAGCGGCTGATGCACGGCTGGACGGCGAAGCTGCTCGTGCTGGCCCTATTGGGCTTTGCCGCCACGGACTACGTCATTACCAAGACCCTGTCCGCGGCCGACGCCGCCGTGCATGCGATCCACAATCCGCTCTGGGAGAACGTTCCGCAATTCATCAAGGCCTGGGGCGAGGACCAGCAGCGCATGGGCCTGACCATGCTGTTCCTGGTCATCCTGGGCGCGAGCTTCATGCGCGGCTTCAAAGAGGTGATCGGCCTGGCCGTGGTCATCGTGGC
>JANNQN010000334.1:0-11975 GCA_031400775.1 Planctomycetia bacterium | reverse complement strand
CCGCCACTTCGCGACCCCGACGGCCCACGACTACCACCCCCGCCGCCTCCACTTCGCGACCCCGACCGCCCACGACTGCCACCCCCGCCGCCACTTCGCGACACCGACGGCCCACGACTGCCGCCCCCGCCACCGCCGCGAGACATGGAACCACCGCCGCCACGTCCACCGCCGCCCCCTCCGCCACCACCACGTCCTCCCCCTCCGCGACCTTGACCAAAGACCGGCATGGTGGGCAGCGCCAGCGATACGGCTACCAACACGGCTATGATGCGAGTTGGGCGAGACTTCATGACGAACACCCCTTTCAAATGGGGCTCGCGATTTGCGCGGAACCCCAAAGCTTCAAGTCGCCATCTGTATTCTACGCGCGGTCCCGTGACTTCAAGCCCACCAGCGGGCTACATTTGCGTTACCTCGCAGGACTACCAAGCGGAATCGGGGGAGGATGGCTCCGGCATCCTCGCAAACCAGCCTAGACACTCGACAAAGCGCTGGGCCTTTGACGGAACCGCCGCGACAGCGTACAAAGGGTTTTTTGCAGTCCTACGCCTTCGGTCTCCCATGAGAGGCCCTCGCAATGGGGACCTGTGAACCTGGTCAGGGACGAAAGTCAGCAGCCATAAGCAGTCATCTCTTTGTGCGACGGGTCTCTCATCGGATACCGAGCGCGTAAAACAACTTATTGGCGGACTCGCCCTCACACGGGAGTCGCCGGCCGGGCTCGGAGAGCCATCTAGTTCCCGGTAGCCGTTCTCCGCTCCCCCTTGGCGGCCCGGGCGGAACTATTTGCAAATCGATTGCGCATGGCAGAGCCGACAGCGAACAACGCGGATCCGCAACTGACGTCCGCTGTCGTGTCCGATCGACGCGCCGGCGAATATGTCGTCGTTGCGCGGCGTTACCGGCCGCAGACCTTCGAACAGTTGATCGGGCAGGAGCACGTCGCCCGAGCCCTGATCGGCGCCATTGCGAGCAATCGCGTGGGGCACGCCTATTTGTTCACCGGGGCGCGCGGCGTGGGCAAAACCTCGGCCGCTCGGATTCTGGCCAAGGCCCTGGACTGCGAGCACGGGCCGACGCCGACCCCCTGCAACGAGTGCGACATCTGCCAAAGCATTAGTGCCGGCAGCGACGTCGACGTGCTGGAGATCGATGGAGCCAGCAACCGCGGCATCGACGAGATCCGGCAACTGCGGCAGAACGTCAACATTCGCCCCAGCCGGGCGCGCTTCAAGATTTACATCATCGACGAAGTACACATGCTCACGCGCGAGGCCTTCAACGCCTTGCTCAAGACGCTCGAAGAACCGCCCGAGCACGTGAAGTTCATTTTTTGCACGACCGAAGCGACGAAGATTCCGATCACGATCCTGTCGCGCTGCCAGCGCTTCGATTTTGCCGGCATCCACTTGCCGTCGATCGTGGCGCGGCTGGCGCAAATCGTCGAAGCCGAAGGAGTCACCGCCGATCCGGCGGCGCTAGCCATCTTGGCCCGTCGGGCGAACGGCTCGATGCGCGACAGCCAGTCGCTGCTGGAGCAATTGCTGGCCTTCGGCGAAAACAAGATCACTCCGGCCGACGTTCACGCCATGCTGGGAACGGCCGGCGATGTGAGACTCTCCGAGTTGGTGGGACACCTGGTCCAGCGCAATGCGGCCGGTGCGATTACGGAGCTGGACGCGGCCTTGGAAGAGGGCGTCGACGTCGGCCAATTGCTCGAACAACTGCTCGGCTACTTGCGCGACTGCATGACCGCAGCGGTCGGCTGCCCGGCCGAGACATTCCTGCACACGTCGCCCACCGAACAAGAGCAACTCATCCAGACAGGCAAGCAATTGGGCCTGGAAACGATCCTGGCCATCATGCAAATCGTGGATCACACCCTGTCGCGATTGCGCTATAGCACGCAAAGCCGCACGCTGGCCGAGATGGCGCTGGTGCGGATCGCCAATCTCGAGAACCTGGACGAGTTGTCGACGTTGATTGCGCAATTGCGTAGCGGCGCGCCCCCCGCGACGGATCTTGCCGGCGTGTCCCCTTCGTCCGCCGCAAAAAAAAAAGCTGAACTGACGGCCGGCCGCAATGCGTCCAATGGCGCCGCCAACGATGCCTCTCATGGTGCATCCGAGCCTGTCGCAGCCCGCCCCGAGGGCGCAATCCAACTGACCGATGAGACGCTCGAGGCAATCTGGAAGGAGACCTTGGCGAATCTTTCGGATCTGCTGGCAGAAAACGCGGCGCTGTGCGAGTCGGTAGCCATCCGTGCGCCCAATCGGCTGGTCGTTACGTTTCGAGCGAAGTATACTTCGTGTAAGGCCTTCTGCGAGCGGCCGGAGCAATTGGCCAAGCTTGAGGCGGCGTTGGGCGAAGTCGCCGCCGGGCCGATCAAGGTCGAGTTTGAGCTCTTGAAAGAAGAACAAGTTGCTACCCCCGCCACTCGGCGCGGTCCTGGCAATCGGCAACGTCTGGCCGAAAAGGCGGAACATCCGCTGGTGCGACGCGCGAGCGAACTTTTCGACGCCCGGCTGGTGCGGATCGAAGAGCCTGGGGACAAGTAGGTACGCGAAACGAACCAGCCTCGGTGCAGCCTGAAGCGATTGTTGAAAACGACAGCCCAAGGACCAACGGCGTGTTCAAAGGACTGGGAAATCTAGCGAATCTCGGCTCGCTCTTGAAACAAGCTCAGCAGATGAGCGGCAAGCTGGCCGAAGTGACCGAGGACCTCAAGGGTCGACGAGCCACCGGCAGTTCCGGGGGCGGAATGGTCACGACCGAAGTCAACGGGCTGGGCGAAGTTCTGGCCTGCCGCATCGACCCCTCGCTGATCGCCTCGGGCGATCGCGAGTTGATCGAAGACCTGCTGCCCGCGGCCATTAACGAGGCCGTCGCCAAGAGCAAGACGATGCACGCCGAGGCAATGAAGTCGATGGCTGAGGGGCTGAACGTTCCCGGCCTGGACGGCATGTTGGCTCAGCTAGCGGGGGGCGACCCGGACAAGCCAGTACCATAACAGCGCATAGACTCCTCCACTTTCCTGTCGGATGTTTTGGGCCCGTCGGCGGTTTCAGGGCGAGCAAACCAGGTGCAAGTCATTGTTAAGTGAATCGGTTACGCGGCTGATCGACGAGTTCGCCAAGCTGCCGGGCATCGGCAAGAAATCGGCCGAACGGCTGGCCTATCACGTACTGCGGGCCCACCAGACCGAAGCCGCGGCCCTGGCGGATGCCATCCGCAGCGTCAAGGAAAACGTGCGCTACTGCCGGAATTGCTATAATCTAACCGAGCAGGACGAGTGCGAGATTTGCCGCGATCCGAAGCGGGACCGCACGCTCCTGTGCGTGGTGGAGCAGCCGCGCGACTTGATCGCGCTGGAGCAACCGGGCACGTATGGCGGTCTTTATCACGTCCTATTGGGCCGAATCGCCCCGCTCGACGGTATCGGTCCGGAGCAATTGACGATTGAAGCCTTGGTCGAAAGGATTCGAAACGGCTCGTTTCGAGAAGTCATCATGGCCACCAACCCCACGCTGGAGGGCGACGGCACGGCGCTCTACATTTCGAGCTTGTTGGCCGAAATGCCGCTGTCCATCACCCGTTTGGCCAGGGGCATTACCAGCGGTAGTGTGCTAGAATTTGCTAACAAGGAGATTCTGGCCGACGCCCTGGCGGGCCGCCAGAAGTTTTGAAGGTCGCAAGTTTTAAAGGGTCGCACAGGGCGCAAGGCTGCCGACCACCGCAACCGTACCATTAAGAACATTTCAAGCCGGCCCGTTTTCGATCGCTGATCTCTATGCGACTTTCATTCGGCCAAGAACTACGGATGGTGCAAAAGCAGGTGCTTGCGCCCCGGATGATCCAGTCGATGGAGATCCTGCAACTGCCGATCATGGCGCTGCAGGAACGAATCGAGCAGGAGATCCAGGAAAATCCGGTGCTGGATCTGGCCGAAGAGGAGCTCGAACCGCCCGAGGAGGGCGCGGAAGTCGAGAATCCCAACGCGCCCAGCGAGGAAGAGCGCGAGCTGGTGGTCGGCGAAGAGAAAAACAACGAGGAAGATTTCGAGCGGCTGCTGAACATGGACGAGGAGTGGCCCGACCACTTCGAGGAGCGCTCGCGACCGTCCAGCACCCGCGTCGAAGAAGAAGGCGCCCGCAAGCATGACGCCATGGCCAACATGGTTGCTCGGCCGCAATCGCTGCAGGACTATCTGCACGATCAATTGGGCTGGTTCAATCTGAGCGCCGAGCTGCGCTCGATGTGCGATCGCATCATCTACAATCTCGATGCCAACGGCTACTTGCAGTCGCGGCTGGAAGACATCATCGATCCCAACGGGCCCGTCGAGCAGTTGGCCTTGGCTCAGCAAGCCTTGGCCGTCGTGCAAAAGCTGGATCCGCCAGGCGTGGCGGCCCGCGATCTGCGCGAGTGCCTGCTGTTGCAATTGGTGCCCGGCATGCGGTGCTACGAGCAACTGAAGACCCTCATCTCGATTCACCTGGAAGACATCGAGCACAACCGCCTGCCGGTCATCGAGCGCAAGACGGGCTATTCGATTCCGCTCATTCAGTTAGCCTTGGCCGAGTTGCGCAAGCTGAATCCGAAGCCGGGAGCGAACTTTTCCGAGGCGTTCGTGCCGAACGTCACGCCCGACGTGTTCGTCGAAATGGGCGACGACGGCAAGTATCACGTGCGACTGGAGGACGGTCGCACGCCGACGTTATATATCAGCGCCTACTACCGCAAGCTGCTGACTAGCGGCGAGGCCAACGCCGAAACCCGCGAGTACATCAAGCGCAAGATCAATTCGGCCCAATGGCTGATCGAGTCGATCGAGCAGCGCCGCAACACGCTGACGCGCGTGGCGCAGGCGATCGTCGACCATCAGACTGAGTTCTTGAGCAAGGGTCCCGAAGCCATCGAGCCCTTGAAAATGCAGCAGATCGCCGACAAGGTGGGCGTCCACGTGACCACGGTCAGCCGCGCCGTCGACGACAAGTGGATTCAAAGCCCACGGGGGATTTTTCCGCTCAAGCGGTTCTTTTGCGGCGGCACCGTCAGCGCCGACGGCGAGGAGGTCGCCTGGGACGCGGTGCGGCTCAAGTTGCAAGAGATCATCGACAACGAAAAGAAGCAGCATCCGCTCTCGGACGACGAACTGGTCCGCGAGCTGGCCAAGCACGGCCTGACCGTCGCCCGCCGCACGGTGACCAAGTATCGCAAAGCCATGAACATCGCCAGCTCGCGACAGCGACGCGATTGGAGCGAGAATGGGGCCGACGCGGAATTGCCGGCCAAGGCCGCGTCGAATGGGATCCACAAGGAGTCCCCATCGAGCGAGTTGCCGTCGAATGGGGTCCATTCGCCTGAGTCACACTCAGGCGACCCGCACGCGACGGGCGACCCGGCCGATGCGGCGGGACACGTCTAGGGCCGGGTATCTCCTCGAAAGCTGCGTGGCGCGCGCAGCTCGCCAGTGCAATCTCGGTACATACTGCCGATCAATTCGAGTCGCAAGATCTACGACTCGTGAACGCCCAGCGATTCGATCCTCCGCCCACGGCGCACCTGTTCGCCACGACGTGCCTTGTCGATCATTTGGGCCACGCCGGACACGTCCTCGATGCCGCGCAGATAGAAGACCGGATCGGTCCGATCGTTCGACGCGATCTTAACGCGGCCCACGTTCAGCATCCGATCGAATAACCCCTGCTCGTACGTCACGTCGTGAATCTCGATCAACTCGATGCGATCGGTGACCCGAGTGAGCACGCCGCGCTGGTGGTAGAACATCTGGTTGGTCAATTTGTAGTGAACACCCAAGCGCTGGATCGCCAACTTGCCCAACAGCAAAACCCACAGCACCACGATCGCCCCGGCGGGGATCATCCAATACCAACTGCCCGAAAGCCAGATGCTGGCGGCGATGAGCGCCAGGCTGGCGACGCCCCCCAGCACGTAGCTGCCGACCATGGCCTTGGGAGAATAGCTGCCTTGCCAGAGGATTTCTTCCGGCACGTCGCCGCTACGGCCGCGAGCCGAGGAAGTGCCGCTGTCAGAGGCCGCACCGGACGGAGTCTGCCGGGCGGCCGGCTCGGAGCCGGCTCCCTCGACGAGCGGCAACTTGGCGCCGCACTTCGGGCAGAACGATGCCCCCACGGCTGCTTCGATATTGCATACTGGGCATCTCATGATATCGCGATCCTGGCAGTTGGGTCCGCTCGGTTTCAGTCCGCCTCGCGGCCATTATAGGGCCGCCGCCCGCCGCGTCACTAGCGGTGAAGCGCGTTTCAGACGCGCGACTCTCGAACAGGCTATTCGCCGGACGAGCGCGGATCTTTGCGCCAATCCGGGCCACATTTCGCGTTCGTCGGCTGACTGCCTGCGGCGTTCTTGCTATTATGGGATCGTTCCGCTTCCGCATCCGCCGCAACTGTGATTGCCGAATCGACCACCGAGCGCATAATTCGCCATGAAGTGTCCTAGTTGCGGTATCGACAACGATCGCGTCATCGACTCCCGCGCGAGCCACGACGGGCTGGCCATCCGCCGCCGCCGCGAATGTCTGGGCTGCCAGGCTCGCTACAACACCTTCGAGCGCGTGGACGATCCCATGCGCTGCCCATTTTGCCACAACGAGAACAACCGGGTGTTGGAGACCGAGACGGGCGAGGGCGGGTTTGCCGTCCGTCGGCAACGCGAATGCCTGTCGTGCCGCCGCCAGTATGCCACCTTCGAGCGCAGCGAAGAACGCACGATCAAGGTCGTCAAAAAAGACGGCACGCGGGCTCCCTTCGACCGGCAGAAGATCCGCCAGGGCCTGGAAAAGGCCTGCTGGAAGCGGCCCATCAGCGACGAGCAGATCGAAGGCATCGTCGTGGCGGTCGAAAACGACGTCCACTCCCGCGCCGAGGCCGAGGCTGAAACCACTTATCTGGGCGAGCTGGTGATGCAGCACTTACGCAAGTTGGACCAGGTTGCCTTCGTGCGCTTCGCCAGCGTCTACCGCCAGTTTCAGGACGTGCAAGACTTTGTCGACGAGCTGGACGAGATGCTGGCCAAGGGGAATTCGCCGTCGGGACCGGTAGGGGGAAGGATGAAGGCGGAAGGATGAAGGATGAGAAAAACCGAGTCTCCAAACTTCGGCCTTCATCCTATTCATCCCTCAGCCTTCATCCTTCCGCATTTTCCGCGGGAGGCTGGAGGAAGAAGAGGAGGAGGCGCGCCGCCCGGCAGCATGCCTCATTACAGGGTCCTATCCGGGACGTCCGAGAAAATGTCTAGCTGGATTGGACATCGCAGAATTGGGCGGTAACAATATCTCGTCGAGGATGCGGAATTGCTCGAACGACGACTGCCAATAGGAAAGGATTACGCAATGGGCGACAAAGGCGGCAAGAAGAATAAGGAAAAGAGCAAGAAGCAGAAGGCGACCAAGCAGGACCAGGCAGCGAAAGGGAACCAAGGTAAGACTGCGGCGAAGTAAGTTGCACCCCGATTGCCGGACTGCAAGCATGGCCCTCTCGACGCGCGGCCGTCGCGTGAGCGAAGCTCGATCCACGGGTCTCGCGGGGGTCGCTGTCGCTGTGCTATTGGACGCGGCCAGTTGCGACTTCTACGCACGTCGAGCTTGCCTGCCCGGTCAATGCCGCGGCGACCGACTTTGCGCTGCGCAGTAGACTAACTCCATGCATATCCCCCATCGACGATTGTCGCCCGCGGCGCTGCGGGCCGTTGTCGAGGAATTTGTCACCCGCGACGGCACAGACCATTCGTCCATCGAACGGCGCGTCGAGCTAGTGCTCGGTCAACTCGATGCCGGCAGCGTCGAACTGCACTTCGAGCAAGATACCGAGACCTGCAACGTGGTGCCCGTCGGCTAGGGCCACATCCTACCGAACACCTGCACGGTGACGTCCGGCCTCGACTCGCCGGCGAGCGCTTTCAGATCGGCCCACTGGCCGCGCACGGTCCCGTCGAAGAATGCGCGCACCCAGCCGCGCGTGTCGGCGACGGTCTTGAGCTTTTCGGGAAGTTTTTCGGACGTCATGCCGCCATCCCAGAATGGCTCGTCGGAGAAGTCGATGTGCTCGATGCCCGGGCGGTCAATGTAAACGCGGATTGCGCCGCCCGCATCGGCGAGCGAGGCCTCACGCAATTCTAAACCAATCCTGCGACGGCTATCGACGCCTGGGGCGAGCGTCACCTTGACAATTGCTCGATCCGTTTCTGAAGTGCCGAAATCGCTTGCTCGGCCTTTGTCAAATCCGGGTGCTGGTCTGCTGTCTTGCCGGTGAATACCTCGGCCGCTTCGGTCGAGATCGTTTGAAAAATGCCGTCCTTCTTGGCTTGCTTCACTAATAGGTTTTCAAAGGACTCTTGAGCAAGCCAAAGTTGCTCGGCCAAAGCGGCGGCTTGGCGGTCGCCCACCAGGTACATGCCCACTTGCGCGCGAGCGGAGCCCGACGGGACGACCGACGTCGAAATTACGGAACGCTTCGTCGCCTTCGACGTGCATGATATTGTGCAGAGGCCGCCCCGCCAGGTTTTTGGAACAACCGCGGTGAACATGAACTCTTTGGCCCCTTCCAGCGAGTTCACTCGCGAAGGCCGCAGGCGGAAAAAGACGCCATGTTCCCGGTCGATCGTGCCGCTCGCCAGCACCAGGTCCTTGGCGGCGATCTGCTTGAAGTGGTTGGATTCCGATTTCTTCGAGCCCTGGTTGTAGCTACCCCCAAGAATGAATGGTTTGTACGCGACGTGTGCGTCCAGCCCCGTGGCCTTCGACTTTTCCGAGGCGTCTGTGACTTCAATATGGTCATCGACCACCGAGCTCTCGAGCGTCGTATTGGGCAAGTAGTCCGTGATCCGCATTGTCTGATCGGTTTTGAAAACGTAGTAGAACTCGACGACGTCCGAGGTCGTTCCCTCAATCATCCGGGCGGATAGACGAAACTTCGCCTCGATGACCTTCAGCGACGGATGGGCCTCGGCGAATTCCTTGGATGTCACCTCGCGACATTCCACGGCACTCGGTAGATCGAAACCGACTTGGGCGCCCCAAGCGACGATTTGCGTCGCTGAAAAGGCCAAAACAATCGATCCGGCTTTCCACAAACTCCGAATCAGGAAAGTGATAGCATCCATCTCCATTCCTCCATGCTCGCGACGTGTTCGAATTTCATGATCGAAGCACTGCTCCTTCATTAGTACGTAGGCGCGCTCAAAAAGGCAAAACGCAAAACCGCGGAGCGAACACCAGCGAGTCATTGCCAGCAGGCCCTAGCAGCCTGTTGATTTTCTCAACAGGCTGCGACATCGCATGGATGCGATGACAAAATAGCGACGCAAGTCGTTATTTTGCGAGCCGGGCGGAGCTTAGCTCCGCACTTGGCGAGGTTGAAAAACGCCACGATGGCGTTTTTCAACAGGCTGCTAGATGCGACACAGGCGGCCGAAGTTCACAAGTCTCGCTCGTAACTTCAATCACGGCGATCGGTGCGCCGCGAAGCTGCGCAAGGAGTGAGGATTGGCGGTTCTATTGGACTGCTGTCAGCTATCGAAACTGGCCTTGTCCGCATGGGAAGAATTCGTGCAATATACCGCCCCCATTTCGCACACCAGCCGTATAACACGATAGGCTCGATCGACGACGCGCATGGACCGCAACTCCGGTGCGCGGCAAGCCTCGAAGAATCGACATACTGAAACCGGAAGGAATATCCATGCGACCACGCGCAACTGCGATTTTGCCGCCAAGGACCACGGTTCTGCCGCGATTGATGGTCATCATTCTCGGCCTGGCACTCCTCGCGACCGCCGCGCCCTCGAAAGCGCTAGACGCTTCGTCGAAGCCGCTGGACGCCGCCGGGCAAGCCACGATCGAAGAGGTTCTCGCCAAGCGAAAAATAGTGGCAGGCCAGATTGCGGCACTCACTTCACAGCGAGACGCGAATGCGACGGATGCGGATCCCACCGACGTGTCGGCGGCGGAGGACGAGCTTGAGTTTCTGGAAACGCTGGACGGAGTGTATGCCCAGCAACAGGCCCGATTCGAGCAGCGACTCGAGTTGCAATCCGACAAGAAAAAGGCCGACGAATCCTTGGCGGCACTCCGCAAGTTCGGGCCGTCCGAAGCCAAGCCCTACTCGTTCTTGCTGCTGGAGAGTCTGCGCGATGCGCTGGCTGCCGAGGAGGATCGCGAAGAGGCGTTCGTGGCGGATCTCAAGGCAGCCGAACAACTGCTGGAAACGGCGCACGATAACTTTGACGAAGCCGAAAAAGACCGCCGCTCAGCGCAGGAGGAACTGACCGATAACGAAGACGAGGAAGCGGCCGGTGAATTGCAGTCGTCGCTCGAATTGGCCAAGCGTCAGTGCCAGATCGCCAAAGAGCTGATTCTGGCGCGGCGATTGGAGGTCGAGGTTCGTACCCTGCGGCATGAGGTCAGCACCACGCTCAAGGAGCAATTCAGCGCGAAGGTCGAGTTGATCGGCAAGGATGTCCGCTTCACCAAGCAAGATCTAAACGATCGACTCAAGGAGCTGAAAGACTACGACACCGAGCTGACCAAAAAGATCGCGGAGGCGCGATCTCGCTTTCAACGGGCCGAGACGCAACAAACCGCCGCGCTCGTTGAACTTCGCAAGAACAAGGCGCCGCAATCGACGATCGCATTGGCGAACGAGGCATGGAAAGTTGCGCGAGACGGGCAGCAGATGGAAATCTCGCTGTTGAATGAGCGAATCGGCGACAATCGACGTTTCAACCACTACTGGGCTTGCCGTTACGAAGTCGAAAACGGCACGGCCACGCCCGACCAGATCGAGGAGTGGCATGAGAGTCTGAGCGACCTTGTCGACGAGCACTACGACAACCGCCGCTCGATGGAGCAGCGCATCGACAACGCCCGAAGCGAGCAGGCGAAAATCGTTCAGACAATCCGCAACAGCGACGACCCGGCTGTCGAGCAGTGGGGGGAAGCGGCGCGGGTCCATTGGCAGCAGCTCCGCGAAGTATGCGAAGAGCATCTCGTGCAACTCAACATCGAAGAGCGTTGGTCCGACCGGTTCTTGGAAGAGTTGCACGAACGCCTGGAGCACCCGAGCGAGGAAAATTGGTGGAGTGTCGCCCAACAGAAGCTTTCCACGATTTGGGACTACGAAATCGCCCAAGTCGACGATCGACCCATCACGGTTGGAAAAATCGTGATCCTGATCGTCTATGTGGTTTTGGGGCTGCTGCTGGCCAGCGTTCTCAGCCGACTGCTGGGCCGACGCTTGCTGCCACGCTTCGGGCTGAACGAGGGCGCGGCGCACGCCGTGCAATCGATCGCCTTCTACGCGCTCGCGGCGGTGTTCGGCGTCTTGTCGTTCGAGGTCGTCCACATTCCGCTCACGGCATTTGCCTTCTTGGGCGGTGCGGTGGCCATCGCGATTGGTTTCGGCAGCCAGGACATCGCGAACAACTTCATGAGCGGCATCATCCTCCTGGCCGAACAGCCGATTCGTGTCGGCGACGTGGTCGTTGTCGATGGCGTGCAAGGCACCGTCAAGCACATCGGCCCGCGCAGCACCCGCATTAGTACCGACGCGAATCATGAAGTCATCCTGCCCAACAGCAAACTCCTGTCGGACAAGGTTACCAATCTGACCCTCTCGGACAGCCTGATCCAAACCGCGGTGGGCGTGACCCTGCCGCTGAAAGTGGGCGTCCAACGCGCCAAGAGCATTTTGTACCAGGCGGCCGCGTCGCATCCGACCGTGTTGCAGACACCCGAGCCGATTGTCTTGTTCAAGCAGTTTGGCGCTCTGACGATGGACTTCGAGCTGCATTTTTGGCTGCAACTCACCGACAACATGCAGGCCGCCATCGCGCAGAGCGACGTTCGCGAAGCGATCAACGAACTGTTCTTGCAATGCGATGCCCAGCCGATCATCGCCGCCATCCCCATGCCCACTGGCGCGCCAACGGGC
>JANNQN010000333.1:0-2594 GCA_031400775.1 Planctomycetia bacterium | reverse complement strand
CTGTTTCACAACGTGGAGCTGACGCCCGGCGAGGTGGAGCTGGTGATTCCCAGCAAGCGCGGCTATTCGATTCGCGTGCGAACGCGAATCGTGTGGTGCATGCCGTGCGGCGAGGGCTGGTTCATCAGCGGCGGTCAGTTTGTCGGCGCGGCATCGGCCATTACCTAGCCAATAGACCGCGTCCGTTAGCCGCGCTGCCCAAAACGATCGGCCGCCACGGCCAGCGCTCCGTGCACCACGACCTGCTCGCCCAACAGGGCCGGAACGACTTCAAAGCTCCCTGCAAGGGGCGGAAAGACGTACCGCTCCACTTCGCGCCGCAGCGGCAGCAGAAACAGACTCTCGTCGGCCAGCGAGACGCCGCCCCCCACCACGACCACCTGCGGCGAAACCAGCGTGATCGCCTGCGCGATGCCCCAGCCCAACGCCTGGCAGGCCCGGGCCAACACGTCGCGCGCCACCTCGTTGCCTTCGCCGGCCGCCTGCGCCACGAGCACGGCCGTCAACTGATCGATCTTGCCGCCGCAACGATCCCATAGGTCCGAGACATATTCGGCGGCGGTTTCCTCGCTTTCGATCAGCCGCTGGCGAACGTCATCGCGGGTGCTGCGATTCAAACCCGCCGTGAGCGGCACGAAGGCATGCGAAATCGTATCGCTGAGCCGGGCCTGGGCGGCGGCTGCGATGCCCCAGCCGCTGGCCAGTGATTCGACAGTTTGATCGGGCCGATCGGCGTGCAGCCCCGGCCGCAAGTGGCCGATCTCGGCAGCGCCGTGACCGCTGCCGCGATAGATTTTTCCGCCCAGCACCAGGCCGCCGCCAATGCCAGTGCCCACCGTGACAAACAGCACGACCTGCCGCCCCTGCCCTGCCCCGAATCGCGCTTCGGCCACTCCGGCCGCGTCGCAATCGTTTTCCAGAACCGCCGGCAGCGACAATTTGCGGTCGCACCATGCGACCAGCGGCTGATCGTTCCAGCCCTCGACGTGATGGCTCTTAATGACGCGGCCGCCGGGCGAATCGACCGGCCCGCCGAAGCCGATGCCTACGCCCTTAACGCCGTGCCGCGCCGCCAGCGTGCGGCCCGAGGTTTCGATCTGCTCGAGAATGCCGGCGGCTCCCAGAGCTGGCTGCACGTCGTGGCGTTCCATGGCCACGAGCTTGCCATCGCCCGAACCGACTCCTAGTTGCAGCTTCGTGCCGCCGATCTCGATGCCTAGATACATGATGCCGTCGGTCGTTCTAGATTAGCCACTGAAAACCAGGACTTG
This sequence comes from Planctomycetia bacterium, assembly GCA_031400775.1. Classification (GTDB taxonomy): domain Bacteria; phylum Planctomycetota; class Planctomycetia; order Pirellulales; family PALSA-1355; genus PALSA-1355. Next base: position 1,323 of record JANNQN010000333.1, on the reverse strand, counting down.
CCACCGAGGGCTCCGAGGACACAGAAAACGGACTTGAATCCACCGCGGTACGAGTCTTCGCTTCTGACCACTAATCACTGACCACTACTCCCGATACCTTCCCTCATGATTAATGCGGGCGAAGACGTCGTTGAGGGCCCAGTGAAACAAGCACAAGTGAATACTCTCGACCATTCCCATATCGTCAAGCGGCACGTGCAGGCCGCCGTGCGCCATCTTGCGCAGTTTTCCGCCGTCAAATCCGGTCAGCCCGAAAGTCTTCAGTCCGTGTCGATTGGCCCAATCGACGGCGGTCAAAACATTGGGGCTGTTGCCCGAGCCGCTGATGGCGATCACCAGGTCGCCTCGGCTGCCGAAATTCATCAACTGCTGGACGAATATCTGGTCGTAGCCCACGTCGTTGCCCAGGGCCAGGATCCAGCCCTGGTTGTCGGTGAGGCTGAGAATCTTCAGCCGTTTTTTCGTTTCGTCCTTCAGGTCGTGCTGGTGCAGCGAGCTTTTGCCCAGGTCTTCGCAAATGTGCGTGGCCGTGGTGGCCGAGCCGCCGTTGCCGAAGACGAACACGAAGCGTTCGTTCTCCCAGGCCTCGTAAACCAGATCGGCCCAGGTTTGAATCTCCTTTTGATCGACGCGCGCCAGCTCGCTTTGCAGTCGCTTGACGTACTGATCGACGTCTAACGTGGCACCCAACATGAGCGGCGGTCATCCTGTGGCGGAGAAGTTGCGGCGGGCGAATCCGAACTTCCAGTTTACAGCCACGCCGCCAGACTCGCCAGATGCACGCTACTGGTGCGACATATTCGACTTCGACGCGCAATTCTCGCTGCTAAGCCGCTAGCGGCTTGGCCAAGTCGAAAATGAATCGCCGAAATCAAACCGAGCTAGCCCGCCGCGTCCAAACCCTCCCGGGCTTCGCGGCGGCCGCGGGCGATATTCAAGGGCGCGATGATCGCCCAGCCGACGACGAAGAAGACCAGCAGGCTCAGAATCGCCCAGTTGGCGCTGCCGGTGCGCTTGAGGATCTCGGTGAACATGATCGGCCCCAGCATGCTGAAAGCCTTGCCAGAGAGGTTGAAGAACCCGAAGAACTCGCCGGTCCGCGACTCGGGAGTCATGAGCCCCATGATCGTGCGGCTGACCGATTGGGTGCCGCCCATCACCAGCGCCGTCACGGCCGCCATCACCCAAAACTGCCACACCTCTTGAATCAAGAAACCGCTGATGAGCACCAGCACCCAAATTGCCAGGCAGATGTGCAGCGCGTTTTTCTGGCCGATCTTGTTGGCGATCCAGCCCAGGAAGATCGCACCGGGCAGGGCCACG
>JANNQN010000332.1:0-25364 GCA_031400775.1 Planctomycetia bacterium | reverse complement strand
TGAGGGAATGCCTACCGGCGGCAGCGACCTGCGGGGCCAAAACTGCGGACGGCCTTGGATACTACCGCACTCGCGACTCGTCTATTTCATCGGGTCGGGAATCGCAAACCAGCGGCCCTTGCGCAGGGCCCGGTACGGCGGCAATCGGTTGCCGTAGTTGTCCTCGCGGGCGAAATAGTAAATGATGGCTGCCGACGCGGCTTTCGTCTGCTCTTCGGTCAATCGACTGCCATCGCTGCGCAAATATCCCGTCTCGAGGCTCGGCCCAGTCGACCAGATGCCGGGCTTGCCGGGCGCCATGTCGGGCCACATTTTCTGCGCCTCGGCCAGATCGGCGGCGTCGATGTCCGTGACGGCTGGCGGCACGCCCTCGGGAAAATAAAGAAAACTGTCGCCCGAGTAGGGATCAAGCGGCACCTCGGGCAAATAAGCGTCAACGAGTTCGGAAAGCTTGGCGGGCAATTTGCCTTGCTCAAGACGATAGGCCGCAAGCGCCAACAGCAGCAGCGTCGCCCGTCGTCGCTGCTCGAACTCCGCGAACTCAACGACGGCTTCGATGCCCCACTCACTATTCGACAGGCCAATACCAGACGGGACGCTAGAATAGAATCTCCGGGTCTCGGGCGTCGGCACCAAAGATACGATTTGCTCGCCGCGCGACAAGCGGTTGCGCATAGTTTCCACTCCGCCGAGGGCCCAAACGGTCGACGACTTCGAAAAGCGATCCTCCCGAGTTTTCTCCCACGGAAGTCGCAGCCGCAATAGTTGCACGGTCAGGTTGGGCTGCTTGCCGATTAGCGCCGCCAGTTCAGCCTGGTCTCCGTGCAGGGCATGCAGGACCTGGATGTAGTTCGATTTCAGGCCGTCGTCGAGGTGCAAGATCGAATCATCCACGGCGCTCAGCCGTTCAATCGCTCCTTTGATCCGCTCCGGTGTTTGGCCCGGCTGCGTCGACCAGGTCACGATTCGCGGTAGCACTAAATCGACGTAAAACGCGCCCTGATGGCTGACAATTCGTGACGGCTTGTGCTGCTGCCAGTGCGAGATCACACGTAGCGTTTCGAAATAGCGGTCTAGGGCGGCATCCAGCTTGCCCTCGCGCTCCAGTTCGCCGCCGCTCGCGAGCATCAGTTCAATTAGTCTCAAGGGGCGACTAAGCGGCGAGTCGTCGGAGCTCTTGCGCGGATCGTCCAGAGTGCAATTTTCGCGGCGGCTGGCTTCAACGAGTAAGGCGAGCGATTCGCGATTCTCATCCAATTGCGTTCGACCTTGATCACCGACCACCAACAGCTCGTTGGCCCGTCGATACATCGCCGCCGTCTCACGGCTCTCCTCATCCATCCCAGCCTCGTACGGGGCCAGGTTGAAGTCGTTGAAGTCCAAGTGGTGGCGCCATTGATTGACGCGATTGTTGATCGCTGCCGCAAATATTGCCGCCGCAGGCACGAGCACAATCGCGGCGGCTCGCAGCCGCGCGGACCAGCGAGTGTTCTCCGCGGCCCAATCCGGAGCGCGCAGCCAAGTCGCCGCCAGTAACACGATAGGAATCGGCAGTACGGACGGTCCCCAAGGAATGTTAAATTCCCCCATCATGTAAACCCAACCGCACAACACCCCCGCCAACAGCAACCCGAAGAATCCGGCGAGTAATCCACTGCGCACGAACATCGACGTCCATTGTCCGGCCGCGTAGGAAACCGCCACGAAAGCGACGCCGAGGAAAACTGGTGGCAACTTGTACGAGCCTGCCTCGTTCCAACTTGGACTCGAAAACCGGCTCGTTGCCGTGTATAGCGCCCGAACGAGGCTCGATACGTCCAGCCAGAAAAGACAAATTACTAACGTGGAGAATGTGAGCGTCGCAATCCACGGCAATTGCCGCGACAGCCACACGGTGCGCGGCGGAATATTGTGCTCGACGAAAAAGCGATAGTTGCGTTTTTCCTGATCTGGCAGGAACACGCACCCTCCGGCGAGCGCCGCCATCGCCGCCAAGGGGATGATCGCGACATCACGTTGGTTCTCAAAGCCGCCGTTCATCGTCATCAAAGTCAGCACGATTTGTAGCCCGCCCATCAACAGCATCAGCCGCCCCGACTGCCGCCAATGCTGCCAGGAGAGGCGAGCGCGCATGGCACTGCGATCGGGCGCGTCCGCCATCGCTTGGGTCGCGCTGGCGTCGTTCGTTGCGGTCGCTGTGGCCGGCCATCGGCGAAATCGAGGAAGATGCCAACTCTTCCAACTCGATCTCGTAACGGGCTCAGCCTCGTTCAACCAGCGAAGTCCCAGGTAAACGTCGGCCGCCAGTAACATGCCCACGAGCACGGCCCGCCGCGGCGCCGCCGCCAGATACTGAGCCAGGTCATAGGTCTTGGTCGAATTCGGCCAACTGCTCCAAGCCAGAAAATGCACGGTCGTCGACACGGCCACCAGCGCCAGGCAAATCGCCGACAGGGGCCGCGCTGTAAGCAGCGAAAAGAAGGCGCCCCAGGCGATAGCCTCGACCGCCGCCAACAGCCACAAACCCAACATGCCGCGCAATACTTGTTCCTCGGGCAGTTGCTGGCCGGAGATTCGCCAGGCGATCGGCACGAGTACCAACAGCATCGCCACCGTGGCCAGGATCGTCAGGCCGAGCTTGCTGGTCAGCACTTGCCGCGCAGAGACCGGCGCCGCCCGCAGGAAATCGTAGGTGCCTTCCTCCTGTTCCAGCGCGAACGACGTGCCTGCGGCGCCCAGTGCGAAAAACGCCGGCGCGCCCAGCGCCAGGCTGTAAACCAGTTTCAGGCTGAACGCCGCGTCGATTGAAAGCGCCATCGTCAGCCACTGCGCTCCCAATACCAAAATCACTAGCGAGAGCCAGAAGGCGCGGATCGCCCGATATTCTTTCCACAGCAAATGCAGATACGGCATGGCGTTCATCGCACCACCGCCTCGGCCCGCTGGGGCGGCGTCGTTTCTGCCGAATCGGCCGATTCCAAATACGCCACGAAAATTTCTTCAAGCGAGGGCGTGCGAATGCCCAACTCGCGCACCGAGCGGTGGGCCCGCAGGCCCGTCAGTTCCGCTTCACCCAGGCCGCGCACCAGAAGCTGCAACTGCTGGCGATGACGCCGCTCGTGCAAAATGCGTCCGCCGAGCGGGGGCAGCGAGGCATCGTCGGCCAATGTGATCGTGAGCTCGCGAATCTGATCCTTGAGGTCCTCCAACCGCTCGACGGCCAGCAGCTTACCGGCCCGCAGGATGGCCACGATATCGGCCACGCGCTCGACTTCGCCGATCTGATGGCTCGATAGAAACACGGTTCGCCCGGCCGCCGCGATATCGACCATGCCCTCCATAAACTCGCGTCGCACCAGCGTATCCAGACCCGAGGTGGGCTCGTCCAGAATCAACAGGGCCGGCTCGTGCGCCAGGGCCAGCGCCAGCGCGACTTTGGCCCGCATGCCCTTGGACAGGCTTTTGATCTTCCGCTTGGGCGGCAATTCGTAATCCTCGATCAGTCGGACGTAGTGCTCCAGAAATCCGCTGCCGTAGAATCCGGCCGTGAACCAGCCGATCTCGCTGACGGTCATCCACTCATACAGCGTCGGCCGCTCGGGCACATAGCCGACCTGGCTGCGCACCCGCTGTCCCTCGCGGGCGCTGTCCAGTCCCAACACGCGGGCCGATCCCTGGTCACAGTGCGTCAGCCCCAGCAGCAGGCGAATAGCCGTGGTCTTGCCGGCCCCGTTTTCGCCCAAGAGAGCACAGACCACGCCGCTGGGCACTTCGAGCGACACGCGGTCCAGCGCCACCTGCGCGCCGTAGCGCTTGGTGACGTTCTCCAACCGAATCACCGGCTCCATGCTCAGGCTCCTTCTCGTTCGATTTGCTTGAGTTCTTGTTGGACGATGTCGCGCAGCTCGCGGACTTCCAAATGGCTTTGCCGTGCTTCGGCCAGCACCTGCCGCAGGCGGGCGCGAATCAGCTTCAGCCGTTCGCCCCGGCATCGCTCGCCAGCGCCGGTGGCGACTTCCAAGCCCGTGCCCCGCACGGCGGCCAGCACCCGATCGTCCTGCAACTGGCGATAGGCGCGGGCGATGGTGTTGGGATTGATGGCCAGCTCGCGGGCCAATTCGCGGACCGAGGGAATGAGCTCGCCACTCTTGAGCAAGCCGCCTGCGACGGCGAACTTGATTTGCCGCACGATCTGGTCGTAGATGGCCAGGCCGTTGTGGGGATCGATGTGGAAAAACATCGGCGGCTCGGTATGAGTGCGTGCCGGCTGGCACGCGGTGCTAGTGTACTATCGTTCTAGTACACTAGTGAACCGCTGGATTCTTGTCAAGCGCGCCGGCGCGGAAGATTCCGGATTTTTTTGAGCGGCGATTGGGACTCATGCCCCGCCGGCCCGATTAAGCGCCGGGGACGAACACCGGGTCGACCCAGTAGTTGCTGCCCAGATAGGTCAGCGAGGGGAACGAGCTCGCGCCGTAGCGATAGACGCCGCCGCCGACCGGCACGCGCAGCAGCCCGCTCATGAAGCCCGAGTTGAAGTACGAGCGATCCACCGAGTAGTGACCCGTGTTGGTATGGTACGACGCCGTGTAGGTCGCGCCGGCCGTAATGGCCACGGGCGTGGCAAAGTTCACCTGCTGCCAGCCGCTTGTGGTTTCGCTGCTGAAGGTGGCCGTGGCCAGCAACTGTCCGGCGGCATTCCAAAGACTGGCCGTGTGTGCGCCGGTGTTGGCCGCGCTCTTGTAGAACCGAACACCCGTTATCGTGCCGTTGGTGGTGGCGGTGAACTTCACGCCCAACTCGATCGATTTGGCGTCGCCGCTGTCGACCGTGGTCGGAGTTGCGGCGCCGTTCCACAAACTGGTCGGGACCCCGGCCGCGGCCGTGGTGAACGACGAGCTGGCGTCGGCCGCGAGCGCGTTTCCGGCCAGGTCCTTGACGCCCGAGGCACCACCCTTGACCAGAATGGTGTAGGTCTTCGAATTGCCCAGCGGCGCGGACGGTGTGATCGTGGCGGTTTTCGTTGTGGCGTTGTACGACACGCTGGCCGAGACCACCGAACCGCCGTCCAGCAACTGCACCGTGCCGGAGTTGACCGTCGAAGCGCTCATGGCCTCGCTGAACGTGACTTGCGGAGTCGCGCCGGTGGCGACGCTCGTTGCGCCCCCCGCCGGACTGAATGCGCTCACGACAGGCGGCGTGGCGTCGACTGCGACGACGGTGCTTAACACCACGTCGACCCAGTAGTTGGTGTTCTGATACGTCAATGTCGGGAAGGCGCTAGTGCCGTAGCGATAGACTCCGCCGCCGACCGGTACGCTCAACGGGCCGCTCGTGTAGGGGGCGTTGAAGTACGGACGAGTCAATGCATAGTGCCCAGTGGTCGTGTAATACGACGCTACGTACGTCGCGCCGGCGGTGATAGCCACGGGCGCGGCAAAATTCACCTGCTGCCAGCCGCTGCTGGTTTCGCCCGTAAAGTCGGCCGTGGCCAGCAACTGTCCGCTCCCGCTCCACAGGTGCGCTGTGTGTACGCCCGTGTTGGCCGCACTCTTATAGAACTTGAGGCCCGTAATCGTGCCGTCGGTCGTGGAGGTGAATTTAACTCCCAGTTCGATCGCGCGGGATTCGCCGCTATCGGGGTACACCGGAGTCGCGGAGTTGTTCCACAGGCTCGACGTGACGACCGCGACACCCGCGACGGTGGTGAACGACGAACTGGCGTCTGCGAGCTGCGCGTTTCCGGCCAGGTCCTTCACGCCGGTGGCGCCGCCTTTGACCAGAATCGTGTATGTCTTTGAATTGGCCAGCGCAGCCGACGGCGTGAGCGTGACGGTGTTTGTGCCCGCGCTATATGACATGACTGACGACACCACGGAGCCGCCATCCAACAATTGCACCGTGCTGGAGTTGACCGTCGAGGCGCTCATCGCTTCGCTGAATGTCACGCTGACCACCGTCCCGGTTGCAACTCCGCTTGCGCCGGAGGCCGGACTGAACGCAGTTACGGTTGGCGGCGTCGTGTCGCCGAGCAAATCAATGACGTCGATCGTGATCGTGTTGGGCGACGGATCGAGATTAACTCCCCCGCCGGTGGTTCCGCCGTTATCTTGCACTTGGAAAGTGAACGACGAGTAGCCCGTTCCGACGGCGTTCGTATTCGGCGTGAACCGTAAATTTCCGGCCGAGATGTTGGCCAGCGTGACTAACTGACCCACGGAGACGCCCGCATTGTTATTGGTCAGCAATCCGGCCGTGGGAAGGCTGGCAATCGTGATCGCCGACAGCGTGTTGGCCGGCGAATCACTCGGATCGTTGACTCCAAAGTCGGCGGCCGTGAACATGTAGGTCTCGTTCTTGAGCGTATCGACGGTCTGGTCGATGCCCGAGGGGGCGTCGTTGACTGCCGTGACGTCGATGTCGAGGCCGGTGCCAGCGGGATCCAGTCCGGCGGCGTCCTGCACCTGAAACGTGAAACCCGTGGCCAGACCGGCATAGTTCGCGGCCGGCGTGAACTGCAATTTGCCGCTGGAGATATCTGCGGCCGAAATCAACTGGCCGACCGATACTGCCACGCCGTCGTTCTTGAGCGTGCCGCCGGAAGGCAAACTCGCGACCTTGACCGCGACCAGCCCGCCGTTGGCCTCGGGCTGCTGCCGCCAGGTCATGAGCGGATCGCCGATGACCGTATTGACGAACGATAGTTGCGCGTTGCCGCTCCAGGCCGCCTCGGCAAACGTGTAGCCGGCCAGCAGCATTCGGAACAGCTTGTCCTCGTTGTTGACGGTGCTGGACGAAGCGCCCGGCTCCTCGACGTGCCCCACGGCCGCCGTGCCGCCGATTTGCAACCACTCGGCGATTTGTCCCTGGTTGCCGTGCGGGTTCGACGTGTTGAAGCTGTACGCGTTGTAGCTCTCCCAACTCTGAAACACTGCCCCGTTGGCCAGCGTGACGTTCAATCCATTGAGCAGGTATTCGGCCGGCGTCGAGGCCTGATGCACGCCGTGGCTGTCGTAGCCAATCACGGGCCCCGGCGCCGTGCCCACGAATGCCGAGGTGTTGTCGAAGACCACCGGGTAGCCGCCCGGCGTGAGCACGTTGTTGACCAGGTCGTTCATCGACTGGCCGTAACTCTTCGAGGGATCGTCGTCGACGATGAAGAAATACGGACCGCTGGGGCTGTTGGCCGGGCCGATCTCGGCATCTTGCGCGCGGTCGATGCTGGCGATCACGTCGGCGACGGTTAAGCCGTCCAGCCGCGCAGTCAGCCGCGTGCCGTACGTGTCGTGGCTGAACGAAACGTTCGAGCCGTAATACGGGTTCACCGTGAAGTGATTGGTAATGATGCGCGACTGGTCGCCGATCATCTGCCACGTGCTGACCGTGTCGACGCTGGCCAGTTCGCTTTCCAAGCTCGAAAATTGCGACCAGGCATATATCGGCCGGGTGATGCCCTGCGGGTCGACGTAGGTCGAGAACAGGGGCATCGCCGCTTGGGTCACCTGAATACGCAGCGGCAATCCCTTGGTCGTCACGATCACATCGGTATCGGAAGTCAGCGCCGCCAAAACCTGCGGGCGGATCGTGCTCAGGTAATTATCGGCCGTGATGTCTTCGCTGTTCGGGTCGACGCCCGTGATGCCCGCCAATCGCACGCCGGGATGGACCTGGGCATAGTAATTGGCGATTTGCGTGCCGACGGCGCTAGCGCTGTTGTACAGCACCAGCACGTTGGCCGCAGTCAAGCTGCTGACGGTTGGCGTCACCCCGGCCGCGCCGGAATAGCCAAAGTCGGCGACGGTGAACGTGTAGGCCGTGTCTTCCGGCGTGGTGACGCTCAGGCCCCCGGTCGCGGCCAGCGGGCTGATGTCCGGTTCGCCGTCGCCCGAGGCGCCGTCCATCGTCGGCGCGGAATCGTATTGCACAGCGACGTCGATCGGCGGCGCGACAAGAGCGGGCGGAGAATCTTGCGAGTCCTGGGAACTCGATAGAAACCATGCCATCGAGAACGCGGGGCCCGCGGTGAGCAGGTTCCGAGTTTCGAGCGGTTCAATCGCCAGGCGAGTGCTGGCCCAAGATCTTTTGGCAGCCACGATATTTATAGCCTGCCAGAAGCGATTGCCACCGGCGGCACTCCAGAGTTGCCTGCATCATTTGGTGCGATCGGACGAAGTGAGTTTCGTCGGCCCGATGACTCTCATCCGGCCCTTGCCGGCCGACAGAATGGCTGCCCAAGGCAACTTTAGGTTGCAATTTCGGACAGTCAAAGAAACGGGCGAGCCATGCCCTGCCCTGTTGCCACGGGGGGCAAGAATTCGGCTATAATCCGCCCGGCGAACCCCTCTTCCGTTAAGCGCCCATTCCCAGGTGTTCCAATGCACGCAATGTATCGCGGTCCAATTGTCTTGTCCACCCTCTTGATATTAGCGCTGGCAGATTTTGTTCATGCGCAACAGCCGGGACTCCGGTTCACGCCGCCCGAGGACGTCGCCTTTCGCACGGCCAACATTAGCAGCGAAGGCACGCGGATGGCCGCCGAAGTTTTTGCGCCCAAATCGCCGGCCTCCGAGAAGTTGCCGACGATCGTGATGGCGCACGGCTGGGGGGGCGTGGCGGCGAATCTTCGGGCCGATGCCGCCCGCTTCGCGCAAGCCGGCTATCTCGTCATAACCTTTGACTATCGCGGCTGGGGCGCGAGCGATTCGCGCGTTTACTTGACCAAACCGCACGGCCCAGCCACTGGCACGGCGCCCTACGAGGCCCAAGTGCGGGAAGTCCGCGAGGTCGTCGATCCGATCGACCAGACCACCGATCTGGCCAACGCCGTCAGTTGGGCCTACGGCGAGCCGCAATGCGATCCGGCGCGGATCGGACTCTGGGGCAGCAGTTACTCGGGCGGGCACGTCGTCTATGTCGCGGCGCGCGATCCGCGCGTGAAGGCCACGGTGAGCCAGGTGCCGGCGCTCGACTCGCGGCCGATGATGCTAATCGGTTCGGAACAGGAAACAACGTTCGCCGAGGCCTCGGCTCGCACGCACGGAGAACTGGGCTATCCGCCGCCGGGCGCCCGCGTGATCGGCAACCTGCGCGGCGCGCCGCTGCGCGAGAAGCTGATGCAATACGCGCCGGTCGAGGACGTCGCCCGCGCGCCCAACTGTGCCATGCTGTTCGTGCTGGCCGAGAACGAAGAGCTGTTCGATAACAAGGACCACGGCCTGAAAGCGCACGAGCGGGCGCTGGGGCCGAAAAAGCTGGTCATCGTGCCCAAGATCAAGCACTATGGCATCTATATGGAAGCCCGCAAGCAGGCGCAGCAACTGGCCATCGATTGGTACGACGAGCACCTGAAAAAAGCGGCCAAATAGCCGGCCGCGTGCGCGATGATTTGAGCGCACAAGAAGCTCAGAACGTCGCCAGTGCCGTGGGCGCGTCCGCGTGGATTTCGAACAGCTTGTCCAGCCGCGTGATCTTGAACACGTCGAGCGGATTCTTCGAGATCCCGCTCAGCTTGAGCTTGATCTTGTCGGCCTTGCACCGCTTGTGCAGTTGGATCAGCTTGCCGAGCATGGCCGACGACATGTACTCGACCACCTGAAAGTCGAGCAGCAGTTTGCGATTGCTGGCCGCCTCCAGCTCGAGTTGCTCGAACTCGCGCGCGATCTGGTCGATCACCCCCTGGTCCAGGATCGAAGCCTGGCGAAACCCCGCCACCAGCACCTCGCCGGCGTCCTTGAGATCGAGATAGGTGTACTTGAACGATTTGCCCATTGCCGATTTACCTGTCTAGTAGTGCGGCCGATTGCTCAAGCCGCCGGTCGCCGCGGATTTCATAAGCTTGCCGCGGCAGGTGGCGGTGTCGAGTCTACGGCCTGCCGGTCGGGATGGCAACTCGCCAGCCGGACAGGGCACATTCTGGGCCTACCAATCCTCAGGGTGACACACCTCTTGGGGGTGATTACAATGTGGGCATCGGAACAGCGGCTGATCCCTCCTTCGCGCCCCGGGCGTTCTGTAAGCGGTTTTTCAGTTGGCGCGCGAATAGGCGGACACTCTCGAGGTGGCACATGCACCGCTCCGTCATGTTGCAATGTCTCGCTCCTCACCGGCGCACGCCGCGCCGCGGGATGTCTCGTTTCCTGATGTTGGCAGCGCTGGCCGCCGGTGGAGTCAGTCTGGCCGTGCTCGCCTGGCTGGCGACGTTCTTGTCGGGAGCCACGAGCGCCGACGACTTGATCACCCAGCGCGCCACGCGGGGCGTGTTCACGCACGACGTCGTCGAGCGCGGCGAGCTGGAAAGCTCGGCCAACGTCTCGGTGCGCTGCGAGGTTCAGTCGCGGACTGCCGGGGCCAACGGCATCAAGATCATCGAGATCGTGCCCGAGGGCACGATCGTCAAGCAGGGCGACTTTCTGGTGAAGTTCGACGACGCGGCCCTGCAAGCCGAGCGCACCACGCAACAGATCAATGTCAGCTCGGCCGAGGCCGCGGCGGCGCAATCTCAGAACGATCTCGAGGCCGCGATCATCGCCAAGAAGGAATACGAGTTTGGCGAATTCGAAACCGAGAAGGAAAAACTTCAGGCCGAAATCCTGGTCGCCCATGAAAACGCCAGCCGGGCGCAAGAGTCGGTCGCGTTCAGCGAGCGGCTCGTGCGGCGCGGATACATCGCCCCTCGTCAGTTGCGGATCGATAAGTTCGACCTCGACAAGGCCCGCTCCGACCTGAAAGTCGCGAATACGAAATTGAACGCCTTGATCGAATACACCCGGCCCAAGAAGCTCTCCGAATTGGACGCCAAGGTCAAGACTTCCGACGCCAAGCTGAAGTCCGACGAAGCCAAGTTGGCCCTGGAACGGCAAAAGCTGAAGATCCTCGGCGATCAAATCACGAAATGCGTGGTCAACGCGCCGGCGGCCGGCCAGGTCATCTACGACCACGAGCAAGACAATTGGCGCGGCGCCGAGTTTCAGATCAAGCAGGGCACGGTCATCCACGAGCAGCGCGTGGTCATCCGCTTGCCCGATCCCAAGCAGATGCAGGTCGTGGCCAAGGTGGCCGAATCGCGCATCGACCTGATCAAGGTCGACATGCCCGTAACCCTCGAAATCGAGGGCCTGCCCGGCACGGCTCTGAAGGGCAAGGTCGTCAAGGTCAACGAATACCCGGTCTCGGAAAACTGGTTCAACGCCAACGTGAAGGAATATGCCACGACCATCGCCGTGCTCGATTCCCCGCCGGGCTTGCGGCCGGGGATGACCGCCAAAGTGGCGATTCGCGTGGAGACCATTCCCGAAGCCTTGCAAGTGCCCATCCAGGCCGTCGTCGAGCGCGGCGGCAAACACTATTGCCTGCTGGTTCGCGGCACGACCGGCCTGGAAGCCCGTGAAGTTCTGATCGGCTCGACCAACGAAAAATTCCTCGTGATCCGCGACGGGCTCTCGCCGGCCGATGCCGTGTTGTTGAATCCGCGCGTACACCTATCGGAAGTCGCCCTGGGCGAAGACAAGGCCGAGTCCAATTCGGACAAGCCGCAATTGGCCGCGCGCAAAACCGAGCCGGCCGCGCCCCAGGTTCCACGACCGGCGCCCGCTACCACGCAAGGACCGGGGTCATGATCGTCGGGCGGCTTCGCGCTTGGCGGATGGGTGTGCGAAGCTTGCGGCTGCACCCGCTGCGATCGCTGTTGACCATTCTGGGCATCCTGGTCGGCGTGGCCAGCGTGATCTGGCTGTTGGCGATCGGGCAAGGCATCAGCGCCTCGGTGCAGCGGCAAATCGAGGGTCTGGGCGCCGACAACATCATCGTCCGCTCGATCAAGCCTCGGCGCGACACTGAGGATAGTCAGGCCGCCCGCGGCGTCGTGAAGTATGGCCTGACACGCCGCGATTTCGAACGGCTGCAGGAAACCGTGCCCACGATCGACCGTGCACTGCCGGTCCGCGAGTTACGGCGCGAGTTTCGCCGCGGATCGTACCTGGTCGACGGCCGCCTGGTGGGCTGCACGCCCGAGTACGCCACGGTCACGCACCTGGAGCCCGACCGCGGGCGGTTTCTTTCCGACGCCGACGGCGAGTTCAAGCGCAACGTTTGTGTGCTGGCGGCCAACGTGGCCGAACGGCTGTTTCCCATCGAAGATCCGCTGGGACGATCGATCCGCGTGGAGAACTTGTACTACGTCGTGATCGGCATCGTCAAAGACCGTGCGCCCTCGGCCGGCATTGGCGGGTCGCTGACCGCGCAAGATTTCTCGAACGACGTGTACATTCCGCTCAGCGATCTGTGGGCCCGCATCGGCGATACCGTGGTCACGCAGCGTAGTGGATCGTTCGAGGGCGAGACGCTGGAGCTGAATCAGATAACGCTTCGTATCCGCTCGGTCGCCAGCGTGCTGGCCACGGCCGAGATCGTCAAGAACACGCTGGCCGAGTTTCATCGCGAGCAGGATTACGGCGTCACCGTGCCCTTGGAGTTGCTCGAGCAGGCCAAGACCACGCGCCTGATGTTCATGATCTTCATGGGCATCATCGCCGCGATTTCGCTGGTCGTGGGCGGCATCGGCATCATGAACATCATGCTGGCCACGGTCACCGAGCGCACCCGCGAGATCGGCATCCGTCGGGCGCTGGGGGCCAAGCGCAAAGACATCGCCCGGCAGTTTCTGGTCGAGACGGTCGTGTTGTCGATCGTGGGCGGGATTGTGGGCGTTGTCGTGGGACTGACGTGCGGGCCGATGATCGAAGTTGCGCGGGTGCTGCTGGAGGGCGCCTTTCCGGCGGCGATGGAGAACCTGCCCGAGGTCATCCGCACGGTGCAGCCCGAGATCGTGGGCTGGTCGATCCCGTTGGCCTTCGGCATTTCGGTGGGCGTGGGCGTGGTGTTCGGACTCTACCCAGCCGTGCGTGCCGCGGCGATGGACCCGATCGAAGCCCTGCGCGAACTGGGCTGAAGCGGCGTGTGCCACTGCTGGCTTCAGCCAAGCAGTGCTCCGACCGAGTCACCCTTGTGAGACAAACTGCCAACAACTTGCCGAATCGAGTCGACGAATCCACCGTCGCAACGATTCAAACGAGGAACACTGCTGAGCGAGTCAGCAGTGGCACACGGCGGGCCGGGCGCAACAAACAAGCCGCCCGTCCAGACTCGCTCACGAAAGGCCCCGAGGGGTTTTCGTGAGACGGGTTTGGCCGAGCGGCCGTGTTCGTAAAAGCTTTCGCGACTCTCTCGCCGACGTCAGACCATGTCCTTGAGATTCTTCAAAGCGCGAACCTTGACCTTGACGCTGGCCGGCTTGGCCGGTTGGTCCATCAGTTCGCCGGGCTTGAAGGGGTTGGGCACGCCCTTACGCGCCGGACGGGCCGGAACTTTCTTCTTCTCGATCTTCACCAGGCCGGGGACGGCGAACACGCCGGGACCCTTGCTGGAGAGACTCTTCTTGATCTCGCTGGCCAGCGCCTCGAGGACGGCCCCGACTTGCTTCTTCGAGAGACTCGTGGCCTCTGCAATGTTGTTCGTGACTTCTGACTTTGATGGTGCCTTCTTCGCTGGGCTTGCGGCTTTCGCCATAGTCGTTGACCCTCCCTGTGGGTTTGCTGGGGTACAAATCATGTCCATCCGTAACAACGGACGCGATGATTAAAATCGTTAAGGGCAAAATTGCAAGCCACAAAACCCTTTGTTTCTCGGAAAATCGCGAAATACTGGCTGCGGATTGCTGGAATTGCCCGCGATTCCTCCACTTTCGCCCATCCCCGCCAAGGTTCGTGCCCGCCACGACACAACCCCCATGTGGCCCGTCGCGCCGCCTGCGGTCTCGGCTGGACAGGGCACTTTCAAGAGTTACGACTCCCTGGCGCGCACTGCGTTACTCGTTG
Organism: Planctomycetia bacterium; assembly: GCA_031400775.1. Taxonomy (GTDB): domain Bacteria; phylum Planctomycetota; class Planctomycetia; order Pirellulales; family PALSA-1355; genus PALSA-1355. The sequence continues at coordinate 11,493 of JANNQN010000332.1, read as the reverse complement.
AGCCAGCTTCGACGCGATTGGCCGCGTCAACTGAGTAACCGGGAGACTCCCACGACTCGGTGTCGCAAGTCTGGATCATAAAAACTGCTTTTAACTTGCTAAGTGGCAAATACTTGTGAATCGGCGACTTGGACACTAAGATAAACTATCTGGAACAGATGTGACGGTTGGTCAGGCCCGTGCGCACTTCGACTGCCCTGCCGGCGGCAGGCCGCCGAGAGGGCAACTCGCCGCGGAGCATGACCGCCGAAGGAGCGGATCGAGCGGTAGAGTGTTGCAAGGACTCGCATCGCCCTCGTGGCCGCGGGAAGGTTAAGGCCAGGGAGACACCCATGGAGCGACCCGGAGTTTGCAGTCGGTGGGTGGCCGCTGGCGGGTGGATCGTTCTCGGCTGTATCTCGCTGCCGGCCTTTGCGCAGGCGCCCCCCGGCGTTCCCCAGCGTGCCAAGGGCATGCAGGTCCAGATTCGCCGCGGCCAGCAAGTTCCCGTCCGCCCTGTTGCCGCTGCCGGCGCCGAGGACGAAGCGGGCTGGGACGGCGTTTTTCTGCCCCCCGACCGCAGCGCCAAGCGTCGCTTGGACCTGGCTCGGCAGATGCTCGACGATCGTCGCTTTGGCGAGGGGGTCCGCCTGCTGGGATCGCTGTTGGAAAACACCGAAGATTTCTTCTTCAAGCCCGATGCCGAACAGCCCGTCTTTCGCAGCCTGAAAGCTGAGGCCGGACGCCTGATCTCGAAGCTCTCGGCCGAAGGCCGCGAATCGTACGAGCTGCAATTCGGCGCCCGCGCGCGGCAACTGCTCACCGAGGGGAGCGCCTCGGGCAATCTGGGGACGATCGCCGAAGTGTCGCGGCAATTTTTTCACACCCAGGCCGGGCAGGAAGCCACGTTCCTGTTGGGTCGACACCACTTGGATCAAAACCGTCCCTTGGCCGCCGCCCTTTCCTTCGAGCGGCTGCGCGAGAGTGCGGCCGCCAGCGAGCGGTTCGAGCCGGTGCTCTCGCTTTCGCTGGCCACTTGTTGGCAGCGCGCCGGCAAGCCTGAGAAGGCGAAAGAAACGCTCGTGCGACTGAAGCGGGCCGGCCGTAGCGGCAAGATCCTGGTTGCCGGCAAACTGGTCAAACTATTCAGCAACGATTCGCAGGCGCTCGCGTGGCTGGAAGAAACGCTCGGCCCTCAGCGCCCACTCCGCCCGCAGGACGTCGACCAATGGGCCATGTATCGCGGCGACGAAAGCCGCAACGCGGCCAGCCTGGGCGGCCGTCCGTTGTTGAGCGTCCGCTGGCGGCAGCGCACAACCGATGATCGGGCGATCGAGAAATTCGTGACCAAGGCGCGCAGCGACTACGCCAGCCAGGAAATCGTGGCGTTGCCCAGCATGCATCCGCTGGCCGTCGGCGACGTCGTGGTCATGCGGACCGCGTTTGCTCTCGAAGCCGTCGACTTTCAAAACGGCAAGCTGGTCTGGAAATATCCGACGACCGATGACTCGTTCGAGCAGTTCTCCAAGGTCGGCAACTCACAGCAACCCACCTCTAGCACGCAACAACTGTTTGCCGGACTCGACCAGCGAGTCTGGGAAGACGCCATCTACGGCACGCTCAGCAGCGACACGGCCCAGGTCTATTTTATCGAGGGCCTGGGCCTGGCTGGGGTCAACTCGAATCTGGTCATGACCGTGCTGCCCAACGGCCAGCGCCGCTACAGCGTCAATTCGCGGGGTTCCAATCGCCTGGCCGCGCGCGAACTGCGCACGCAGGGCAAACTCAAGTGGGAGGTCGGCGGCGTCACGGGCGAGGACGAGCCCAAGCTGGCCGGCGCGTTCTTTTTGGGTCCCCCGCTGCCGCTGCTGGGCCATTTATACGTGATGGCCGAGATGCGCGGGCAGGAGATCCGACTGCTGGCCCTGTCGCCCAAGACCGGCGCGCTGGAATGGTCGCAGCAGTTGGCCGTGGTCGAGCAATCGGTTGCCGCCGACGGCTTTCGCCGCAATGCCGGCGCCACGCCCAGCTTCGCCGACGGCGTGTTGGTCTGCCCGACTTCGGCCGGAGCCGTGGTGGGCATGGACCTGACGACGCGCTCGTTGTTGTGGGGATATCAATACCCGCGGGCCTCGCAGTATGCCACCGAGCGATTCATCAACGGCCGGATGACGGTCTACCCCGGCGGAGATCGACGCGGTAGCGAGCGTTGGGCCGATGCCACGGTGACGATCGTCGATGGCCGCGTGCTGGTGACGCCGGTCGAAACCGATCAGATCTATTGCCTGGATTTGTCCGATGGCCGCGAGTTGTGGAAGCAGCCGCGCGGCGGCTCATTGTATGTGGGCTGCGTGCATCGCGAGCGAGCGATTCTCATCGGTCGCGGCGGCATTTCGGCGCTGCGCATGACGGACGGAGAAAAAGCCTGGCCGGCCGAGATGGAACTGCCCCCCGGCAGCCTGCCCAGCGGACGCGGCTTCTATAGCGGCAATCACTATTACCTGCCGGTGTCGAGCGCCGAGGTGCTCAAGATCAATCTCGATAGCGGCAAGATCGAAGAACGCGCCCGGTCGCGCAGCGGCATCATCCCCGGCAATCTGGTGTGCCATCGAGGCAGCATCATCTCGCAAGGCGCCGATTACGTGGATGCTTATTACCAACTCGACACGCTGAAAGATCAGATCGCCGGCGTCCTCGAAAAGCAGCCCGAGGATCCCGCGGCGTTGGCCAGCTTGGGCGAAGTGCGGCTGGACGAAGGCAAGCTGGCCGAAGCGGTGGAGCTGTTTCGTCGTTCGTATCGCCTCAAGCCGGATGACACCACCCGCGAACAACTGGTCGAAAGCCTGCTAGCCTCGCTGAATACCGACTTTGCCGCCCATCGTGCCAGCCTTGACGAGCTCGGCAAGTTGGTCGAGCAGCCCGAGCATCGCGTGGAGTTCTTGCGACTGAAGGCCCAGGGCTTGCAAGCCGGCGGTGACGTCGCGGCCGCGTTCAAGACGTACATGGAACTGGCCGATCTGCCGGCGCCGAGCACGCTCGACGCGATCGACGACCGCTGGAGCGTTCGGCGCGATCGTTGGATTCGAGGCCAGTTGGAATCGCTCCGCACGGCCGCCAATGCCCAGCAAGGCGCCGCGATCGACGCTGTGGCCGGCGAGCGATTGCAGGCGGCGATTGCCGCGCAGTCGAACGACGCTCTGCGCGGTTACCTGGCGCTGTTCGGCTCGCAACCGCCGGCCGAGACGGCGCGGAAATCGCTCGTCGAGCAATTGACCGGCGACGACTTGTTGGAGCGAAATCTGCTGTTGCGCAAGGCCGAGCGATCGACCGACGAGGCACAGGCCGGCGCTGCCACGGCCCGACTGGCGAAGCTGCTCTCCGACGCCGGGCGCGCTGAATTGGCCGGCATTTACTATCGACTACTTGCCGGCCGCTTTGCCCAGGTCAAGTGCGAGGATGGCAAGACGGGCGAGCAACTTGTGGCGGCTTTGCTGGCTGACGATCCGGCGCGAAAATCCCTCGCCGCTCAACAACCCTGGCCGCGCGGCAAAGTCACCGCGCGCGAAGACAAGCCACTCTCGCGGGCTGTTGTGGCCTCGCGCATGCAAAAGACCATCGATCTGGAGATCGTTGGCCCCAGCAATCCGCTGTTTCAAGATGTTTCGATCTTGTACGACGCCCAGCAGCATCTCGTGGCCCAGAACGAGATGGGCGAGAAGCGATTCCGCATTCCCTTGTTCGAGCAAGGCGGCCGGCGGCTGACGACCATCAATCGCAACGCCTACAACGCTCCCGCGCTCACCTATGCCAGCGTCAACGGCGGGCTGTTGGTGTTGTCCTTGGGCAATCAGCTCGTGGCCGTCGACACCTTACGGGCCGGCGAGGGCGCGTCGAACCGCGTGCTCTGGACTCAGGACCTCAACGACCAGGCCGGCGGCTTCACGAACAATCAAGGTGTCTTGGCCCGGCCGGTGAATCTGCCCTGGGGCGGTTTGCGGCATGTGCCCGAAGATGCCTACGGACATCGTTTCGGCAGCATCGGCCCGTTGGGAGACGACGGCGTTTGCTTCCAGCGCCTGCACGATCTGTGCTGTGTCGACCCGCTGACCGGAAAGCCGGTGTGGACGCGCAAGAACGTGGGATTGGGGAACGACCTGTTTGGCGACGAGGAATTGTTGTTCGTCGCTCCGCCGGGCGACGCCGATACGATGGTGCTGCGAGCCTCGACCGGCGAATCGTTGGGAGTGCGTCGGGTGGCGCCCTTCGACCGGCGAATGGCCACCCTGGGCCGGCGGGTGTTGAGCTGGGAACCGCAAAACGTGATGCAAATGCGGGATGTCTGGCAGGGCCAAACCCAATGGTCGCACACCTTCGCGCCAGGCTCGAAGGCCGCGCTGGTCGGGCAGGAAGCCGTCGGCGTCTATCAACCCAACGGCGAGTTCACACTCATTACGCTGGCCGACGGCAAGGTGCTGGTCAAGGAACAACTGCAGGCCGAGAGCTCGCTTTTGGGCATCTTCCTGCTCCGCACCGCCGAGGGTTATTTGCTGATCGCGAACGTCGCGGCCCGCAATGAGCCCAATGTGTCGGTGCAGCCGATTCCAGCGGCCCCCAACAGCCTGATCTCGGGGCAGATCTACGCATTTGAGCGAGGCACGGGCAAAAAACTGTGGCCGGCGCCGCTGCCGGTCTCGCAACACGGCCTACTGACGAACCAACCGAGCGGCGTTCCCGTCTTAGTATTGGCCCGTCAGGTTCATCGCTTGGGCCCGGTGAGCCCGCGCGAGCCCAAGACTTCGGTGCTGTGCATCGACAAGCGGACCGGCAAGGTGGTGTATCAGAACGACCAGCTTCCCGGCTCGACCGTGGCCAGCTTCGAAGTGCTGGGCGATCCGGCGGCCCGGACGGTCACGATCGGCCTGCCGTCGCGGTCGATCACGCTCACGTTTACCGACGAGGCGGCGGATCCGCAGGCGGCCGTGGGAGGTGCGGTGAAAACAAGTTTCGATCGGCTGGTGGCTCAGGCCCGCCGCGCCACCGAGGCAATTGAAGAGGCCGTGCGTCAAAGTACCGAGCCAGTTGAGCGATAGGCGAACAGGTGCAACACATGATCCGGACCCGCAACACTATCAAGATTACGTGTCTGGCGGTCATTTGTGCCGCCGTGGCCGTGCCCGCGCGCGCCGCGATTCGCGACCCCAAGATCGACAAGCTCGTGGCTCGCGGCCTCGATTGGGTGGCCAGCACGCAGTCGCGGCTCGGTCACTGGAGCGCCAACGACAGCCGCTATCCGACGGCGATGACTGCCCTGGCCGGCGTGGCTCTGCTCTCCGAGGGCTCGACGACGACGCAGGGAAAATACTCCAAGAATATCCGCATGGCGGTCGACTACTTGCTTTCGCGCAGCCGCGCCAATGGTCTGATCGGCGACCCCGGCCGCGACGACCGCTACACGTATGGCCACGGCTACTCGATGCTGTTTCTCTCGCAGGTGCTGGGCGAGGAGGAAGACGAAAGTCGTCGCAAGGAATTGATCGACGTGCTCTCGCGGGCCGTGACCTTCACCGGCCAGGCGCAGACCGCGGCCGGCGGGTGGGGTTATGTCAGCGCCAAGGACGGCAACGATTTTGACGAAGGTTCGACCACGATCACCCAGGTGCAGGGGCTGCGCAGTTGCCGCAACGCCGGCATCGTGGTGCCCAAGGAGATTATCGATAAAGCCGTGCTGTATATACGCAAATGCACCCTTCCGGACGGCGGCGTACAATACAGTTCAAAAGGGGGCGGCGGTCGCCCGGCCATTTCGGCGGCCGCGATTGCCTGCTTGTTCAACGCCGGCGACTACGACAGCCAGTACGTCCCCAAGCTGCAGGATTATTGCCGGCGCAACCTCGAGGACATTTCGAATCAAGGCTTCGGCCACTGGCACTACGCCCACTACTACTACGCCCAGGTGCGCTATCGCGAAGGGGGCAAGCAGTGGGACAGCTACCGCGACAAGGTCTTCAACAAACTGGCCAGCGAAGCCACGGAAAACGGCAAGTACGTCGTCTGGAACCAGGGATATATCGGCCCGATCTACACCACCGCCATCAACCTCACGATTCTGCAACTTGAAAACGGCGCGTTGCCGATTTACCAGCGCTAGACTTGTCCACGCGCGTGCATTGCGCGCCTCGATTCAGACACACAACCGCGACGCCAGGAACCAAGAGCGATGACCGACCATGCTTCGAGCACTCCCGATTCGGCCGCCATCCGCAAGCTGGGCGAGGCTCGCGAACGAATCCTTTCGCAATTGGGTCAGGTCATCGTCGGCCAGGACCAGGTCATCGAGGAGTTGCTGATCTCGCTATTCAGCCGCGGACACTGCCTGTTGGAGGGCGTGCCCGGATTGGCCAAGACACTCATGATCAGCACCTTGGCCCGGGCGCTCAATCTCTCGTTCAGCCGCATCCAGTTCACCCCCGACCTGATGCCGGCCGACATCACGGGCACCGAAATCATTGAGGAAAACCGGGCCACCGGCGCCCGCGAGTTCCGCTTTCTCGAGGGTCCGTTGTTTTCGAACGTGATCCTGGCCGATGAAGTCAACCGCACTCCGCCCAAGACCCAGGCCGCGCTGCTCGAAGCTATGCAAGAGCGGCAAGTCACGGTAGGCCGCGTGCGGCACAAGCTCTCCGATCCGTTCTTTGTGCTGGCCACGCAAAATCCCATCGAGCAGGAAGGAACCTACCCGCTGCCCGAGGCGCAGCAGGATCGGTTCATGTTCAAGGTGTTCGTGAACTATCCAAACTTCTCCGAGGAGTTCGAGATCGCCCGCCGCACCACGACCACGACCAGCGATCACATCGTGCCGGTGCTCACGGCCGAGGAGATCCTGGACCTGCAGCACATCGTGCGCGAGGTTCCGATCACCGACCACGTCATCCGCTACGCGCTGACCTTGATCCGCCAGACCCGCGTGGGTGAAGCCGGCACTCCGGATTTCATACAGGACCAGGTGAGCTGGGGCGCGGGTCCGCGGGCCGTGCAGTTCCTGATACTGGGCTCCAAGGCCCGGGCCCTGCTGCACGGACGGACGCACGTCTCGACCGAGGATATCCAGGCCCTGGTCAAGCCGGTTTTGCGGCATCGCCTGGTGGTGAATTTCGCGGCCGAAAGCGACGGCGTCACGCCCGACGCGATCGTGGATCGACTGGTGGCCATCACGCCGACTAAAGAGGACGAATTGACGAGCGATGCCCGCTTCCAAAAGATTTTTGCATCCTGAAGCCATTGGCCGGATCGCGCGGCTCGATTTGCGCGCTCGCCACATCGTCGAAGGATTTTTGTCCGGCATCCACCGCAGTCCCCACTTCGGTCAGTCGGTCGAGTTCCTTCAGCACCGCGAGTACACGCGCGGAGACGATCTGCGCCACATCGATTGGAAGGTCTGGGCCAAGCAAGACCGCTATTACGTCAAGCAGTTCGAGGAAGACACCAACCTTCGCGCCACCCTGCTGGTCGACGTCTCGGGCAGCATGCGCTTCGGCTCGGGCGAGATGGACAAATACGAATACGGAGCCACGGTCGCCGCCTGCCTGGCCTATCTGCTGCTGCGTCAGCAAGATTCGGTCGGCGCGCTGGCCTTCGACGACTCGATTCGCGCCCGCGTTCCGCAGCGCACCAAGCGCGGGCACCTGGCTTCGATCGTGCAGGCCCTGGCGGCCAGCGAGCCGCGCGACAAGACCGACATGGTTTCCATTTTGCGCGGCGCGGCCGAAGCCTATCCCCGCCGCGGGCTAATGATCCTGGTCTCAGATCTGTTGGTGGATCGGGCCGATCTGTTCAAAGGCATCAAGTTGCTCAGGCAGCAGGGGCACGACGTCATCGTGTTCCACGTCATGGACGATCAAGAACTCGATTTCTCGTTCAACGGGCCGACCCGTTTCGAGGGATTGGAATTGCCCGAGCACCTGGCCTGCAATCCGCGCGCGCTGCGCGACGGATATTTAGAAGCGTTAAACGTGTTTCTCGAGGAAGTTCGCCACGGCTGCGCCCGCGATGGTGTGGATTATGTGTTAGTGCGCACGAGCCAGCCGGTGGAAACGGCCTTGGCCGAGTTTTTGAGCCGCCGGATGGGTACCCGGCGACATTAGCAGCCTGTTGATTTACTCAACAGGCTGCGACATCGCAGGGATGCGATAACAAAATAGCGACGCAAGTCGTTATTTTGCGAGCCGTGCGGAGCTTAGCTTCGCACTTGGCGAGGTTGAAAAATGCCACGATGGCATTTTTCAATGGGCTGCTAGTGTGAACGTGGGTCCGAGAACAAACGGAAAAAGCGAATGCCTGGTTTTGTCCACGAATCGTTGCTCTGGTGGGGGCTGCCGCTGGTCGGTTTGCCGATCCTGATCCACCTGATCAATCTGATGCGGCACCGCCGCGTCCAGTGGGCCGCCATGGAGTTTCTGCTGGCCAGCCAGAAGCGCCATCAAAAATCGATCCTGTTCAAGCAGTGGCTATTGTTGTTGCTGCGGATGTTGGCCGTGGCGGCCGTAGTGTTGATGGTGGCTCAGCCGCTGGTGCGCAACCGCTGGGGTGCGGTATTTGGCGGCGCCAAGACACACCATGTCGTGCTGCTGGACGACAGTTTTTCGATGTCGGATCGCTGGGGTGACACCAGCGGTTTCAACGAGGCCCGGCAAGTCGTGGCCAGGTTGGCCGGGCAGGCCGAACATCAGGACACGCCGCAGATATTCACGCTCTTGCGGTTTTCGCGCGCCCGATCGCTGGCCCAGGGCAATCAGCCCGACATGCTGGAAGAGCCGCTGGACGCCGACTTCCAGAAAACATTGGAGCAGGTTCTCGGTTCGCTCAAGGTCTCGGAAACGGCCGCCGAACCGGCCGACGCTCTGGAAGCGGTCGACCGGCTACCCCCCAAGGGTCCGGACGAGAATCGCGTGATCTATCTGGTCTCCGACTTTCGCGCCAATCAGTGGCAAGAGTCCGAGGCGCTGGCTAAATCGCTCAATCGGCTCGACGAATCGGGCGCGCAACTGCACCTGGTCGATTGCGTCGACAAGGTCCGTCCTAACCTGGCGATCTCGGCGCTGCGGCCCGGTCCGGGCACGCGGGCGGCCGGAGTGCCGCTGCTCGTTGAAGTTTCGGTTCGCAATTTCGGTGCGACCAAAAAAGACCGGGTTTCAGTTTCACTCGAGGAGGATGGCAATCCCCGGCCGGCGATCTTCGTCGAGGAAATCCCCCCCGGCCGCACGGTAACGCGGCGCTTTCCGGTGTTGTTCACCACCGCCGGCGAGCACCAGGTCGTGGCCCGGCTGGAGACCGACGCGGTCGACGTCGATAACTCGCGGTCGCTCGTGATCGACGTGCCGCAGGCCGTCAACGTGCTGGTCATCGACGGCGACGCCAAAGCGGCCGACGCCTTCTTCGTGGCCACGGCCCTGGCCCCCGGCGGAAAGATCACGAGCGGACTCAAGCCCCAGATCGAACTGCCGCGCTACCTGCGCGATCATCCGCTCGATCAATTCGAAACCATCTATTTGCTGAACATCGCGCGGCTCGAAGCGGCCGAAATCTCCGCGCTCGAAGCTTTCGTCTCCGCCGGCGGCGGCTTGGGAATCTTCATGGGCGAGTTGTCGCGGGCCGATTTTTTCAACTCGCAACTGTATCGTGATGGCGCGGGCCTGTTTCCCTTGCCCCTGACCGGGCCGGCCGAGCTGGCCGTCGATCGTTTGGATAAATCCCCCGATCTGGAAGTCGGCGACCATCCAATCTTCAGCGTGTTTGCCGGCGAACGGAACAGTTTTTTGAACCTGGTCGTGGTCAACCGCTATTTCGCCGCCGCCAAGGATTGGAGCCCCGCGCCCGATTCGAGCACGTCCGTCATCGCGCGGCTCCGCAACAAGGCGCCCCTGGCCGTGGAGCATCGCTTTGGCGAAGGTCGCGTCGTGGCTGTGTTGACGAAGGCCTCGCCGGTGGAGACTTCGCTGGGGAGTTGGAACAACTGGGGTCGCGACAACCCGAGCTTCGTCGTGGCGCTGTTGGAAATGCAATCATATCTCTCGGCCCCGCGGCATCCCGACACTAGCCGCCTGGTGGGCACGCCGCTCGAAATCAAGCTCGACGTCGCCAAGTACTTGCCGAGCGTACGTTTCGTGCTGCCGGGGGAAACACCCGGCGCCACGCTCAGCGTCGATGCCACGACATCGCTCGAGGGACACCGCGCCGTGCTCGCCGCGACCGACACCAGCGGCATTTACCAGGTGCAACTGACCGCCGCCGATGGCTCGCAGCGCGCCCTGCGTTTCGCGTTTAACGTTACACCGGAAGAAGGCGATCTGAAACGCCTCGACGCCGAGCAACTGGCCGGCCATTTGCAAACCGTTCGCTATGAGTATCATCGCTCGGGCGACATCAATTACAACCCACAGCAGTTGGCCGGCTTCAATCTCAGCGAGAGCCTGCTGTATGCGCTGATCGCGGTTCTTCTGTTCGAGTCGGTGTTGGCGTATGCCTGCAGTTACCATCCACGGACCAGGGAGGCGACGCGTTGATGGCCCCTGGTCTTTTGTTCGCCGAAACCGCTACCCGCACCAGCTATGAGTTAGCGCGGCTGCAAACCTACACCGAGCGCTGGCATTACCTGGTGCTGGCGGTGTTGTGCGCCGCCGTCGTCGCGTTCGCCGTGTGGATGTATCGCCGCGACAGCGTCGAGCTGCGGCCGGGCCTGGGCGTGCTGTTGCTGGCGTTGCGCCTTGGCGCGCTGGCCGGCTTGCTCGTGTTCTATCTCGATCTGGAGAAACGGACCGAGCGCAAGGTCGTACACAATTCGCGCGTGCTGATGCTGGTCGATACCAGTCTGAGCATGGGCTTGCACGACGGCTCGGCTGTGCCTGCCGCGCCCAATCGTTTGGAACAGGTCGCAGCCGTTCTGGGCGAAGGTCAACTGATCGGCAAGCTGCAGGAGAAGCACGATGTCGTTCTGAGCCGCTTCGATGCGGATTTGCATCGCGTGGCCTCGCTGGGCAAGCTCGACGTGCAAGCCGCGCCGCCGGCCGCCGATAAAAAAGCGGCCGATAAGCCGGCCAAAAAAACCGCCGAAGAGACCGATTGGCAGGCTGCCCTGCTGCCTCGGGGCGCCGAGACCCGGCTGGGCCAGTCGTTGCGGCAAATCATTAACGATGAACGGGCCACGCCCGTCTCCGGCGTCGTGGTGTTCAGCGACGGCGGCCAGAACTCGGGCATCGATCCCAGCGCCGCGATCGCGGCGGCCCGCGACGCAAAAATCCCGATCTTCACCGTTGGCATCGGCTCCGATCGGCGGCCCGCCAACGTCCGCGTCAGCGACCTGGTGGCGCCGGCCCGGGCCTATCCGGACGATAGTTTCAACATCACGGGCTATTTGCAATCCGAGGGCCTGGCCGACCGGACTATGACAGTCGAGTTGCTGTCGCGCGCGGTCGGCGCGGCGGGCAAGAACGACGAAAGCAAGCTCGAAGCCACCGAGCG
>JANNQN010000331.1:0-13432 GCA_031400775.1 Planctomycetia bacterium | reverse complement strand
CCTCTCGACCGGCACGATCCCTTTAATCGGCAAACTCCCACACACACTTTGCCTCTTATCGATGCACCGCCGGAAAAATCTCGCAATCCTCGCCAACTTAACCACCAACCACCCAACCGAATCTCCAAAGCTTCCTATCTTGTTGCTGGTCGCTCTCTAGAACTCCCTGACGGCAATACAAATCGTGCCAACCAGCGAAGAATAGACGGTCTAGCAAAGCCTCGGAAACTGTTTGACAACTCGCTGGGGGGCGCTTATCGTAAAGTTCGTGGCTCAGCTCATGGCGAGTCTAGCCAGACGCCTGCTAGTAGCCACTTTTACCTGCGATTTTGGCGGCAATTCAGGATCATTGCCAACACGCGGATGCGGTCACGACGATCGCGGAAATCCGCTCATTTCGGTGTGCCCGTTCGGGGTCGTTTATCCCACGCCGAAACAACGTTCGTTATCTCACGGGAGTCGTACCTCGTTGGTCGTCCCTATTGTTTCCTTGCCGTGGATTCTGGCGGGAACGCGAAGTGGCAACACGGATTGATCTGTAGCGAGTCTTGGGAGAGTGATTCATGGCGGCAGAAAGCGGTTCGAACGACGGCTCCACTAGCTGGTTGACGAAGAACAAGGACCAGGTCGTGCCCTGGTCCATCCTGGTGGCGCTGGTCGGTCTGTTGATCCTCGTGTACGGCAACTCGCTCGACAACCGCGGCGCGATGCAGTTCTGGGACAACCCCAAGTACTCGCACGGCTGGCTGGTGCCGGTGTTCACCGCGATCCTGTTGTGGCTGCGCTATGAACCGTTCGGTCCGGTGACGATCGGCGCGCGATGGGCCGGCGTGGCATTGTTGGCCGCCGGAGTGGGGTTGCGGTGCCTGACAACGTACTATCCCAGCCACGTGCTGGAGATGGATTCGTTCGTACCGGCCGTGATGGGCGTGTTCCTGTTGGTGGGCGGTTGGAAGATGATTCGCTGGGCGGGCCCGGCGATCGCGTTTTTGATTTTCATGTTCCCGCTGCCCGGTTTTCTCGATTCGCGGCTGCTCGGTCCGCTGCAGAAGGTGGCGACGCTGTCGAGCACCTACTTGCTGCAGACCATGGGCATTCCCAGCTACAGCGAAGGCAATCGCATCGTGATCGGCGAAGTGGAGTTGGGCGTCGTCGAAGCCTGTAGTGGCTTGCGGATGCTCACGATCTTCGCGGCTCTGGCCGTGGCCATCACCTTGGTCACCGAGCGCCCCTTGTGGGAACGGGTCGTGATCATTTTGAGCGCCGTTCCGATTGCGCTGGCCAGCAACATCATTCGCATCACGGTGACGGCACTTCTTTACCTCACCGTCGGGCCAGATCTGGTAGAACGGGTGTTTCACGACTTGGATGGTCTGTTCATGGTGCCCCTGGCCTTGGGGTTGTTGTATATCGAGTTTCAAATCCTTTCGAATCTGGTGATCGACGACACGGCGGCTGGTCCGTTGCAAATCGGGGGCGCGGGCGGGCCCGCGGCGGCTACTAAGCTGTAGCCGGTGTGCGCGCTGTGCATTAGCACCTTGTTAGATGTTGTGCGTTAGCACTGTGTTAGTTGTTGTGCATTAGCACTGTGTTAGTTGTTGTGCATTAGCACAGTGTGGTTATTTGGGAACGGCTTAGGCCGATGGATGTTGCAGAATCACGTCATTTTCCGGACCGGGCGCAAGACGCGACTGATGCCCGTAAGATCAGGATGTTCAACGGTTTGAATCGATCCGGGCACGCGCGGGGCGAGGACGGTCCGGCAGTTGCGTTACAGCGATCGCGTGGGGCGCTAGGCGCTCCGATCGGCACTGTGAACTTTCACAATGTGTGCTTCGACAACCTGAGCTTCGGCAGCCTGGGCTTCAAAACTTTCAGCACGTCGGGAATCTAGAGGGCACCTCAGCATGTCTCCAGTGGATCCAGTTTCCCCGGGCGGCGATTCAGCGGAATCCGACAGCCATCTCAGCTCCAACGGGGCCGAAAAAAACGGCGCGAGCTCCAACGGCGAGAGCACGGGCGGCATGCTGGCGACCATCGACCACCATCTGCCCAGCGTTCCGGCCTTGGGCTGGTCCTATGGTCCTCCGGCCCGGCCCGACATTCTCAAAGCCAAGCCCAATCCCGTCGAGCTGCTGCACGCCGTGCGGCGGCGCTGGCCCCTGGCGATCGGTTTGGGTGTTACCGTGGCGACGATCTCGGCCGGATTGCTGTGGTTCTTCCTGCCCGTTCATTACGAGGCGTTTGCCCTGCTGAAGGTAGCCGGCAAACCACCGACGGTGCTGGAGCGGAGGGCCGGCGCGGCCGACGAATTCGCCGTCTACAAGCGGACGCAAGTGCAGTTGATCCGCAGCGGTATGGTGCTGCAAGGGACTTTGCGGGACACCAAGATCAACGCGCTTTCGCTGATCAAGGATCACAGCGACGATCCGATTGCCTGGCTTAACAATCAGCTCGTGATCGATTATCCGGACGACGCCGAGATCTTGCGGTTGGCGATGACCGGCACGGATCGCGACGAGGTCGTGAAAATCGTCAATAAGATCGTGGAAGTGTACATGAAGGAAATCGTCGAGCGTGATCGCGACAGGCGCCTGGAACAAGAGTCGAAGCTGCAAGCCAGCTACTCGAAGATGACCGCGAATCTGCAGAAGCAGCAAGACTCGCTACATGCGCTCGAGGCCCTGCACAATACCAGCGGATCCGAATCGGCCAAGCTGAAGCACGACATGGCGATCGAGGAATTGAACAACTACCTCGATCAGCGCACGAAAATCATCAATCAGATGGACGACAATCGGATGCAAGTCATGCTGAGAAAGGCGAAGCGTGACAACCCCGAGGAAAGCCGCCCACCCGACGTCATCATCGAAATGGAAATGGGCAAGGATCCTGTGATCGCACCCGCGACGAACCAACTATCGTACTACACCGAAAAACTGTCGGAATTGAAGGCACGTTCCAAGGGGAAAGTATCGTCGACGATGAATCGGGTGAGGCAGGAGATCGAACGGCTCGAAGACCGTATCGAAGAACGCAAAACGCAACTGCGCCCGATGCTCGTTGAAATGATGGCCCACAAGGGCATGGATACGTTGCCCGACAGTCATGTGCTCAATCTGACTCTGCCAATGCTGGAAAAGAAGGCTGAGTACCACGAAGAGCAAATGAAGAAGATCGACGAGGTCATCGAGAAGCAAATCGAGCAGGTCAAGTTGCTGGATAACTTCAACGCCGTCGTGGCCGGCAAGCAGGAGGACATGCGAGCCTTGCAGCGGATGACGATCGACGTGCGCACAGAGTTGGATCGCATCGGCGTCGAGCAGTTGGCCCCCGAGCGAATTATCAAGCTGGATGATGCTACGCTGGCCAACGCGCGGGGCGATGCGCTCCGCAAGTACGCGGCCGTGGCCTTTACCGGCATCCTGGGCTTTGCCCTGGTCGTGCTGGCCGTGGCCTTCATCGAATTTCAATCGCGCAAGGTCAATTCGGTTCACGAAGTGGACGAGGGCCTGGGAATCCGCGTGGTGGGAGAATTGCCGAACGTTTCGGGCCGCATCTGGCGGCGCATGAAAGGGGGCAAGGGTCCCTCGGTGCTCAAAGCCCTGATGGCCGAGCGGATCGACGGCACGCGCACGGCGCTCATCCACACCACGAGTGCCGATCCGCCGCGGGTCGTCATGGTCACCAGCGCCGAGCCGCGCGAAGGCAAAACAACCGCCGCCACGCAACTGGCCGCCAGCCTGGCCCGCTCGGGCCGCCGCACACTCTTGATCGATGCCGACATTCGCAGTCCCGGGGCGCACCGCGTGTTCGAGATGCCGCAAGATCCCGGTCTGTGCGAGTTGTTGCGGGGTGAAGCCGAGCGCGACGCCGTGATCCATCCGACTCGCACCGCCAACTTGTGGCTGCTGCCGGCCGGCCGTTGCGATTTGCGCAGCGTGCAGGCTCTGTCGACCTCGTACCTGGGCACCGCCATCGCGGCGCTGTGCGTGCAGTTCGACTACGTCATCATCGACTCGGGCCCGGTGCTGAAAATCGCCGATCCGCTGTTGATCGGCCAGCACGTCGACGCCGCGATCATCTCGGTGCTGCGCGATGTGAGCAAGGTGCCCAAGGTGTACGAAGCCTGCGAGCGGCTGCGCTCGGTGGGGATTACCGTGTTGGGCTCGGTGGTCAACGGCGTCAACGACGACGCGGCCCGGCATGGCGTCGAGCTGCTGTTGGCCGAAACCCCGCAGCAAACGGCTGTACAAACCACAGCCTGATTTGGCGCAAATCTCAATGCGGCTTGGATCCGAGTGTGAACCACAATAAGTTGAGCCGCCGCGGCCGTTGAGTTACGATAATATCATGCCCGCAGGGTCGGGCAGTTCGCGATGAGCCTGTAAAAAATGAGCCTGTAAACTACGAGCCTGCAAGACGAGGATTTGTCGCATGTCGAAATTGAGCCGCACCCAAGTCATGACATTTTTGCCGATCGGCGTGGCCGTGCTGATCATGGCGATCTCCGGCTACGCCCAGGGCGTCTGGTCCGAGCGCTGGATGACGTTTCCGGAGCTGGATCTGTACGCCGAGCAATTGAGCGCCATCCCAGAAACGATCGGCCAATGGCAGGGCACGGACCAGGCCCAATCGAACGAGAAGGTCAAAAAGATCTCCGGCGCCGTCGGCGAGCTGATGCGGACGTATCGCAACTCGGCCGGCGAAGAGGTGCGGGTGTCGATCATCTGCGCCCGGCAGCGGGACATTTTTTATCACACGCCCGAGCGCTGCTATCCGGCGGCCGGCTTCGACATGCAGGGAGAGCCGCAGCAGGAGGTGCTGGAGATCGGCAACACGACGGCCGAGTTTTTCACCACCAGCTTTCTGAAGTCGGAGCCCACCGGCACCCACGCCGAGCGCGGGTATTGGAGCTGGACGGGCGACGGCAAGTGGATCGCCCCCCGCAATCCGAAGCTCGAATTCGCCGGCCACCGAGCGCTGTACAAGTTGTACGTGTTCGCCACGATTCCGCCGGGCAACCAGGGCAAGCAGACGACCGACTTCTGCGAGCAATTCATTCGCGAATTTATTCCGGCCGCCGAGCAGGCCTTGAAGCCGGCCATGGAAAAAGCGGGCCGCATCCGCAAGGACGACGCCCCGGCGGCTCCCCCAGCCGCGTAGGAGTCGGGCAAATTGCTCAACACGCAATTCCATCAATAATAAAAGCCGACCCCGCAACGGGCCGGCTTTTTTGTTTTGTGTTGCGACGGTCGGTTAGCCTCGGAGCCGTCTGATGGGCGTCCTAACCGGCGGCTCGTCCACTGTCGGTTTTGCGACCATGTGAACGAACGCGACAAAGCCCATCAGTAAGATGATCGCGATCGAAGCAAACGACAGGCATACCGTCCGTCATGGCAGGTCCGCGTCGGTCAGTGGTGCGGGCGGATTGCCCCACGAGGCCGGATAGAGAAACATGGGATTGCCAGGGTACGGATACTTGGCGTTGGCACCGTCGGGCGTCATCAGCAAACAGTAGACACGATACTCAATGTCGTCGCTCAGCATTCGCGTCGAACCATCGCAGAAGCTCACAAGGAAGCCGCCGGGATGATTGCTCGACGGCCTGCCGTTTTGGAAATCAGTTCCTGGTGACGTACCAGCGTTTTTATTGAACACTTGATCGGTTGGGATATTGGCGGCGATGCCGTAATTCATAGGCGGACTCTGCGGAACATCCCAAATGAATCCCTGCCACCAAGAGTAGCGACCATTTGGCCCAAGACCAGTTGACCCAGTTGGCCCAATTTGATTGAGGGTGGCAAGGTCACGCAGCTGCGGTGGTCGGAATTCGGTCGGCGACACGTTTAGCGGTGGCGATGTTATCGGCGCGGCAGGCGGCAGCATGATCCAGTCGAGCGCGTCAAGATTCTCGGACAGCATGAGTGTTCTCGACATCCCATCGTGGCGAGACACAAAATCAATCGTGAGTGCCGGCAATTGCGCTTTGGGGCTGTTCGTCAGGTTGAACACCATCGGCGTATAGTTGTCGAAGAATACCCCGTTCGCCTCAAAGTCCATCGGCTGACTACTGACGGCAGCCGGCCTATCGGTCATGCCTGAGTTGACGACGTAGCTCAGCGGTGCGGGGCCGGGCGTCGGATTTCGGCTTGGGCAAACGAGGTTCGAAATCCGGCCTGACGTTAAGGTTGGCCATGTGTTTGCCTGGAATACCTGAAAGAGCGCGTTCTGCTCGATGTACGGGAGGATCGGCGGAATCCAGCCGACCGAATCTGGGTCCATTGGATTCGACGACTGTGGCTGAATGCTGAAAGCTGCCGGGAAGCGGTCTTTGTTCGTGGCAACCCCAAAGACTGCCTTGCTTAACTGCCCGATGTTGTTCATGCACGTCGATCGCCGCCCGGCCTCGCGCGCCGCCTGCACCGCGGGAATCAGCAAGCCCACGAGCATCGCGATGATGGCGATCACGACCAGCAGCTCGACCAGTGTGAAGCCGCTCGGCCGCCGCAGTGCGAGCCGGCCAGTGCGCATAGGATCGGCGGAATTACGAGAGTTCATGTGAGAGTTCCTCAGACACCAGAAGTGACGCCCCTTGAAGACGCTGCCTGTTCAATGTTTATTCTCCCAATTTGTGGAGGGAAAAGCCAGAGGGGGATTGGAGGTTGGTCGTTCGACCCCGAGGCTCACGACGGGGGGCTGGGGGTTGGAGACGAATGCGGAACGGAGCGACCGATCGCCCTGGCACGGGACGCGTAAAAAGTAGCAGGCATACGCCGTATGCCGTCGCCCTTTCGATGTACGGCTGCGGCACACGGGACTGTGCCGGCTACTTTCCGCCAGGCGAGTCGCCTGCCTTACTGACCCCTGACCACTGATCCCCCGCCTCACGCTATAATCAGGGCAACCACTGAGGCCAGTGACCGGTCGGCGCAGAGAACCAAGATGGACACAGTCTACCAGCAAGTTCGTCGGGCCCGGCGGCGGCTGATCGTGCAATCGCTGGCAGTCCGCCTGGCCTGGTTCTGGACGGCGGGGCTGGTGGCGGCCACGGTGGCGATCGCCATCCTCAAGGCCTGGCCGGACGGAGAAGTGGCTGGCCATTGGGCCATCGGGGCCGTGGCGGCAGCGCTCGTAGTGAGCACGCTGGCGGCCGTGATCTGGGTTTGGCGGCATCGCCCCAGTACGCTTGCAGCCGCCGTCGAAGTCGACCGCCGCTACCGTCTCAGGGAACGGGTTTCCAGTTGCCTGGCGCTAGACGCCGAAGGCCTCGATAGCCCGATCGGCCAGGCTCTGGTTCAAGATGCCCAGCGGCGTGTAGCGCAGCTCGACATGGCCGAGCGGTTCGGACTTGGTCTCGACCGCCGGGCATTGCTACCCCTGGCGCCTGCCGCGGCTGCGCTGGCCTTGGCTGTGCTGGTGACGGGCCGCTCGAGCGACGCCGCGATCGATCGGGCCGCCGCCGACCACGTGCGAACGCCTGCCCGGGCGCTGGTCCAAAAGCTTGCCGAGCGGCGCAAGGAGGCCGCCGAGAAGGGCCTCAGGGAAGCCGATCTCGTGCTGACGAAGCTGGAAGTGGCCACCCAGGCGCTGGCCGACAAGAAAAATGGCGACCACAAGCAGACGCTGTTGGCCTTGAACGATCTGGTCAAAACGGCCGACCTGCGCCGCCAGCAGTTGGCCAGTCCTGCTGAGCTAAAGCAGCAGTTCGCCCGGCTGAAATGCTTTGAGCAAGGCCCCGGCGACAAGCTGGCCGGCGCGCTCAAGAGCGGCGACTTGCAAAAGGCCATTCAAGAGCTCGACGCGCTCAACCGACAACTGGCCGGCGAGCAGGTGGACTCGAAAAGCCGCGAGGCCCTGTCTCGGCAACTGGAGCAGGTCCGCGAAGCGCTCGAAAAGGAGGCGGCCGAGCACCAGCAGGCACGCTCGGCGATCGGCAAGCAGATCGAGGCCCAGCGCCGCGCTGGCAACGCCCAGGCCGCAGAGGGGTTGCAACGGCAGCTCGACAAGCTCAACAACCAGGCGCCACGGGTCGAGCGCACGAATCAAATGGCCGAGCAACTGCGGCAAGCCGCCGGCGCGGTCGGCCAGGGGGAGCAAAAACGGGCCGCCGCCGCGCTATCGGCCCTCGGCGACCAGTTGAAGAGCATGCAAGAACAACTGGCCGAGCGAGAACTGCTCGACGGGGCCTTGGCCCAGGTGGGCGACTGCAAGAGTGCGATGGCTTGTCGGGAGTGCGACGGGCAGGGCTGTGCGGCCTGTCAGACTGTCGGTGCCAACAAACCTGCCGGCTCGAAATCGGCCCCGCAAAATCGCTGGGGCCGGGGCGTGGCTTCGCACCGGGGCGAGGAAACGCCGAGCGAGGCCCGGTCTTTCGACTCGCAAGTCAAGCAGGATGTGGCGGCCGGCTCGGGCATCGTGACCGGCCAGGCCGAGGGTCCCAACCGCAAGGGGCAAGTGCGGGAACAAATCCGCGAGCAATTCACCAAGGCCGAACAACAAGCGGCCGAAGCCCTCAATGGGCAGCGGTTGCCGCACGACTATCGCAAGCACGCCCAGGAGTACTTCGATTCGTTGCGGGAGGGGCAGCCGAAGTAGGGACCAGGGGTCAGGGGTCAGTGAGCTCGAGGACACCGCCGCTTGCGCGTACTGACCACTGACCACTGACCACAAATTGTGAGTCAGGAATGCCTGACCTATTCGACGGGCAGAATTGGTTTTTCGGCTGGGAACGATTGTAGCGATCGAGAACGTTTTCAGATTGCGCGCGGCAGGGTAGAATTGGGTTTGGTGGGTAGAATTGGGTTTCGCGACAATAATGCCCTCCATTGAGAATCGGTCGCGCAATTCGCGAATCAGATGAGTTCGGACATGATCTGGCAATCGCTCGCCACCATCGCCCTGGCCGTCGCGGCCTCGACTCCCAGCGACGTGCTCGAAAAGCGCAATCCGGACGGCACCGTGCGGAAGCGGACGGAAGTTCGCGTCACGGAGCAAGGCGAATCGATTCCGCACGGCAAGCAGACGTTTTTCTTTCCCGACGGCAAGCCCTCGAAGGAAGTCCACTACGTCGACGGCATGAAGGACGGCCCCTGGATCGAGTGGTTCTTTAACGGCGCCAAAATCGCCGAAGGCAACTATCGCCAGGACTTGAAGCACGGGCTGGAGACGCGCTTTCTGGCCCGCGGACTGAAGATCTCGGACACGAACTTCGAGAATGGCCAGCGGCACGGCAAGCACATCGAGTGGTTCGCCGTGAATCAAAAGTCGAAAGAGGCCGACTACGAGCACGGCCAGTTGCAGGGCGACGTCATCGAGTGGTACGTGGGCGGCCAGCAGCAGAAAGCGCTGACCCGCTACGTACAAGGCGAAAAGCATGGCCCCGAGATCCGCTGGTATCCCAACGGCCAGAAGCAATTCGAGGCCGAAAACGTACACGATAAGAAAAGCGGCCCGGTGACCGAGTGGTTTACCGCCGGCAAGGAAAAGCTAGCGCTGGCTTATCGCGACGGCAAGCGGCAGGGCGTGCTGGTGCAGTGGTATCCCAACGGCAACAAGCAGATGCAAGGCGAGTACGTCGACGGCAAGCAGCAAGGCCTGTGGCAGGAATGGTTCGACGACCAATCCAAGGCGGCCGTATCGAAATGGGAGGCCGGGCTGCGCGAAGGATTGCAAACCTATTGGCACCGCAACGGCCAGAAGCGGTCGGAGTTCACCTTCCGCGGCGGGCTGCGCGAAGGAGCCTGGGCCGATTGGTTCGAAAACGGGCAACTGCGCAACAGCGCGACCTACGTCGCCGACAAGCTCGACGGCGAAGTCAGGTCGTGGTACGAGGACAGCAAGCCGGCCTCGCTGAAGGTCTACAAAAAGGGAGTCAAGACCGGCACCTGGACCAGTTGGGACCAGGACGGCCGCGTGGTCTTGGAAACCCGATTCAAAGACGGCTTCCGGCTGGAATAGCCCCCTCTCCGACCGCCGTGCACCTCTAAGGTCTCAATTGGGCCGCGTTAGCTTCGCAGCTTGGCGGGAATCGTGAACGAGTAGAGCGTGACCACGGCGCCGGCCGAGAGCAGGCTCCATGGCGCCCATTCGGCCGGCGAGATCTCGCGATAGGCCGGGGCAACTTGCTGGGCCATGGCCGAAGCCGACGCTTCGCGACTGGGCTGCAAGACGGCCTTGTCGAGGACCAGGCACTCCAGGCCCAGAATAAAGGCATAGATTCCCACCGCCAGGAAAAAGGCTCGCAACATTTCGTCGGGCACTCCGTACTCGGGGGCTTGTCGGCCAATCGCGCAAGTCATACGCCGGAGTTTTTCATCGACAGGGCGCGACAACCGACTGTAGTGCGAAGTCGCTTGCCAGGCCCCGACTTCGGCTCCGAGAGGTTGTGCTGTGCCGCTGACAACGAAAAGGACGTGCAGAGCGGGCCCCCACAATCGCGGCGTAACGACGGGATCAACTGGAAAAACTAATCCGTTGACAGCGTCCATGAATAAACGAGGGTGACTTTTCCGATCAATGCAGTAGGGGAGCTCGAAAGCGGTTGTTCCATGTTTGGGCCGATCCTATAATAAGGTGGAGTTTCCCCGCCTTGGAGCATCCGGTATTGTCGTCAAAACCTAAACTCCTGTTTCTCGGCGACTTTCAGCCGCGGCAGCAGCAGTTGCTCGAACAACTCGACGGCCAATTTGAGGTCGTCCAGGCCCGCAGCCCGCTCAGAGCGCTCAGCCGGCTCGCCCGCGAGTCGTTTGCCGGGCTCTATGTCAGCGCCGATCACCTGGGCGATGCTTTTCAGATTGGCAAGCTGCTGCAGAACGAGCGTATTCTGGAAGGCATGCCCGACGGGATTGTCGTGCTCGACTCCGAGAACACGATCGTGTGGGGCAACGGCCGGATGCGCGAGTGGACCAAGCGCGAGACCGTGATCGGCGCCAACTTCTACACCGTGTTGGGCAGCCCCGAAATTTTGGGCCCCGACTTCTGCCCCTTTCACACGGCGCTAGCCACGGCGCGAGCCAGCACCTCGACGCTCCGCTCGGGCGAGAACCGATACTTCCAGGTTCACGCCGCGCCGGTCTTCGAGGGCAACCTGGCCCCGCAACATCTGATCGTGACCGTACGCGACGTTACGACCGAGATGCTGCAACAGCAGAAGCTGGCCGCCATCCACCAGGCGGGCATCGAGCTGGCCGACCTGATGCCCGAGGAATTGTCGTTGATGTCGGTGGAAGAGCGCATCGAGCTGCTCAAGAAAAACATTCTGCACTTCACCAAGGACCTGCTGCACTTCGACGTGGTCGAGATTCGCCTGCTCGACGGCCGCACGGGCAAGCTGGAGCCGCTGTTGGCCGTGGGTATCATTCCCGAGGCCGCGGGCCGCGATTTGTTCGCCCGGCCGCAGAATAACGGCGTGACCGGCTTCGTGGCTTCGACCGGCAAGAGCTACCTGTGCGAGGACACCACCGCCGATCCGCTTTACCTGGAAGGGTGTAAAGGGGCCAAGAGCTCGTTGACCGTGCCGCTGGTCTTGCACGACGAGGTCATCGGCACGTTCAACGTCGAAAGCCCCGAGCCCCGCGCCTTCAGCGAAAGCGACTTGCAGTTCCTGGAAATTTTCACGCGCGACGTCGCCGTGGCGCTCAACACGCTGGAGCTGCTGCGGGCCGAGAAAGCCACCACCGCCCAGGAAAGCGTCGAAGCCATTCACAGCGCGGTGGCGTTGCCGGTGGACGACATCTTGAACGATGCCGTGAACATCATGGAGCGCTACATCGGGCACGAGCCCGAGGTCGTCGAGCGGCTACAGGCTATCTTGCGCAACGCCCGCGATATCAAGCAGTTAATTCAGAAGGTGGGCCAGAAGATGGCGCCGGCACAGGCGCATCCCGACTTCGAGCAGGATGCCACGCGGGCATCGCTGCGCGGTCGGCGGATTCTGGTGGCCGATGCCGACGAGAGCGTGCGCAGCGCCGCCCATAACCTGCTCGAGCGATATGGCTGTGTGGTCGAAACGGCCCACGACGGCGCCGAAGCGATGTACATGGTTCGCAACATGGCGCTCGAGGGCAACTACGACGTGATCCTGGTCGATATCCGCCTGCCGGACATGACCGGCTACGAGCTCTTGCTTAAGCTGCAAGAGATCATCGATCCGGTGCCGCTCGTGCTGATGACTGGGTTCGGCTACGATCCAGGCCATTCGATCGTCAAGGCGCGGCAGGCCCGCTTGCCGTTGTATGGAGAGCTTTGCAAGCCGTTTCGGCTCGACCAGTTGCTGGACACGATGGAACGGATCGTTCGCCCCGGCGACGACAAGGATGCCTCGCTCGCGCCGAACAAGGCCGAACCCGTTCAGCGGTGAGCTCGCTCGCGAGAGTTCGTCCGCCGGCGGCCAGCCCACGTTAATTTCTCCGGCCCTCGCTTTGCCGTCCCATGAATGTGGCCTTCTGCGTTGCTTTTGTCGCCTTGGCCCTGGTCGGTCATGCGGCATTCTGGGTCGGTCTGGTCAATCGCTGGCATGCCACAGGCTTTCGCCGCTCGATTGTCAAGACGGTCACGCTCGGCTTCTACGTCGGGCTGTTGGTGATACCGCCTGTCATCGCGTGGCGCCTGCGCGATGACGAATTGGAATCTCCCTGGCAGTGGATCGTTAAACCTGACGCGGCGACAGCATATCTGACGCTTGCGGCCCTTTACGCTCTGGTACACATTCCCCGCTGGGCTGCCGATCGCTGGCGATCGCGATCGCTGCCGGCGGCCGTGCGACTGGAGCGAGTGCAGGTGGTCGACGTGGCGGACTCGCTGGGCTTTGCTCCCGCCGGCGGTTGGAGGGCGACACTACTCGGTCGCGTGCCGGGCAACGAGCTGTGGCAATTGCACGTTTTGGAGTTCTCGGTCCACCTGCCGAAAATTTCGCCGGCGCTGGACGGTCTTTCGGTGTGCCACTGGTCCGATTTTCACCTGAGCGGCCGCATCGACCGCGATTATTTTCACGAGGTCGTGCGGCTGACGAACCTGGCCGGCGCCGACTTGATCGCCCTGACCGGCGATGTGTGCGATTCCGCGTCCTGCATCGACTGGCTGAGCGAAATTCTGGCCCCCGTCCAGGCCCGGCTGGGAAAATTCTTCATCCTCGGTAATCACGATTTACGGACGCGAGACCTGGCACGATTGCGCTCGGTGCTGACCGAGGCCGGCTTTGTCGACTTGGGTGGGCAGCGCGTTAGCATTCACGACGGCCAGATTGAACTGGCCGGCAACGAGCGCCCCTGGCTTTCTGACGAACCGCCGGCATCGAGCTCGACCGGTCGTTCGACAGGCGAACCGCTCAAGATCTTGCTGTCGCACAGTCCCGATCAGTTGGCCTGGGCTCGAGCGCACGGGTTCGACCTGATGCTGGCCGGTCACACGCACGGCGGGCAGATTTGTTTTC
>JANNQN010000330.1:0-2900 GCA_031400775.1 Planctomycetia bacterium | reverse complement strand
GTTCGAACTCGTGGGCGGCGCCGCCTATCTGGCCGAGGTGCTGCAATCGGCCCCCACCGCCGCCAACGCCTCGTACTACGCCGAAATCGTCAAGAACAAGTCGACCCTGCGGGCGCTGATCCACTCCAGCACCGAAATCCTGCGGGACGCCTACGACGAGACGCACGAAGCCCGCGAGATGCTCAGTCTCGCGGAGCAGAAGATATTCGCGATCCTGGACGAGCGCGGCTCCGGCGAGCTGTCGAACATCCGCGACATTCTGCAAGAGGCCATGGTCCGCATCGACGCGCGGATGAAGAACGAGCACACCATCGGCGGCATTGAGACCGGCTTCCGCGATTTCGACACCTTGACCGGCGGCTTGCACGACTCGGAGCTGATTATCCTGGCGGCCCGGCCCAGCATGGGCAAGACGGCGCTGGCGCTCAATATCGGCGAGTTTTCGGCGCTCAAGAGTGACACGACCACGCTGTTCGTCAGCCTGGAAATGTCGTCGGTCGAGCTGGCCGACCGCATGTTGTGTTCGCTGGCCAAGGTCAACGGCCAGCGGTTGCGCAACGGCACGATCTCGAACGACGATCGCCGCAAGCTGGTGGAGAAGGCGGCCGAGATGAGCCAGGCGCCGCTATTCGTCGACGACACCCCCAGCCGTACGATGACCGAAATCGCCGCGGCGGCGCGACGGCTCAAACGAAAGTCGAACCTGGGACTCGTGATCATCGACTACTTGCAGCTCATCGAGCCCGACAATCCGCGCGATCCGCGGCAAGAACAGGTGGCCAAGATCGCCCGGCGCCTGAAGGGCCTGGCCCGCGAGCTGCGCGTGCCGGTGTTGTGTCTGGCCCAGTTGAATCGGCAGGCCGAGGTATCGCGCGACAACCGGCCGCGGCTAAGCCATCTGCGCGAGTCGGGAGCGATCGAGCAGGATGCCGACGTGGTGATGTTCATTCACCGCGAGGAGTATTACCAGACGAATGAGGAAGATCGCGCCAAAGTCGCCGGCCAGGCCGATCTGATCATCGCCAAGCAGCGCAACGGCCCGATCGGCGAAATAAAGCTCACCTGGCTCAAGGACTTCACTCGCTTTGGCGATAGCGAGCATCGCCCGTACGACGAATTCGAGCAATTCAACGCGGCCGACGGGTTCTAGGTTTGCGGATTCGCCGAAGCGCGCCCGAACTCATCCCATTCTGCGCAGCCTTTGAACTTGGCGCTCTTCGCACTCCCGCCCGCTAGTGACTTTCGCGCGACCAGGCGTTGCTAGCAGAGCATGGAATTCGTTCGCAATCCGCGGTCATCTGTGACGTTTGCGGACCGCCCGACCTCAACCGTTGCTATCGGCGGATCGCGCCTACGGTAATCTCCCGAGGATTGTCACGGCCGAGGGTGGCTCGATTGAACTCACCTTGTCACGGCGGCTGGGTTTAGGTATTTCTACGCCGCCTGTTCGGGGCCGATAGCGAGCAACCGGGTTCACTGGTCTTGCTTTACGGCCTGTTGGGTCGGCAGCAGCCTGCGCTCGCGTGATGCTTCGAGCCGGCGGCCGCGCCCGCGCCACATCTTGCGTCCCTTCAACCCGTTCGGAAGCCGAGCGTAATGGCTCAAGTTCGCCGCCACGAGTCTCTGCCGCTGCGCTTTGCGGCAGTTGCGCTTGCCCTGGGCCTGGTGCTCGCCGGCGCGCGGAGCCACGCTCAGGTCGACGTGCTGGGGGGGCCGCCACCGATCGCCGCCGCGCCGCCGCAAGCCTTTCCGCCGTCGCCCGAAGGTGCGCCTTTCGTGTCGGCGCCGCACGAGCACGTGTTGGATATCCGCGTGGTAGGCAACAGCGCGATCTCGCGCGAGAAGGTGCTGGCCAACATCGGCACCCGCGTCGGCCACCCGTTCGATCAGACGACCTACGAGCGAGATATTCGCAAGCTCTCGACCAAGAACTGGTTCGTACACGTCACGCCCCGCACCGAACGCGTGGACGGCGGCGTCGTCATCACGCTGGAAGTCGTCGAGCGTCCGGTTTTGCAGTACGTGAAGTACATCGGCAACGTGAAGGTCAGGAGCCCCAAAACTCTCTCCAAGGAAACGGGGCTCAAGAAGGGCGACCCGCTGGATACCTTCGCCATCCAGGACGGCGCTCGCAAGATCGAGTCGTATTACCAGGCCAAGGGATTCAACAGCATCAAGGTTTCGGTGCTGGAAGGAACCAAGCCGGGCGACCGCGGCGCCGTGTATCTGATCAACGAAGGCAATATTCAGAAGTTCTCGACGGTCAAGTTCGTGGGCAACTCATATAGCATCGCGCCCGACGGACGGCTGAAGACGTTGATTCAATCGAAGCCGCCCATCTTTTGGCTATTCAAGGGGCAGGTCGATCCCAAGAAAATCGAAGAGGATGTCGAGAAGTTGGAAGTCTTCTATCGCGGCTTGGGCTTTTTCAAAGCGCACATTGGCCGCGAGTATGAATTCAACGAGAAGGAAGACCGGGTCAGTCTCGTCTTCCATATCAACGAAGGCCCGCAATACCAGGTCCGCAACATTTCCTTCCTGGGCAACAAGGTGTATCCGGAAGAGGCTCTTGCCACCCAGCGCAAACTGAACGGCGGCGATTTCTTCAACCAGAACAAGATGAACACGGATATCGGCACCGTCAAAGACCTGTACGGCGGCAACGGCTATGTGTTTGCCGACGTCGTGGCGGAGTTGAAGTTCGACTTGGAGCCAGGGGTGCTGGACATAATCTACCAGGTCAGCGAGGGCGACCAGTATCGCATCGGCGAAATCAGCGTCGTCATCAAGGGAGACAACGCGCACACGCGACACAACACGGTGCTCAACCGCTTGTCGATGCGGCCGGGCGACATCGCCGACATTCGCGATTTCCGCTCCAGCGAGCGACGGCTGAAAGC
>JANNQN010000329.1:0-48788 GCA_031400775.1 Planctomycetia bacterium | reverse complement strand
CGACTTGCGGCGCTTTCAAGCCCGCGTCGAGCAGAGCGGCCGCGACGAGTTCAGGACGTCGCACGCGGCGCAACGCCTCGCCCGCGTTTCCCCACAGCGGCCGAATGCCGGCCCAGCGGTCGATCAACGCCGGATTGTTTTCCAATCCGCCGGTATAGATCCAGCCGCCCTCGTGCGGACCGACGAGCGCCGCCTCGAGCCCCGCCGGATAATCGGCGACCGCAATCGCCGCGCTTGCGCGGAGCAGATCGACATCCGCGAACAGATCGGCCGCGTGAATCGAAAAGCCCGCGCGGGCGGCAGAAGTCGCCGCCGCGCGGGCGCTGGATCCGACAATGGTGATAATTCGACTCAAGCGTCACTCGGGCCCCGAGGCCGTCTTCGGCTGCCTTGCCAGAGGCACCCGGCGCGACGGCCATTCGACGCGGTCTGTCGCTGGCGCGCTCGATTGTCGGAACTTGTTGCCGCTACCGCAAAAATTGTTGGCACCAATAAATGGTGCCCTCGGGCGTGGTATAGGCCGCGACCCCGATGCGAGTGTAGCCGGAACTGAGAATATTGGCGCGATGCCCGGACGAATTCATCCACGAATTCATCACTTCGGCGCTCGAACGTTGTCCCATGGCGATGTTCTCGCCGACAGGCTTGTTGGTGTGGACCATCGAGCGGCTGTTGGTCATCCAGGCCGCGTGATTTCGCGCCGATTGCAGCAGACCGTGGTCGACGGCCAGCGGTGGCAATCCATGACGGGCCCGCTGCGAATTCGTCTGCTCGATGACGCGGGCTTCCAATGGGTGCAGTGCCGGGGGCTGAGCGGCCCGATTTTGCGGCGGTGTGACAAAAGCTCCAGTAACGCTAGCGCAGACAATCAGTAAGCTTCCAAGCATCAGGGTAGTCTCCTATCGGAACATGGGGTGTGAATGCGTCACAAGGACGCCGCACGCTGGTGCGAGGCCGCGGGCGGCCTCGTTGGCCGCGTAATCCCGGGCAGCTTCGTCGAGCGGCGTGTTGGGCCGATTCGAGTCGGTTACCCCGGGGCGACCTCAGGTAAGTAGTGCCAGCATACTGGACCATCCCGCGCGCAAAACCCCCCGCAAGCGGAAAAGTCACCGCAAATTACCCACTCACATGAGGGTGCTTGCAAACACCACGCCGTTTGCTATGGTTGTGGGCTTCGGCGCTTTAGTGTGTGCGGTTGGCGAGCGGCTCGCTTGGTCCTGCTCGGGACTTATTGCGAGACGCTAAAAACGCGCATCGGGTGCGCCCGAATAACGAATCAAGCAAACCGCATTGTCTCACGCAGATGGAGAGTGACTTATGTCCATGTTTGTCGGCGAAGCCCTATTTGGCGAAGGGAATGAAATCGCGCATATCGACTTGTTGATCGGCAGCAAAGACGGTCCGGTGGGCGCGGCATTTGCCAACGCCTTGGCCCGTCAGAGCGAAGGGCACTCGAACTTGCTGGCCGTGTTGACGCCCAATCTGGCCGTCAAGCCGGCCACGGTTTTGGTGACCAAGGTAACGATCAAAGGTATGAAGCAGGCCGTGCAGATGTTCGGTCCCGCACAAGCCGGCGTGGCCAAGGCCGTGGCCGACTCAGTGGCCGATGGCGTGATTCCGGCCAAGGACGCCGAGAACCTGGTGATCGTGTGCGGCGTGTTCATTGCCCCCAATGCCGAAGACAACAAGAAGATTTATGACTTCAACTACCAGGCCACGAAGGATGCGATTGCCAGCGCCATGCGGGGCAAGCCCAGTGTCCAGGAAATGCTGGCCGGCAAAGACAAGGCCGCGCATCCGTTCCGCGGATTTTGAATTGGCCGAAACGCAATCGGCCCAAAGCATCAAACCCACGCCCACGGACAGTTGTCCGTGGGCT
Source organism: Planctomycetia bacterium (assembly GCA_031400775.1). Lineage (GTDB taxonomy): Bacteria > Planctomycetota > Planctomycetia > Pirellulales > PALSA-1355 > PALSA-1355. The sequence continues at coordinate 46,909 of JANNQN010000329.1, read as the reverse complement.
TTTTTGTGATTGGAACGAGAACTCGCCCGTCGGCGATCACCAGTCGACCGAGAATCACGATGAGCAAGCCCAAGATCCTGCTGCAATTCGACAGCGACGCGCAGGCCAGCGTGTTCGACGCGGTGGTGGCGATCGATGCCGGAGTCGACCATCTGTTGCGTCACGGCGACGTCGAGGTCTCGCAAGTGCGCGATCTGGTCTACGGCGCCATGTTTACCCGCGGCGGGGATGATTTGCGCTCCACCGCGATTTTCATCGGCGGCTCGGACGTATCGGCGGGCGAGGCTCTGCTCTCGCAAGTGCAACGCACTTTCTTCGGTCCGGTGCGCGTTTCGGTGATGCTGGATTCAAACGGCGCCAATACCACGGCTGCCGCGGCCGTGCTGGCGGCGGCAAAACACACTCCGCTGGCGAACTGCGAGGCAGTCGTATTGGCCGCCACGGGTCCGGTCGGCTCGCGCGTCGTGCGGTTGCTGGCCATGGAAGGGGCCGCCGTTCGAGTCGCTTCGCGAAATCGGGCCCGGGCCGAGGCCGTGTGCAAGGCGGTGGCGGCCAAGACCAGCGGGGCACGGTTGACGCCCGTCGAGACCGCTTCGCCGGCTCAAACCACGGCCGCCTTGAAGGATGCCCAAATTGTCATCGCGGCCGGCGCGCCGGGGATCGAGTTATTGTCCGCAGCGGCTCGAGCCGACTGCAAGAGTCTACGCGTAGCGATCGACTTGAGCGCGGTTCCGCCGGCCGGGTTGGCCGGAGTCGAAGCAACGGACAAAGCCAAGACGCGCGACGGGATGGCTTGCTATGGCGCCATTGGCGTGGGGGGCATGAAGATGAAAATCCACAAGGCCGCCATCCAGCAACTCTTCGCGGCGAACAATCAGGTGCTGGACGCCGAAGAGATTTATCGGATCGCTCAAAGTCTTGGCGATTAGCTGTCCGTCCTCATTCCGGCGCCACTTTCCCTCGAGTGTCGAGCCATGACGAGTCTCGCGATGGACGACCGACCGTTGCCACCTCGACAACATTTGGCCGCCCGAGACAAATGGCCCACGGTCGGTGAACGTCTGCCTCGCCGCGACGACGCGCCTTGGACCGTTCAGATCGGCGGCGCGGTGGCAAGGTCTGAGACCCTGTCGCTGTCCGCCTTGCAAGCGCTGCCGCAAGTGGAACAAACTCTCGACATTCACTGCGTCACTCGCTGGTCGAAACAGGACTTGCGATTCTCGGGCGTGCCCTTGTCGACGCTTCTCGATCGGGCCGTGCCGGACGCGACGGCGCGATTCGTCTTATTCACGGCTCGTAGCGCCCGGGGCCATAGCACGTCGTTGAGCCTTGCCGATGCGCGGGCATTGCCGGTCTTGGTTGCAATTGCGGTCGACGGAGACGCGCTCGACCTAGCTCGCGGCGGACCGGTTCGCATCGTCGTGCCCCAGCGGTATTTTTATAAGAGCCTGAAGTGGCTCGAAGGCATCGAGCTGCTGGCTGAGGATCGATTGGGGTATTGGGAGAGCACGGCCGGCTATCACAATACGGGCGACGTGTGGCGCGAAGAGCGCTATGCGACCGGTGCGAGCTCGAAAACGGAAGTTGATGCTGTTCTAGCCCAGCGAGATCTTTCGGATCGCGTCGTGCGGAGCTTGCAGGCGGCGGGGCGCGATTTGGCGGGGCTAGTGGCTCGACGGGCCCTGCTTCGCGATGCCGACTTTCGCGGCTGTCAATTGCGCGGCGCCTGCTTCGATCGAGCCAACCTGAGCAATGCGCGCTTCGAGGGCGCCGATCTGCGGGAAGCGAGTTTTCAGGGCGCGGACGTCGAAGGGGCGGATTTTTCCGGCGCCGATCTGCGCGGAGCGTCGTTCGTAGGAGCCAGCCTGTTCGGAACCTCGTTTGGCGCGGGCGACCCGGCCGACAAATCCGGTAGAATGACCCAGATGGATGCTCGCACGCAAATCGAACCGGCGGCCCTCGATGCATTGACTCCCGATCAGCAGGCCTTGGTTCTCGCGCTATTGCAAGCGGCACGCGAGTAAGATGGTCGAAGGTCGTTGGGAGCGGATCCGAACTTCAATCGCATTAGGCTGAATACTTCCCATGATGCAAGAAACGACGCCGCTCGATGTCTTAGTCGTGGCACCGCATCCGGACGACGCCGAGTTGGGCGCCGCAGGGGCCATCTTGCAGTACCAGGCCGACGGATATCGTGTGGGCGTGCTGGATTTGACCGACGGCGAGCCCACGCCATTTGGCAGCCTCGAGATTCGCGCCCGCGAGACGGCCGCCGCCACGAAAATTTTGGGATTGGACTGGCGCGGCAACCTGGGACTGCCGAATCGCAGCGTGGAAGCCACGCTCGACGCCCGGCGACTTCTGGCCGGCATGTTTCGCCAGTTGAAGCCACGGCTGCTTTTGGCGCCGTATTGGGTCGACAGCCATCCCGACCACCTGGCAGCAGTGGATCTGATCGAAGCGGCCCGCTTCTGGTCCAAGCTCTCCAAGACCGACATGCCGGGTGAGCCGCACCATCCGGCGCGGGTGCTGTATTACAACTGCGTTCACCTGCGGGTCGTGGAAAAGCCGGCCTTCGTGCTCGACATTAGCCGCTGGTGGCCGCAAAAACTGGCGGCGATCGAGTGCTATCAAAGCCAGTTCGTCGTGGGCCGCCCCAGCGAAGCGCCGACATTTCTGGATCGGCTACGCGACCAGGCCGCATTTTGGGGCTGGTCGATCGGTGCGAAATATGGCGAGGCCTATGCCAGCCGCGAACCGCTGGGATTGGCCAGCCTGCGCGACCTGTTCTGACGATTCGCGGATCGACTGCCTGCCAATGCGTTGCTAGTGACATTGCGAGCAAGCTAGTTCGTCGGGTCCACGCCGAGCATGCGGATTTTTCCGGAGAATTCGTCGGTGGATTTCTGAGCTGCGCTCGCCGGCGCCATGAGGCGGCGGCGAATCCTGAAACAGCCTCCAACGAGACGCCTCGGCCAGTCAGGGCGATTTTTCGCCGCTTTGCCGGGCGACTCGCGCCTGGTTCTATCTCCAGCGGCGCGGCCACTTTATTTATTCCTGCTTTCGCGGGCATGTTGGCCGCGGTTCGGCCGCTTCGCCGGGCGGCTTCCAAACATGGGTCGTGTGACGCTCATCAAACGCCGATAAGAAGGGCTAGAGCAACTAGGTGAATACGGCAAAGCAAGCCCGCCCGCGCCACGGCGCCCCCACCCGCACCACCGAAGGAGAGAGCGGCTGTGAACCAAGACATCAACGTGCTGGCCCTGGTCAAGGGGACGGAGCGGTATGTTTTTCTGTACGACGACTCGAGCCGTGCCGAGACGTTGCGGGTGTTGGGCCGCTATGCCTCGAACCCGGAGCTGAGCTTCACCTGGTACGACGCGGCCGTGTTGAGCCAGAAGATTCGCCAAGAGAGCCGCAAGGCGAGCGCGCCGCGCCGCTTCGAGCTGCCGATGCCCAGCGATGCCGAGAACGAAGAATTTTAGCGCCTCCCGGCTCCCGCCTCCGGCGGTACTTGCGCGACAGATCGATGAAGGTCCCGGGCGTATGCAGACGGCCGTCGAGAGGTTCTTGAGTTATCTGCGCGTGGAGCGAAACGCGTCCGCGCTGACGATCAAGAGCTATCGAGAGGATCTGGCGGCTCTGGTCGAATATCTCACCGACGTCGGCGGCGGCACTGGGCCGCCAGGACAGTTAGGCACCGTCGAACTACGGGGCTACGTAGCCGCGCTGCACGAGGCCGGATACGCCAAGACCACGATCGCCCGTCGACTGGCGTCGCTGCGCAGCTTCTTTCGCTTCGGCCAGCGCGAAGGTTGGACCAAATCGAATCCGGCCAAGCCGCTGCGCAACCCGCGCAAGTCGCGCTCGCTGCCGCACTTTCTTTCCTCGCAAGACATCGAGCGGCTGTTGTTTGCCCCGTCGGTGGCCGAGCCCGCCGGGCTGCGCGATCGGGCGATTCTGGAAGTGCTCTATTCGGCAGGCTTGCGCGTGAGCGAGTTGGCCGGGTTGAACTCGGCCGACGTGGACTTCGCCGGCGGAACGGTGCGTGTCCGCGGCAAGGGACGCCGCGAGCGTATTGCCCCGATCGGTTCGTTTGCCGCCCGTGCGCTCAAGGAGTGGCTGGCCGTGCGGCGGCTATCGTCGCGCGAAAAGGCCGGCCCCGAGGCGCCGGTGTTCGTCAATAAGTTTGGGCGGCGGCTCACCACGCGCAGCGTCGGCCGGATGCTGGAAAAACATCTTCGGGCCACGGGCCTGGATCGCCGCACCACGCCCCATACGCTTCGGCACAGCTTTGCCACGCACCTGCTCGATCGGGGCGCCGACATTCGCAGCGTGCAGGAACTGCTGGGGCACAAGAGCCTGGTGACCACGCAGATCTATACGCACGTCAGCACAGCCGGTCTGCGAGCCGTCTACGAACGCGCGCATCCTCGAGCCAAATGACGCTAACAGCGACGGACCCAAGCGCCGCTAAAAGCTAGACGAGGCCTTTGCGCACCGCCCATACGGCGGCCTGCGTGCGATCGGTCACGGAAATCTTGCGCAAGATGTTCTGCACGTGTTCCTTGACCGTTTCGATGCTGATCGTCAAGGAACGGCCGATTTCCTTGTTGCTCAGGCCCAGCGCGACGTGGCGCAACACCTGCGTCTCGCGGTTGGTCAGCGGAACCTCGTCGCTGTTGTTCGTCGAATAGCTCTTGCTCATCGCGCCGGCGACGCGTTGCAACTCGCCGCTGTCCGATGGCGGTTTTCCCGCAGCCGCGCCGGTAATGGTCGAGATGAGCTGCTGCCGACTCGCGCCCTTGAGCACGTAGTCGCTGGCACCCAGGGCCACTGCTCGGGCCACGTAGGTGGGATTGTCGTAGGTCGAGAGCATGATCACGCGGGTATCCGGCAACTCGCGATGGATCTTGTCGAGGGCTTCGAGGCCGTCGTTGTCGGGCATGCGGATGTCGAGCAGCACCACGTCTGGCTTGTGCTTGACCGCCATCTTGACCGCTTCGGCACCGCTGCTGGCCTCGGCCACGATCTTGATGTCCGAACCTGCCAGAAGGGTGGCAAGCCCCGTGCGAACCACCTCGTGATCGTCCGCCACGACTAATTTTACGCTCATGCATTTCTCCAGGAACAAAGGCCGAATGAGCCCAGCAACCGGCCGCGAGAAGTGAAAAACGAGAACGCGCGGCCCTTAAGACTGTTCCGGCAGGCCACGACGGGTTCTATACCCCCATAATACCCGGGGCGACCCACGAGGAAAGGGCCCCTGCGTTGCGCGAAAGCGCAAAAATCCACCTGCAGGCAGGCAAATGGAACCCCAGGGTGTTTCCTGGCGCTTGTCAGCGCCGATGAATCGTCGATTAGCCCATGATCGCGAAGTAATTTCGCACTGCGGTGGCGAACCGCTCGGAGGACATCTCCAGCGGCAATTGCTTGAATTCGCAGTAATGCTTGACCTGCCGCAGCAAGTCACGGGCGTGGCAACAGCGAAACGGCCGGCCCCCTTCGACGTAGTGCTTTTGGATCAACTCGTCGATGACCGCCTCCTGGTAAGGGATTTCCACGCGCAGGGCTTCGCGCCGGAAGAGCTCGCGGAATTGCGCTTCGGTTGGGTCGACCGCGCGAATCTTGTAGGGAATTCGCCGCAGGAAGGCTTCGTCGGCCAGATCGTGCGGCTGCATGTTCGTCGAGAAGATCAACAACTGGTCGAACGGCACTTGAATCGTCTTGCCATTGGACAGGCTCAAAAAGTCATAGCGGCGATCCAAAGGCACGATCCAGCGATTCAACAGCTCTTCAGGTTCCATCCGCTGCCGGCCAAAGTCGTCGATTACCAAGGTTCCCCCGTTGCTCTTGAGTTGCAAGGGAGCCTCGTTGACTCCCGGCGCCGAGCTGGGCTGAATCTCGAGTCGATCCATCGTCAACTCGCCGCCCACCAGGATCGTCGGACGCCGGATCCGCACCCAGCGTCTGTCGATCTTTAGTTGATCGTAGAGTCCGTCCTTGTTTTCCGGCGGCACTTCCACGTGGTTGCAGGGATCGAACAAGCGGATGATCGCACCATCAATCGTCAAGCTGCGCGGAATCCAGATCGTGTTGCCGAAGGCTCGCGACACGCGCTCGGCGAGGCTCGTTTTTCCGTTGCCGCTCTCGCCATACAGAAAGAATCCGTAGCCGGCGCGAATGGCCTGGCCCACCTGGTCCAGCACTTCTTCGCTTAGCACCAGGTCCTGAAAGATTCCCGAAATTTCGTGGAACGTGGGCGGATGCCGATGGATGGATTGCTGCGCGACGCTGTCGACATAGTCCTGCAAAGTGATTGGCGCGGCGCCGGCGTAAGCGCACTGCTGGCTGTATCGGGCCGCGGCTTCCGTCCCACTTTCGGAAAGTTGATAGACGTAGTCGCCTAATTGTGCCGAGCCGCGGTGTACCACCAGGCGGTTGGCTTTCAGTTGGTTCAACAGCGTGCTCAGCATGCCGAAGGGAACGGCGATTTGATCGGCGATTTCCCGGCCGCTGACCGACCCCCGGTACATCAGGCACTTCAGCGCCAATTCCTCGGCGGCGGTGGCAGTGAGTTTCATCTCGGCCCAATCGGCCGGCGCCAACGGCCAAAACTCGCCCGGCGCGGGCGAGGACGAGACTTCCATGTCGCTGGCCAACGGCTGCGGTGAGGTGCGGGGCGCGGATTTGGCGATCGTCTGGCCGAGGGCAGCGCATTCTTCGGCCCGCATCGTGCTTACGGCGTCCAGGATTGCTTGCGAGATTTCGCTGGCGTCGTCGGCCAGTTCCACGCTCGTTGCCTCGTCACGCGTGGTTTCGCCGCGCACGGGCTCGGAAAGTACACTATTCAATCGGTTGAGCAAATTCTCGAAGTACGTATCGTCTGTTTTCACGGCTTCGTTTCCTATCGACGTCGGACTCGCGCCTGGAAATTCGCGCTTGCGGATTCGATCCTAACCTTGCAACTCTAGTGCGCCCCAGAGTGGGGGCCAGCAGCGTCCCGGCAATTGCTTGGCGAATGGATTGTGCCGCCGAGTCGTCGTTGACGCGAGGCAACTTGTGACGTAGATATTTCACGACACTTCTCCCTAACGAGACATGGTCTGCGCCGGCGTTTTTCTCCCCACGCCCACGCGCAGATGCCGGCGTATCGATGCTGGCGATTGAAAGGGCTTTGCGGATTGTGCCGCCTTGGGGTGGCCTGACAGCGCGTCCGCCCGATCGAATCGCGCCCGATTGCCCGGCTCGAATTCGAAACCGTTAAAATCGGGAGATTCCATGAATAAGGGTTCGCTGCTACTCATCGATGACGATCGGCAAGTTCTCGAGTCCATGGCCGATTGGCTGCGTGGGCAGGGATATCAACTCGACGTCGCAACCAGCCTGGCCACCGGAACCGAGGCGCTGGCCAGGAAGAGCTACGACCTGCTGCTGGTCGACATTCGCCTGGGCGACGGCGACGGCTTCGATCTGCTGGCCTATTGCAAACAGCACTACCAGGGCCTGAGCGTGATCTTGATCACCGGTTACGGCACGGTTGAAACCGCCATCGAAGCCATTCGAGCCGGCGCCTTCGACCTGTTGACCAAACCGCTGCTGGACGAGGAGCTGGAAATCGCGATCCAACGGGCGCTGACTCAGCGCGTCGTGTTGGAAGAGAACAAGCAACTCAAGGCCCAGTTGGACCTCCGCTTTGGCCTGGAAAACATCGTCGGGCACGATCGCCGGATGCAGAAAGTGTTCGACGTCATCGACTGCGTCGCCGACACCAAGGCCACGGTACTGCTGAGCGGCGAAAGCGGAACGGGAAAGTCGATGGTCGCCCGGGCGATTCACCGCCGCAGCTCGCGGCGCGACAAGCCGTTTGTCGAGGTGGCTTGCGGCGCGCTGCCCGAAAACTTGCTGGAGAGCGAGCTATTCGGCCACGTGGCCGGCGCGTTCACCGGCGCCACGGTCGACCGCCAGGGCAAGTTTCTGCAAGCCGACGGCGGAACCATCTTTCTCGACGAGATCGCCACCGCCACCCCCGCCATGCAAGTCAAGCTGCTGCGCGTGCTGCAAGAACTGGAATTCGAACAGGTGGGCGGAAGCAAGACCTACCACGTCGACACCCGGGTGATCCTGGCGTCGAACGAAGACTTGAGTCAATTGGTCGCCGAAGGCCGATTTCGCCAGGACCTTTTCTACCGCATCAACGTCATCAATATCGAACTGCCGGCAATGCGCGAGCGGATCGCGGATATTCCGCTCTTGGCGCAACATTTCCTGCAGGAAGTCTGCCAGGAAGCCGGCAGGCCGCTCAAGGAGTTCACGCCTGAGGTGATCGCCGCCTTGCAACGCTACTCGTGGCCCGGCAACGTGCGGGAGTTGCAAAACGCGATCGAACGGGCCGTTCTGCTGGGAAAATCAGACCGCATTTGCCTCGAGGATCTCCCTCGCCAGATCGCGGCCGTGGGACCCCTGAGCGTCGAGCCGATCGGCAGCCGCACGCTGAAAGAGGCTCTCTCGGGCCCCGAGCGGCAGATCATTCTGGAGGTGCTCGAGAGCAACCAGTGGAACCGCTTTGCCACGGCCGACGTGCTGGGAATCAACCGCACGACGCTGTATAAAAAAATGAAGCGGCTGGGCCTGGAAGAACGGCGCCATACGGCAAAGATGGATTAAGTCGTAAGCGGCGCAGGTCCGGGGCCGTGCTAGCAGGATTTTCGCCGACTAGGGTCGCGCCAGGGGGCCGCTTCGGTCGACAATCTTTCGTAGAGAGGGCGGCCATCGCGCTACGTCGATGCGACAAGCGAGCCATCCCGCGACGGCGCCCTATTCTCTGGGGGACTTATCCGATGAGACGATTGCTCGTTGCCGCGTTGCTGGTCTGGAGCGCCATGGCTGCTTGCTCAATCCCATCGGAAGCCGCTCCCGCCCCGCGCCGCTATCCGCCGCGTTACACGCGAGGCACCTACTTCCCGACCATCGTGAAGCAGCAGCGCAACGGCCAGGTGACGACCGAGCAGGTGTATCCCGGATACAAAAACGGGTTCCCGCCGCCGGCCTGGTTGTATTACGGATATCCGCACAGCGGCGACGGCAGCCTCAGCCCGGGCTTCTAACGGCCGCAGACGCTCGCACGACCTCGCGTCACGACGCTATAGCGTGAACGCCGCCCGCATCTCGTCGACATAGCGGGGACAGGCCACGAGCGGATCTTCCGGCTCTTCGAATTCGAGCACGATATAGCCACGATAGCCCGCGTCGCTGATGATCCGTGCCAGGCGGCGAAAGTCGGCGTGCCGCCGTTTGCCGTCGGGGCCCGAGACCGAGACCTTGATCTGCACGTTGATCGCAAAGGGGGCCACCTGGGCGATCTCGGCATAGACGTCCGAGCTGTGGAAATTGCCGGTATCCAAGTTCACGCCGAACCAAGGACTCTTCACGTCGCGCACCAGCGCCATCAGCCCCTCGGCCTTCTCGGTCAATCCGCCGTGGTTCTCCAGGGCCATGTACACGCCATGCTGGCCGGCGTACTGGCAGCATTCTTCGATGGCCTCGACGGCCAGGCGATGGGCCTCTGGCACGCTCGTGTCGTGTGGATGGCCCGAGAAGATGCGGATGACCGGCGCGCCCAGGATTTCGGCATAGTCGACCCACTGCTTCACGTGGCGGATTTCGCGATCGCGCGTTTCGCCGGGCGGATGGCAGAAGTCGTTCCCCACGGCCGTGCCCGAGATGTCGAGACCCAGACGAAAACACAACTGCTTGAGTTGCCGCAAATATTCGGCCGACGGCTCCGGTGGGAAATAATAGGATGTCAGCTCCGTGGCATCGAGCTGCATTTTCGCGCAGTCGGCGACAAAGTCGTCGAGCGTTAGTTTCTTCTGGGGCGGCTTGGCATTCAACAAATCGCGATAGCTATAGGCCGCTAGGCTGAACTTGAAAAAGCTCTTGCCGTCGCGCTTGATCGGCTCGATGGCTGGCACGCGCGAAGCAGTCACTCCGCCGCCCAACAGTCCAGCCCCGGCCCAACAGGCTGAGTGGCATAAGAAACGACGGCGATCGGTACGGCTCGGCATGGCGACAAATCCTTCGACTAGTTCCCCGCGGCGAGAGAATCCGGCCGCTTCGGCTGGCTATTGTGTCCGCGCGCGAAGGCAACTTCAACCGGGCCCGCTTAGGCGGGTCCGGTTGCGAGCCGCCCGGGCTCGGGCATCGGCGTCGCGATTAACGACGGCGAGACAAACGCCATGCTGGCGATCGCCAAGGCCACGGCAAATGTGATGTCGCCAGTCACCAGGGCCAAAGACGTCCAGATGACCAGGCCCGCCGCCAACAGCAGCGGTCTGGCCAACGGGACCCAAACCAGGATCGGAAACGTGAGCTCGAAGAATACGACCGCGTGGGTCCACAGGTCGATCAAGCGGGGAGTCGTGTGCAGCCAGGAGAAGTCGACCAACCGCGAATCGGGCCGGGCGATCAACCACCACATGCCTAGCCCACTCCACCAGGTGTCGCCGGTGAGCTTCGAATACCCCATCATCGCCACCCACAACGCCAGGTGAACTTGAATCAGGCGTGTGGCTATCGTGGCTCCGGTCGAAGGCGCGCTATCCGCCGCCAACGCCGCATCGCCGCGCCGCGCCGCCAGCCAGCGATCGACCGAAAATAGTCGGCCGCAAGGAGCCAGGCACAAGTAGGCCAATAGCATCGCGACGATCGGCTCGGTGGGTCCCGTGATCATCGGCGCTCGCTGCACGTCGGAAAGAAATACCACCAGCGCCAGGATCGACGTCGCGCGCGTCCAAAATCCGACGGTAAACAGCATTATCGCCGCCAGTCCGATCAGTTGCACCGCCCACAGCTCACCGGGCGTGGAAAGGTAATTCAAGTATGAGAACGTGCGCCCTTCGAGCGGCGCAATCTCGGCAGTTGGCAGCAGGCCGTTGGGTCCGAAAAAAGCCACCAGGTCGAACAGCAGCGTGCCGTGCAGGTAAACCGCCAACGAGCCCACCAACACCCGCATGGCCGATAACGTCGACGAATCGCTTGGTGTAAACCAAAAGCGGGTCCAGCCCCCGCCGAATGCGGAGAACAGCCGAGCGAAGTAGGAAGAAACCTGGTTCGTCATGGCTTCACGGGCTGAGGACTGGGGACGCGGGGACTGGCCGGCGCGGCGCCCGGTTGGACGGGCGCGACTTCGAGCTTATTCGCCTTCTTCAGCAGCTCCACCGAGTTGCCGGTCACAAAAACCTTCGCCTCGTAGACATCGTTCGTCGGCGGGGTACGGCGTCCGGCGGCGACTTCCCCCATGTCCTCGATTTGAGGAATGTAGTTCGCGCGTACTCGAATGTTGCCTTGCGCGGCGCCATGTTGTTTCAGGACCGCGCCGGCCAGCGCCTTGGGCAGGATGCTGGCGATATCTTCGTTGCCCTCAGGATCGACCATCGTGCCGGCCGCGTTGGCGATCGCCTGGTATCGGCGGGCCCGAATAGGCGGCTGCAATCCGGTCGGTGGAATCGTCACCTGCTGCAAGGCGCCGTCGGGCCCACTAAAGTCCACCTGGCACGTGAAGTCCACGTCGGTCGGCAGGGCATGCGTCAGGTAGTAGCGAGCAACCGGGTAGCTGACCTGGTGGGCCGTAAAGTGAAGGTTGCGGAGGTATGGATCGAACAGATCGTGCAGGCGCAACTGCAAGTCGCTGGGGCGCGCGTACGTGGTGACGCCCACGAACAAGGCGAACAGGTGCACGAAGATCAACAAGCTCACCAGCGACCGCGTTTCCGGGCTCCAGGTGGGCGACGGGCCTGGGGATGGTTTGTCGAGGCTCATAGGCTCTATAGCTGGCGAGGACGTCCCAGGACGAACGCGAACGATGCGGATTAGGCCCTCATCGTCGCGGACAGCCGGGTGGCTTCAGTCGCACGCCATCGGCCTGCCGCGAGCATGAGGACCGTCACGATGCAATAAAAAAAGCCGGGCCTCAAGTTCGAGGTCCGGCTTTGAAAGCCGTAGGCTGTTCGGAGTTGAGTCTCGTACAGGGCGCGACTCGCCTCGTTCTAGCGTACTTGTCTCTCCAAGGTCGAGCCCTGGGGAGTCATGGCCTGGTCTGGTTTGATTAGGCGGGTTTGTCCGACGGAGCCGGGGGCGCCGGAGGAGTCGCCGGGGCCGCGGGAGCGGCTTCGGGAGCACCACCACTGCAACCACCATTGCACGCAGGAGCAGCAGCCTCGCCGCAGCAAGGATTGCCGCAGCAACGACGATGCTTACGATGCTTGCGACCACCGCAACCACCGCAATCAGCCGCGCCGTCGCATCCGCCGCCATTGCAGCGACCGTGACAACGATGATGACGCTTGCCGCGGCATCCGCCACCGCACTCGCCACCGCCACAATCCGAAGCGCCACTGCATGCACAACCACCGCGACGATGACCGGCTTGCGCCGTATTCTGATCGCCAACCAGGGCGATGCCGACAATCGCGAAAAACATCGCGATGCCCAAAACTAACGTGCGATTCATCTAAGAATCCTCCTACTAGGTACCGGAACGTAAGTGTCCGTGAAAACTCAAAACTGCCGTCCTACGTTCGCTAGCTAGTTGTGACGGCGTCCAACTGCGCGAATCCTCAACACGTTAGACTGGCCTGAAACGGGCTGTTTCACCGCGGAGGCTGCCCTGTTTGAAAGCCTTTGCGGGTTACAACAACTATTCCGGATGCACAGTCTAGGCCGTTAAGTTAGCATGGTGGGTCTTGTTGTCAAGCGGCAACAAGACAATGTGTGTGCAATGGGAGGAACTGGAGTTCTGGGGGTATTCTCGCGTGAATGTCCTCAATACTAGGTTATGACCGAGCGATGTGCACAACAAAAAAGGGAACGCCCAACGGTGGTTGGACGTTCCCTGGTTGCAAATTCGCTAAGCTGTTTTACGACAAGCAGTTAATTAGATCGAGATCGCGCGCCTACGCGATCGTTCCGCAAGAAAAGGCCGGAAGCTAACCGCCCGTTTAGTCCGAAGATTCCGAAAATATCGAGCCGCGCACGTCAGCGGATTGTGCTGTCGCCGTCGGCCGCTGGACTGGCCGATGCTGGCGATTGTTGATCGCGTCGGGCGATCTCCTCTTCCGCCTGCTGTTGCTTTTGCAACATGTCGGCCGGGTCTTCGAAGTTCAGCACGATCGGCGGACGATCGACAAACACGCGCGTCGCCATGCCCGAGATCCGCCAGCCGTCTTCGACTTTGCGCATCATCCACACGATGCGGTCCGTATGCGGTCGCCCGTCGGTGTCCAGATCGGTCCAGTCGGTCCCGACCTGGGCCTCGGCGCCGATGACCTCGACCTCCAATACCTGAAACTTGGCCGTATCGCTGCCCGGGGGCGCAACGACCATCTCCATCTCCGCGGTCTTCTGTCTCGCTAGCGGCGTCAATAATCCGGCCGCCTTGTCGTCGTCGCCGGCGCGGACCGCCTCGAGAAACGCGGTCATGACTTCATCCGGCTTGGCGTCCGGGCCGGATTGGCCCTGGCTTTGGCCCACTCCAGGCGCCTGACTGCAAGCCGACGCCAACAACGCCGCGAGACATAGCGCGAAGGTCAGTAGTACTTTGCCCTGGTCCATAGGTTCCCTCCTTGCTGGACGAAGCCACGCTCACTGGGCGCGGCGGCCGATGCTAGCAGGCGACCGGCCTGCTGGGCGGCAGAGTCTCGCAGGAAGTTCCCGGCGGGTCAAGACGAACGTGCCGTTTCGCGGTCGCGCGTCTGCCGATCGGCTCGTGGCAGGCAGAACCGTTACGCCGTCGCTGGCTAACCCGCCCGCAGGCCTCGATCGAAGGCATCCTGATCGCGACCATAAAGCGCCAGCACCGACTCGAACCGCTCGCTTGAGATCTTCCAACTCGGGGCGTCGTCCGTGTGCGCGTTGCAATGGGCCACGAACAGCCGGTACATGAATTTGAAGAGGTGCCTGGGCACGCGCAGGCTGCGAAAAGCGTCGGTCAGTCGCCGCTCGTCGATCGACGGATCGAACAACTCCATCAGCGAAGGCGAGCTGTCCGGCATGGCGCATGCCCTGAGCCGTGCGGTGGCCACGTCGAACAGGGCCTCGCCGGTCCATTCCAGCGACGGCACCATGTTTTGCTTGTCCAATCTCGCGCGCTGATAAAAATCGCGATCTTCGCGATCGATGAATTGCGACAGCTCGATTGGCAGCAGCAGCTTGAAGCCGATGCCCGGATGCTTGAGAAACTTGTTATCGAGCATCGGCCAAAGGAGCGCGCGCATCTGATCCACCGAGCCGTTGATCAGGTGCGGCTCGTCGACCCGATCGACCAGCACGACGATTCCTTCAAAACTGAGGCTCTTGAGAATCCCCTGGAATTTCGCCAACAGCTCGTAGCGATCGTCGGTGCGCTGTTTTTTGGGCAGCGGCTGGCCGGCGATGTCGACGGAGCGAAACTTCATCAGGATTTGCCGCAATTGATTGGTGACGTGCTTGCCCACGCGCACGTTGCGGGCGATGCTGCCGGCCTGCAAGAAGCGGCGAGCGAAGCGAAACAGCCACGGCGCCCAGGCGGCAGCCATGATGGCGTATGGCCAGGGCGTTTGCAGCCATTGCCAATTTTCCAGATAAGCCACGAGCGCCAGCGTCGCCACGGTCGCCGAGGCGCCCAGAGCCCAATCCCACTGCGCCGGCCAGGCACGATAGCGCAGCTTGCGGCGCAGCCGTCGCCAGCGCCCCTTGGTGGTTTCGGCCGACGATTGATCGTAGCAGGCCGACAGCAACAGCAGATCGCGAGCCTGGTGCCGGTCGAGCGTTTTCAAATCGGATTCGCCCAGCTCGTTCGTCGCCGGATCGCTGGTGTGCTTCACTTCCAGAATCCGATCCACCAGCCCCGTAACGCCCAGGGCCAGGATCGCGTCCATGTGGTCCCAAAGTTTCCAGTCGGCGAGCACGCGATCGGCCCGTCGATGCCGCGCGCCGAAGCGATCGCGAAAGCGGTCCAGAAACGGATTGAAGTCGTCGTATTCGATGACGTAAACCCGTTTGTTCGGATGGGCCCGATTGTAATCGGCCAGGTGTCGCGCGATTTGCAGCCGCAGCGCGGTTTTTCCGGAGCCTTTCTCGCCAAACACGATCGACGTGGCCGGTTCCGAGGGATCGCCGTAGATCTTGTCCCAGGTGGGATGCCGCGTGCTGGCGATGCAGAAGTCCTTGAATACCGGATCGGTCTGCGCGTCCTCCTCCGCGAACGGATTCGAGCGGATGCCATGATGCTCAAGAAACTGCTGCGTCTTCATGCATGCGATTCCCGGGTCGGTGCGCCAAGGCTATTTGTGTTGCAGTCCTTCGATCATGCCCACAAATGCCTTTTCGTTGTCGGCCACCGTCCGCTCGGGACCGTAAAACTTGATGAAGTAATTGCCCGCGTTCTTGGTGGCAATGATCGCCGCCAACATACGGTACTTGGGCCGTTCGACGGCCGGGGCCATCGGACCGCGCTGATCCTTGAACGTTCCCGACAGATCCACGAGATGGATTTCTTCGCCGCCGACCTTGATCTTCTGGACCTTCGCGCGGTCGCGCGTGCTGCCGCCGTCCGGCTGCGTGAATTGACCGTACCAGCGGTCGATGTTGGCTTCGACGCCTCCGCCGGCGGCCATCACGGTCAACCGGCCTTCGGCTTTGTCGTCCTTGGCCGGCGGAATAGCGAACTCGTGCTCCACGATCGCCGTTTGCGGCCGCTTGCGGGTCCACGAGCCGGGAGCGGTTAGTTGCAGCTTGCCGCCGGCAAGCTGCATGACGGCCGGGTCCTCCTGGGCCAGGGCAGCCGCGCAAGAGACCATCAATAGCCATCCGCAAGCGATCGATTTAACAGCCGGCCTGAGCATGGGGGTACCTCAAATTGAATGTCGGAAGATTGTGGACCGGCGGCGAACCGTGGTACAAGCGGCCGCGGCGCCGAGCCGCTCGACGCGGCTAGACAATTCGACGGGCCGCGGGCGAGCATGCGCCGGTGTTGATCGTGGTCTCGCTGTCAGGGGTTTCGGTGTCACTCGTCCCTTCCTGTTGTCGCCAAACGAGGATCAGGATCACAACCAAGATAACCGAAACCAGCAGCAAGATGGCACTGACAAACAGACTTACATCTCGATTGCGGCGTTTTTTTCGCAGTCCCGGCGCGACGGGTGGGAGTGCCGCCGGTTCGAGCGGGCCAGCGCCGACGTTGGCAGCCACGGATTGCACCACCTGGCCAACGGGCAAGCCGCCAGCTACCAGCGGCGAAGGGCCGCCCTGTTGGTCCGGCAGTCGACCGGACGTTCCAATCGCAACGGACTTGGGCGGACCGACGGAGACTCCTGGCGATGCCAACAGCGAACCCAACTGCGGGAAAATGGCCGAAGCCGCCCGCCATTCCTGCCAGCCGGCTCGCCACACGAGCGAACTGGCGCCGACGCGTCCCTCGACGATCCAGGCCCGCATGATCTCGCCAGATGCCGGACCGAACTGACCCCCGGTCGCGGGCCGCACGTACCAGACGGCGCTCGGGGCGTCATCGATCGGGTCGACCAAGGCCGCGGCCGAAGCGATGGCCGAGGCGACATTGGACTCCGGCAGTGCGCTGCCGGCTGAACCCGTTGCGGTCGCGGCGGGCGGTTGCGAATCAAGGGCCTCGGCAGCGCTCGATGCGGAATCGGCCTCCAACTGCGCATCGTCAACCTGTTGACCGTCGGCGGGAACGACGACTCGTACCCCGCACTTCGGACAGATCGCTTTCTTGCCGCTTAGAAAGGCTTTGACGTGCAGTTTATGCCCATTGGGACATAAAAACTTGATGCCCATCTTGGTACCGATGCGAGTTGAGTGCCGGGTGAATCCGGTCAAAATGCGCTGCCAGCTAGCGCGGAGGAATGGCCCCGGCACTCGAATTCAGCCGCCCGAAGTGCTCTATTATAGTCTTGGCAGGCCGGCCATTGGAAGTTGGCCGCCGGCGACCGTTACCGTTGACGGACAGACGGCTTAACTCGCCAAAAGGAACCGCCAAACGGTCGCACTCTGGCCGGAGATATGGAATAATAGTGAGGAGACGCTCGAATCTATCTGCGGGCTCGAAGGCGGGACCGCCTGGGGCGACAATCGACACATTTCCTACATTCAGCGCCGCCCCAGCGTTCGCCTCCCGCCAAATTTGCGGTATCTTTGGGCTGGAACTTGATTGTCAGGCTGGCCTAGTCAAACTACAGGTGGGCCAGGTTACTTACGACGCAATTCTTGTGCGTCTGTTCGCGGGAGCGTAATAGCGATGCAGCAACGTGAAGCCAACGGTCCGATGGAAATCTCGTTAGTCGGCGATCTGACGGATAACGAGGTCGAACTGACCGACAAGTTACTGGGCGTTGAACCCGGTGGCGAATGTACCCTGTACATCGACTCGCCCGGCGGAAGTCCCTATTGCGCCGTTTCGTTGATGACGTTGATCCTGTTGCGCGGGCTGCGTGTGACCGGCATCATCACCGGCGAGTGTTCGTCGGCCGCTCTGTGGCCGTTCGCGGCTTGCGCGCGAAGACTCGTCACGCCCTACAGCGTGCTGTTGTTTCATCCCATGAAATGGCAGAGCGAAGAGCACGTCGGTCTGGCCGAGGCCGCCGAATGGGCGCGGCATTTCGGCCACCTCGAGCAAGAAATGGATTCGCTCTTGGCCGAGCTGTTCGGTTTGCCCGCGGCCGAAATGGCAAAATGGATTAACCCGGGCCGCTATGTCTCCGGCCGGGAATTGGCCGATGCGGGCCTGGCCGAGTTGATCGATCTGCGCAAGATCAAGCTCTTCGAATCCAACGGTGCGCCGCGACGCCGCAAACGCGTGGCCAACTGAGCTCGGGTCAGCCATCACTTGCAGTCGTGTCTCGTGTCAATCGCGAAAGCCCGCGTGGCAATCGTCGCAGGCCTTGTTAATCTCCATGAGCGACGTGCGCATTTGCTCGGCGTTTTTTCGCTCGATGGCTTCTCGCAGTTCCAGGGCTCCAGCTCGCATCGCGTCGGCATGCTCGCGATAGGCCTTTGCTTCGGAGGCATCTTGCTCTTCGCGGCCAATGATCTCGGCGAAGGCGGCGATCAATTGTGCTTCGCGCGACCACAGGTCGGCGCTGCGCGCCAGGTTGCTGCCGCGGGCGCCCACGCCTAAGAGCCCTTTTTGTTGGGCCTGTTCCAGCCGTTTCATCAGGCCCGCGCGCTCGGAAAAGTTCGACCAGTCCCAAGTTTGCGTCGGCGGAGGAAACGCACTCGGATTGCCTCGGATCAGCCCCTCCAGGTCTTGCGCTCGGGCTTGTCCTTCCTGATAGGCCTCGTTGCTGCCCACGCTCGCGGCCGACGCGGCTCGGGCCAGTGCGTCGCGAACCGCGGGCGCCTCGCGCTGCCAGCGCACCCGCTCGTCGTGCTCGCCATCGATCGCAAACAGGGCCGTCAGAATTCCCAAATGAACTCGGGCATTCTGATGTTCGCCCGCCTTAAACCGGGCTGGGCTGTTCACGGCTTCGCTGAGGCGAATCTGTTGGGCTTTAATCTCATCTTCGATCGCTTCGGGCGAAATCAATTTGGACCACTTGCGATCGGCCGGCGGCGACGAGGCCGTCGCCCCGTTCGGGGCCGGAGCTGGCGATGACGCCGCCGGGAGCGGCTGGTTGCCTGCCGGTCGCGGACCGACAAGTTGCTTGTGCGCATCGGGAAAGAAAACGTCCAGGGTGCTCTTGGGAAACTTGGGAGGGCGAGCCCGATTGACGGGCGGGGCCGCGAGCAGCTCGTCGGTAAGCCAAAAAAGACTCACGGCAGCCAGCACGCTAAATGCAATTGCAGTCTGAGCCGTGAATGGTCGCCGCTGGTCGGAGTCTCGTCGTTGCATTCCTCGATTATCCGGCGGACGCTCGCGCTTGACAACTCGGCCCTTCGCTTCCCAGATCGAGGTATAATTCGGCTATGAGCGCCAAGCCTCGGTCCACTCGCCGCGAATTCCTGCAGGGCCATGCGGCCGTCGAGGCCTTGGCCGACGCAATCGCTCCGGCCGACTCGGGGGATCGAACAGCACAACCGAATGAAGCCGCCTACCTGCTGCACGTCTCTCGACGGGCAATGGCCTGCACGTTCGAAGCGTTCTTTAACGCCGGGCAATATCCCCACGCAACCGAGACGGCCCTAGCGGCGCTCGATCTGGTGGATCGGCTGGAGGATCAGCTTTCGGTCTATCGGGAGGACAGCGACATCAGCGCGCTCAACCGCCGCGCGGGCCAGGAAGCCGTCCGGGTCGAGCGTGCGCTATTCGACTTGCTGTCGCAGGCCTCGCGAATTTGCGCGGAAACGGCCGGCGCTTACGACGTCACAGCCGCGCCGCTTTCCGAGGCCTGGGGATTCACGCGTCGCAATGGCGCGATTCCCGCCGCCGAAGCGCTCGCCGAGGCGCTCGCGCGCGTCGGCGGCCAATCGATCGAATTGGACGATGCGTCGTTGAGCGTTCGCTTTGCGAAACCCGGTTTGAAAATCAACTTGGGCAGTATCGGCAAGGGTTACGCGCTCGACCGCTGCGCCGAGTTGCTGGCCGCGGCCGGCGTTCACGATTTTCTGTTGCACGGCGGAAACAGCAGCGTGCTGGCTCGCGGCGCCCACGGCTCGCTTGCACAGGACCAGGGCTGGGCCGTCGGGGTGCGCAATCCATTGCGTCCCGATCGGCGGCTGGGGCAGGTGTTCCTAAAGGACCGCGCATTGGCCACTTCGGGCTCGGGCACGCAGTTTTTTGTGCATGAAGGCCGGCACTTGGGACACATCATCGATCCTCGCAGCGGTTGGCCGGCCGAAGGCGTGCTGTCGGTCAGCGTGTTGGCCGCCACCGCCGCCGAGGCCGACGCGCTGTCGACCGCCTTCTATGTGATGGGCCTCGAAGCGACCCGCGAGTATTGCGCCTGCCGCCCGCAGATTGCCGCGATCATGCTCTGTCCCGGCGCGCGGCAGGGCAGCCTGGAAAAACATAGGATTGGGCTAGAAGAGCGCGAATGGATGGACGGCGACGATCGTGATCGCGCCGATTGAAATCGACCGGCTCAAATGTTCAGTTCGAGAGGGCCGACTGCCAGATTGGCATATTCCAGGGTCGCGCGGCGAAGCTAAAATGCGACTCATCGCATTGTTCGTGGCGAACCCGCTGACATCTACGCTAGGCGAACGAATTGTTTGACTTCCTGCTGGATCACGTATCGTACCTGGGGATCGTCGTGGTTCTGATCCTCACCGGCTCGGGCTTGCCGATCCCGGAGGAGATTCCCATTATCGCGGCAGGGGTCGCCAGTTCCGTCGGAACCCTCAATCCCTGGTGGGCATTTGTTTGCTGCCTGATCGGGGCGCTGGCCGGAGATTCGGTCATCTACGTCATTGGCTACCACTTCGGCCACTCGCTGGTCACGCGGTATCCCCGTTTCGCGCAACTGCTGCATGCCGAACGCGAAGCCAGGATCGAGGCAATGATACGCCGACATGGGCTGAAGGTCTTCTTCTTGTCCCGCTTCATGGTCGGGATCCGAGCGCCTGTCTATCTGACCGCCGGCATTTTGCGAATGTCGTTTCGCCGATTCATCTTGATCGACACGTTTTGCGCGACGGCCGTGGTGGGCGTGTTCTTTGGCCTGGGCTATGCCTACGGCGATCGTGTCACGGCCCTGATCCAGTTGATTCGCCGCTCCGAAATCGGTCTATCGCTGGCGGTCGTGACCGGAGCCTGCCTGGTGGTGTGCTATTACTTGTGGCGCCGTCGCAGGCGGATGCGCGACTCTCTGGTCGATGCCGAAACGTCCAGTGGAGAAGCCTGTCCCGTGGGCGCCAATGTCGGGGACGAAGTCTCCAAGTAAGATTGCAAGCAACCCAAACTGGCGAATCATGCGACGCTCCGCGAAACTTGCCGTGATGATCGCACTGGTCGGCGCGGCTTGCGCGTTGGGTCAGGATAGCGTGCCGATCGGCGGCCCGAGCAAGATCAACGCCGACCGCTTGCGCTGGATGCAGTACAAGATGGTGGCGGGGCGGATTGCCGTCTCCAGCTCTTATCCCGGCACGAACATGACGTTCGGGCCCGCCCACGTCGACGGCCGTCGCCGCGAGCGACTCGAAATTCATATCAACCAGACACAGATCGAACTGCAATACGAGCTGGTATCGCCCGACGAGCAACTGTCGATTGCCCTGGTCGATGGCAAGCGGCTTTCGATTCGCCGCCAGCGCTCGGAACCGAAGTACACGCTCGAGTTTGAGCAGGACCCTGACCGGCCGCTGCTGTTTACCTTGACCGAAGGCGACCAGCGCAGCTCGCTGCGGGCCGATAGCTTCTGGCACTTATATCTGGCCGAGCCCGAATTGGTTCGCCGGCGTCTCGTGCCGGTGCTCGAGGTCCTGCACCCGTCCTGGCAGTTGGCTTCGCTGGGCGCCGCGCTGGAAGAATCGCTGTTCGAGCGAGCCCGGAATCCTCAGCCACTCGATACACACCGTTGGAACCGTCTGGTCGACGACCTGGCCAGCCCCAAGTTCTCCGATCGAACGACCGCCGAACGCGAGCTTCGAGCCGCCGGACAGGTCATCCTGCCGTTTCTGCAAAACCTGGATCGCACGCGATTGGATGCCGAGCAGGCCTCGCGCGTCCGCGCGCTCGTGGATTCGTTGGCGGTAAGCTACGAAGACTCGATCGATCGGATCGCGACCTGGTTGGCCGGCGATGAGCAGATTTGGTTGTCGCTGATGTCGCGGTCCGAACTGCCGCGGCGACGGCTGGCGGCAAAGCAACTCAGCGTGTTGGTCGGCGCGCCCGTCGAGTTCGATCCCTCGGCCGACGAAGCCCAGCGCAAAACGCAAATCGAACGTCTGCGAGCGCGCTTGCATCCCGTAACTGCCGCCGAAGAGTGACGCGCGCCGGACGTTAGTCCCACCACCAGGCTTCCAACGGCAGTTCCCCGGCCGTCGAATTCTTGCGCTGGGCGTCAAGCGCGCCGTAGTCGTCCACCTTGATGGCCTGATGTTTTGTCAGCGACCAGGGTGAGACGTGTACTCCGCCGCTGACGCCGGCGATGATGTGCCGCCCGTCGACTACGCGGTGGTTGATCACGGTCTCCACACTGCGCGGCGCAGGCCCAATCGCCGCACGATATTGCTCGGAATTATAATTATTGGCATTGCCGAAGCAGGTCATGTGCCAGCCCACCCGATCGGCCAACTTTTCGGAGTGGATCAAGGCCGAGACCAGGGCCAGGTCAAAAACATTTTGCAATTCGGCATAGATCGGATACTTTTCCGCCAGCACGCCAAAATGTCGGGTAAACCGATCGGCGAATTCCTGGTTCAATGGGTCGGACTTGCCGGTATGCACCCGGCGGCCGAGATGATTGAGCAATTCGTTCTCGCTCAGAACTTGCACGCCGGAGCCGCGAAGCTCAAAGGCATCGCGATCCTGGGTGGCGCGGACCGCGTCATACTTCAGGGTGAACCACCAGCGGAGGACCTCCATCGGCGGCGGCGCTTGTCCGCGCCGCGGCTTGACCAGGTCCAAGTAGCTGGGCACCTCCAGCGTGCCCGGCTCCAGGCCCATGCCCACCAGCTTCATATGGTAGTCCGCCTCGACCAGCACTCGGGCCGCGTGGGTGCGGGGATCGAGGCCCTCGACCGAGATCGATTGGCGGCCCATTTGATTGCGCAGATCCTTGAGCCATGTAGGGCGTTGCCCAGGCTTGAGCGGCGCGGCGCTGGATGCGGCCACGAATTGGTTGGTCCGCGCCAAGCCCTCGGCCGTGGGATCGATCGAGCAGCCGAACGTGGCTTGCGGCGTGGCGGTCAGAAGCCGAAGCACCACGACCAGATCGTCCAGTTGCACGATCGGCCGCCCGCTGTCGGCGCTCACCGCGCGGCCGCCCTCATCGAGCCGCCAAGGCCCTGCCGGCCCAGCGAGCACCAGGTCGCCCGTTTCGGGATAGACCAGCACGTATTTGATTCGTTCGAGTCCGGCCAGATTCAACATCTCGTCGTCCGGCCGCCGCCCAGCCGCCAGGGCGAGCTGCACGTGTTTTTCGAGCCGAGGTAACGAGATCTTGCGCAGCGGGACCGTCAACTTCGGGTTTTTGTTCTCCGCCGCCACCAGCGAAGCCAGACGCTCCACGGCCAGTCCGCGGGCCGTTTCAGGCCGCAGGGCCCGCTTCAGCTCGCCGCTGGCGTCGACGTAGACGCCATTGTTGAATGGCGAGATCGTGCCAGGGCCGCCGACGTCGTCCCAGGTTTGCGGCTTGACCGTGTTCGTGATCAGATCCATCAACGTGTCGAAATCGGCCTGGGCGCCGCCGCGCTGAGGATTGGATTGAACGATGTCGCGGGCCGACCTTGCGGCGGTGCTGCGGGTGCGATCGTCTGCGACTTGTGCCAGGGTCGAGAACGCCCCGCTGCCGCCGGCTCGGGCCTGAGCCTCGGACAGTTGCACCAGCCAGGCGTCTCGCATCTGAGCGTCGGCTTGCCCACGGGCCGCTTGCAGGGCGGGCGCGAATTCGCCGCTGGCTAGTTGCTCTTGAAACACCTGTTCCGCGGGAGATGCAGCCCAGGCCACGATTTGTGGCCAGACGACGGCAGCGATGGCCGCCAGACGCACCCCAGTGCGATGCAAGCGCCAGGCACGACCCTTGGCCGGCTGCAAGCGGCACCCTGACATGCTCTCTCTCCCTGTTCCGACGGGCGAGCGAAGTGCGGTACAGCTCGCAACTTCTCACAACCGGGCGAACAAGTCAAGAATTCGCTCGCCATACTCGGCGCGCATAAAAAAACAAACGGCCCGCCTGTTCAACCCAGGGGGCCGTTTGTTTCAACTGTCAAGGAGACCGCTCGAGTTCTCGCCGGTCATCCGTCACGGCACTAGCCGCAGCAGCTCGGCTCACAAGCCGGAGCGCAGCAGGCGGGCTTGCAGCAACGATGACGGTGGCAACGCTTCACGCGATGGCACTTCTTCTTGCAGCAAGGTTCCGGAGCGCAGCAGCTCGGCTCGGCGGCGCACGACGGGGCAGCCGCGGCGCAGCACGAGGGCTCGGCGGCACAACACGACGGCTCACAACAACCACCACCGCCAAAAATGCGCGCCTGCGCATTCGAGGCGCTGGTCACGACGAACAGGCCGGCAACCAGCAATGCCGGCAACAAAATACGGGACTTCATGACGAGAACTCCTAAACAGAAACTTGAGGGTTTTCCAGTGATCCGGTGCCGGGCCAGCCAATTGCCTCTGGCGCATTGTTCTGCGGTTATTCAGGCAGGCTGGGCCGCGACGCTTGACGCCCTCCCGGCGGGAGAGCCTCGTTGATGGTTATCGTCGACCCAAGCTAGCTGTCTTAGCAGGTCGACGTATTTTCGCTGATCTTCTAACTCAACGTGCGTCAAGAAACGGAATCTACCGGTTTTGCTGCAATCCAAGGCTTGCGCAGTACCGGATTGCACCGCTAAACACCCGATAGACGGCACTTTGGGACTTGAGCGACTGTCGCTCAAACACGGCACAACCGGCCGCTGGTGCCATGATCGGGAGGAAACGTGCCGCCGGGGGGGCGGGCGGCGAGGAGACATTGGCAGCGGGAAGTACTACTTTCGGACCTCTTGTCCGCCGGCGGCCATCCACAGTGCGACCAGATACGGCACCGGTTCGCTGCCCAGGGCGGCCAGCACTGTTCCGCCGGCCGTGAAGACGTGGGTCACATCGCTGGGCGAACCGTATTTTTCGAGCGCCGCGCCTCCCTCGCCGCCGCCGATGTAGACCTCCACGCCGGCCTCTTTCAAGCGCTTCAACTGGGCCATGAACCGCTTCGTGCCCTCGGCAAATCGCGGATCCTCGAACATGCCGAACACGCCGTTGTGAAAGGCCACGGCCGGCCGGCCCTTGTGCCGGGCAACAAACTCGTCGACCTTGCGAGCGAATAGTTCGCTCGTCTTGGGGCCGACGTCGAACTGCTGATCCTGGGGGCCGATTGCGTCGCTCGCGCGGCCGTCTTGCAAGATGAAGTCGACCGGCAGCACGAATTCGATCCGGTTCTGCCGGCCCTGGGCGATCATCCGCCGGGCCTGCTCGATCCGCTCTCGTGGAATGTAGTAGGGTTTGTCGGCATGCGCCGCATCTTCGGCGACTCCCAGCGAGAATTGTCCGCCATCGAGCTCCGCCGCCGCTTTCTTGAGCGCCATCGCCAGCGATCCGGCCGCCAGCACGGTGTCGATCGTGCCGCGGGCGATCATGGCTTCCAGATCGTCGTGCTAGTCGATCTTCAGGCCGCTGAAAACCACCAACTGCGCCGCCAGGCAGCGCTTCATCGGACCGTCGAACTCCGCGCCGACATAGGCTCCCAGCGCCACGCGCTGCATGGCCGCCGGCACGATCGTGCTCGACGAATCGAGGCTGCCGGCCGAAAGCGCCTCGTTGACGTACACGGTCGCGATCTTTTCGGCAAACTGGTTGGCGAATCGCGCCAGCGGCCCGGCCAGTTTGGCCAGGTCGGCCGCCTTAGCCTTCCACAGCACGCGTTCGATGTCGTAGCGGCGCGTGTTCTCTAGTAAGACGATGCTGCCTGGCGCGCTTTCGCGAATCCGATTTGCCGCGTCGTCGCGAATGGTGATCGTCGACTCATCCAGCCAGTCGGAAACCAGCGGCACTTCACACTCCATCAGTTCGCCGATCCGACGCGCGACCTTGGCCAGGGTTTCTTCAGGCTTGCGGCCGATGTGGCCAAAGATCACCTGCTTCCAGCCCCGCTCCCGGCCGAAGCGGAGCGTGTCGGTCATCGAGCGCAGGCGAATGTCGCCTTCGCCGATTTTCGGCCCCGGCTTGGCATCGACGTCGCCGCGCACCAGCAACGTGGTTCCGCTGGGCAACTCGGACAGGGAAGGCAAGCGCGGAATCCTGGCCAACAGTTCGTCGAGCGACAGCTTAGGCCGCCGGCCGTCGACATTGAGCAGCACCTGGCACCACTCGAGCATCGCTTCAGAAGTCACGGACATGGAATGATCCCCACAAGAATTAGCCGGCCCGCCCAGGATGGTTACCAACGCGGCCACCAATCTACAAAAGGGCGCGATGGCAGGCTATGGGATGCAGCCCACAGTAGCGAATGGAGGCGGGCACGATGAAGCGCGATCTTCGCACGCCTATTGCTGAGCGTCGAGTTTGCGAGCGACTTCAGCTGCTTCCTCGCCAGCCGGCTCGCTGGCCTCGACGAGTACTTCGGCTAGGCGGCGCTCGTACTCCTGTTGCTCCTGGCGATAGGCATCTAACTCTTGCTGAGCAAGATTTTCGCCGTTCAACAGTTTTTCGATTTTTTGCGGAAGCGTGTCCACCAGATTGGCGTCGTAGCCCACGTGATAATCTTGAATCGTGCCGTCGGTCCCCAGGATCACGCTGGTCGGCAGCGCGCGGACGCGAAACACCCGGTCGGTGACTTGTTGCGAGTCGCGCACGATGGGGATCGACAAATTGTGCTTCGCAAACGCCGCGCGCAACTTCTCGTCGCTGACTGCCGTTTCATCTTTGGAAATTGCCAGGATGGCGACGCGGTCGTTGTCCTTGTATTTCTTGTGGACTTGTTCCAAGAGCGGCAGCCCCTCGAAGCACCACCCGCACCAGGTGGCCCACAGGTCGAACACCACGACCCGGCCGGCGAGCGACTCTCGGCTGACCGCGTTGCCCTCGAGATCGGTGAACGTAAAGTCATCCGAGAGCTTCGACAAGAAGTCGGGCGGGGCCGCGGGGCCCGGCATGATGAATCGTTTGACCAGCTTGGCCGTCGTGGGGATTTCCATCTGAAATGCCAAGTCGCTGATCTTGTTGTCGCTGCGAGCGCCTTTGAAATCGACCCACAGGCTCGTCACGGGAAACTTCTGCCGAATCGCGGCCATCGGAAACTCAAACTTGCACAGCAGATTCGTGCGCGGCGAAATCCAGAACACGCTCTCGCCTTGCGGTCCCTTGGCGGACACTCGCCGGCACAGCTCGCCTTGATAATCGGCGTCCGGCAACTGCGTCACCCGGCATTCGGCCGTGAACGCATCGAGGGCACGACTGTCCAACAACAGCCGCAACTGCGGCAACTCGACCGCGAGTTGTCCTTGCATGGATTGCTCGAGCATCGAGTCGGCGGCAAAGTCAGCCAGAGTCAATTCACCTGCCAGCTCGCGCACCAGCACCTGGTCTTCGAGCGACGGCGTGGAGGCTCGCAGCTTGTCGCCGTCGGCGACGACCATCGCGCTCAACGAATGGATCCGCGCTTTGCTGGGCCGCTCGAGCGCGACGGCAAACGGCTGCGGCTCTTCCTCGGCGCCCCCTTCGGGCACAATGTGCAACTCGCCCGCATCCTCATAGCTCGTGCAGCTCTTGTAGGCGTCGGCCATCTGCCGCAACATTTCGCGCGGGCTGATTGCCTGGCTGGGCGCCGAGGCGGTATTGGGCGGTGCGCTCTTTTGGCAGCCGGCGATCGATAAGAGAGCGGCCAGCACGAGCAGAGCCAGGCGAGAACCAAAACGTGCCGAGGCAAACGGGGTCGATGCGATCATGGAATCCATCCTTGGAATCGTCGCGATGATTACCGCGCGGCCGACTTGCCACGCGCACGAGCGGAATTATTGGAAACTTGGGCAATCGCGTAAAGCTCGACTTCTTGACCCCCGCGTTGATGGCCCCCTATGATGCCAGAGCGGGTCCAAAAGCGACCTGAAATTACCAACTTGCGAGCCTGGTCCACCCAGTTTACGGATGATCTCCGCCATACGTTACGGAATCGAGTCGTCGCTGACCTTGGAGCTGCCGGATGGGGCGCTGGTGGCCCATTGCCAGTCCGCGCGTCCAGATTCGGCGGAACCGCTCGCCGAAGTGGTGGATCGCGCGTTGGCTCGGCCGCTGGAGTTTCCGCCGCTCGTGCAGGCGGCCGTGCCCGGCGACAAGGTCGTGCTGGCATTGGACCGGGGCGTGCCCGGGGCCGCCACGATTGTCGCGCGCACGATCGCGACACTGCTGTCGGCCGGAGTTACGCCGCAGAGCATCACGCTGGTACGGGCCATCGCGGACGCCGAAGCGGGCGAGCCTCATCCGCTCGCCTTGCTGCTGAGCGAAGTTCGCGAGCTGATCGGCGACGCGATTCACGATCCGGAAAATCGCGAGTCCTTGAGCTACCTGGGCGCGGGAGCCAATGCCAAGCCGATCTACATCGACCGCTTCCTGCACGACGCGGATCTCGTGATTCCGATCGGCTGCCTACGGCACGACGAGTCGCTAGGATACTACGGAATCGCCGCGGGCATATTTCCCGCATTCTCCGACACCGCAGCACAACAGCGCTATCGCGCTGCCGTGGTCGGCGACTCGGCCCAGCATGACAGGTTGTGCAAACAGGCCAACGAAGCCGCGTGGTTGTTGGGCGCGCAGTTCACAATTCAAGTTGTGCCCGGCGGCGGAAATCGGGTGTTGCACGTGTTGGCCGGCGAATCGGCCGCGGCAGCTCGTGAGGGGAGCCGGCTGTGCGCGGAAGCTTGGAGCTATCGAGTGCCGGCCTGCGCGAACCTGGTGATCGGCACGATCGAGGGAGATGCGGCCGAACAATCGTGGGACAACGTGGGGCGAGCCTTGGCGGCAATGGCGACGGTGGTGGACCAGGAAGGCGCTATGATTCTGTGTACCGATCTATCCCAGCGCCCGGGAACAGGCATCGAACGAGTCGTCGGCGCCGAGGACTTGGAGCAAGTGGAGCGCGAAATCGACAACGACCGTCCGGTCGACACGTTGGCGGCCTTGGAGGTAATTCGCGCGGTGCAGCGGGGCAGGGTCTATCTGATCAGCCGGTTGGACGAAGACTTCGTCGAGGATTTGGGATTGCTGCCGGTCGCGCCCGAGCAACTTTCGCGGTTAGCGGTCCGATATGGCTCGTGCATCGTGCTGGAAAATGTCCAATATGCCGCACCGCGGGTGCAGCCCGTACTGGCCGCCGAAGCGCCGCTGGCCAGGCGAAGGTCGCGACGATGAGTGTGCCACAAGCCGAACCTGCCGATCGAATCGCACCGCATCGCCCGCTGGTGAGCGGAGCCGGATTGGTCGATTTGCCCCAGCGCACTCAGGTCGAATTGATAGGGGCCGATCGTGCCTCTTTTCTGCACAATCTGTGTACCAACGAGATTCGCAAGTTCGCCCCCGGCAAGGGATGCGAGGCGTTTCTCACGACGGTTCAAGGGAGGACGCTGGCGCACGGCCTGATCTTCGCCGGTCCCGAGTCGCTTGTGATCGACACCGTGCCGGGGCAAAGCGAGGTCATCCTGGCCCATTTGGATCATTACCTGGTCTGCGAGCAAGTGACGCTGGTCGATCGCACCGCCGAGTGGTCGGAACTCTTGTTGGCTGGCGCCGAGAGCGAGGCCGTGCTCGGGCGCTTGATCGATGTCAGTGCATTGACCGCTCGGCTCGACAACGCCCAAGTCGCTCTGGCCGGCAAGAGTGTCTGGCTTCGCCGGGCCGATTTAGTGGGTCGCGTGGGCTTTCTGATCAGCGCGTCCGTTGGAGACCTTCCCGCGGTGCGGGCGGCGCTCGTCGAGGCGGGCGCGGTTCCCTGCGAACAGGAAGATTTCGAGGCGGCCCGCATCGAATGGGGATTTCCGCTATTCGGCGTCGACATCACGGACAAAAACTTGCCACAGGAAATTGGCCGCGACGCGCTAGCCATCAGCTTCATCAAAGGCTGCTACCTGGGGCAAGAGACGGTGGCTCGCATCGACGCGCTGGGCCACGTCAACAAGACCCTGGTCGGCGTGCGATTCGCAGGGAGCGACGTTCCGCCACCGGGCGCCGAACTGTTCCCCGCGGGCGAAGTCGTCGCGGGACAAGCCGCTGGGCAGATTACTTCGGCTGCCTACTCGCCGCACCTGGCGGCGCCGTTGGCATTGGCCTTTGTCCGCCGCGGCAGCAATGGCCTGGGAACGCGCTTATCGAGCGCCGTCGGAGATGCCGAAGTCGTGGCGCTGCCAATTCGCTAGCCGACGCGTGGTGACCCGGCGATCTCGACTCGACCGACAAATTCGTCGAGCCAGCAAGCTGTCCGATCGAGCAGATCACCCTCGGCCGAGACCTGGCCCAGGACCGTGAAGCTTTTTTTCGCCAGCGCGTCGTGCAGCCGTTCGAGCCGCTCGCGCATTTCAACGAGAAACGTCTGGGCTTGCGTTTCGCTGAGCGCGCGGCGGGTCAATTCGACGACGTCGTTCTTGCGCTCCCGCGTGAGCGAGATCAATCGCCCCTGCTCGGCCTTGTACAGCAGGCCTCCGACATAGGCGCGCCGCAGGTGCCCACCTGACGTGAATTGATAGACGCGGCTGCCGCCCCAATAGATGCTGGCGCTGCCGTCGCGACGAAATCCGACGACAATCTCTTTGTCGTGACCGGATAGTCGCAGGCTAATGCGCTCGACGAGCGCGGTCGCCTCGCGCAGTAAGTCCTCGCGATCGTGTTGCTGGCGTGGCATGGACGACGTCGGGCGGGGAGGGACGATTCACGTCGCGGCTTCAGGATGCGACGACCCGGCGCCGCTGCCGGACCACATAACATAGCACGAGCAAGGCCAGTGCGGCCAACACACGGCTGTCCGGCTCGGGCACGAGGATCTGTGTGATTTGCGTGGCCCAGGCGTTGCTGGCCAGCGCATATTCCTGGAACGTCCAAAAGACGTTCGGGTCGCTGGGATCGACGATCGTCGTGGTGTAGTCCCCCCAGCGGTTACTCGTATTGTGATAGTTGCCGACCGTGCTGGCCTTGAGCAAAATTGGGCTGCCGAACGTGGTGACGCCGCCGACGGTTTTGCCCACGGCGGCAAAAATGCTGATATTTCCGTCCGGGCCGAAGCCGGAGCGGTTGAAGCTGATGACGATGTCGCCGTTTGCATTGGCTGAAATCGCGGGCTGATAGTAATCGAAGTTGGGATCGCTCAGCATGCCTTCTTGGATAACGAGGTTGGTCTGTTCGTCGATCATCACCCAATGCACGCCCGAGTTGCTTCCCACCTTGACGGCATTGGTGGCGTAGATGACGTTTCCCACCTGGTAGACGTTGGCACTGAATCGATCGTCGAGATTTTGCAACACGCGGGTGCCGTCGGGCTGGGCGCCACGCGGCGGATCGGTATACGATGCGACCGCAATCATCGTGCCGGGAGAGAGAGTGGCTCCGGCCGAGGCAGCGCCGGTGATGTTGGACCGAAACAAGGAGACATCGGTCAGTGCGAGCGATGTTCCCAACAGCGGCTCGTGCCCCGTCGAAGGACCAAAGTTAATGATGGGCTGAATGGTCCCTCCATATTCGCCGGCGTCAATCGCGTCGAACCGGCTGAGATTCGCCAGGGTCGGGATCGGGAAGAGCAGATCCGCCTTTGGCACGGAGAATACGGAAACGCTATCGGACCCACCGGCTGAGCTGTTGAAGTTATTGGTTGAAATGTAAACGCCGTTGGCGTCGACGCCCAGCCGCGTATAGTCGACGAACTTGCCGTCGCCGCCGGCATTGCCGAGAAAGCCAACGGCCTTCCAATCGCCGGTGGGGTCCGAAGTTTCGGACCGCGCCAGCAAAATATTGTTGTTCACGCTCTCGCCGGTCAGCGCCGCGGCGAGCCAGCGCCCGCTGGCCGGATCGTACAGCACCCGCTGATTGAAGACGCCCAAGTTGGCGATGCCCGGACCGGGGTCGATGCCGGCGTCGATCCAGAACTGCCGGCCCGAGCTGAATGGTTGCGATGGTGAGCCGGTAGTTTTGTCGTAAACCGCGAACGCGCCG
The DNA here is from genome assembly GCA_031400775.1 of Planctomycetia bacterium. GTDB lineage: Bacteria > Planctomycetota > Planctomycetia > Pirellulales > PALSA-1355 > PALSA-1355. Next base: position 15,090 of record JANNQN010000329.1, on the reverse strand, counting down.
TTGATGAGTTGCACGACGTGATTGGGTCCGACGCCGCCCGAGTTGTCCGGCGTAGAATAACTGCCGCCGTTAAGCGCCTTGCCATCGCTCAGCTTGACGCCGGTGAAGTTGAGGCCAATCGACGCCGCTTGCGCAGTCGCGGTCAGAAGACCGAGCGCGAGAGAAACCGTAAGCAGAACGCGAGCCCGCAGGACCGCGCAGGAGCGATGCGACATGATGATTGGTTAACCAACAGAAACGAAGTTGCGAAACAAAACCGAGACAGTCTTGCCGTTAGTTCACAAGCAACTCCGCGAAACGTGACGGACGAAAAGAATTGAAATGGGCGTCGAGCCGCACTCGGCGCTACCATCCACCATAGTCGAGATCCGGGGAATTTTCAACAAAAACCCTTGACCGTCGAGGGATTTTTGGCGTTCATGCCACACGAGCGGGCCACCGCCGACACCGGGGCGATCGGGGGCAAATGATTAGCCGAACGGGCCGAAGATGGCGTCGACATTTCCGCGCAGCACCTGCCGGCCGAGTGACACCGCGCGCTCCTCGGACCAGCAGCGATCGATCACGAACCGTTCAGCCAGGATCTTGGCCAGGATGCGCTTATACATGGCGAATTTGGGCAGGGCGAATTCGAGCTTGTACATGTCGCTGTAGTAGCCGATTTGCTTGGTCCGCGGCACCGCTTCGAGCCGCGCTGCCGCGTCGTGCTCGATATACGTGGGCGCGTTCGAATACCACCAGTGTCCGTTGGTCAGCACGTTGGGAAAGATCCAACTGTAGCTGACCAGTTCCTGGTTGGTGACGCTGGCCAACACGGAAATCGGAAATTGGACTGTCGCAAAGGCATTGAACAGCGCCTGGTACTGAATGAGCGAGACGCGGCTGTCGTATAGATCGCGCCCCTGGAACACTCCGTCGCGGTACACGCCCCGATTAACGCCGATCATCAAGTCGAACGGCAATTTGAAATCGGCGCAGCATTCGGCCAGCGTCCAGAAAACGAACTGGCCCAGATCCCGCGTGCGCTCGGTAGAGGCTTCCGGCCCGAGGCGGAATACCTCGTCGACGGCCGCCGCGGCGCGCGGCGCCTCGACCGGTTGCGGCGTAAAGTCGGGCGGCAGCGAAATCGCGCAGGCCCGGGCGCCGCGCGCCACGAAGTGCTCGAACAGCCGGACAATCGCCAACCGCAGCGATTGTTCGTCGTGGACCGAGCTGCCGGTCGCCTTTTCCAAACGCGAACGCACAGCGCTTTGCGACAGGTGGAACACCAGGTCGTCGGTCCGCAGGCACGGCACGTACACTGCCGTGTCGAAGCCCGATAGCGGATCGTCGAAATCGTTGGTCAAGAACACGGCCTCGAGCTTGCTCTGCTTGAGCACCTGCGCGGCCCAGTCGGGCCGGCTCATCTTCGCCGCGGCTCGATCGTAGAGGGCTTCCCAGTTGTTCGCCGTGATCGCCTCGTCTTTGAAATCGAAAAACTCGCGAGCCATCTCCAGCAGCCAGCTCGATTGAATCGTGTTCTCCAGCGTGCCGAGGTACTCGACCAACCGGCCGACTTTCTCCTTGGGATCGAGCCCTGGCTGTTCGATGCGAGCCTTGGGCATGCCGGCCGAGTGTGCCAACTCGGTGTAGTAGTGGTAGCCCATGATGTCGGCCAGGGTGGTCGAAGCCGGGGCGTGGGCATTGATATGCGTATGCGGATCGACCAGGACGATGGCATCCAAGGCCGCGAAGATTCGCGCGCGTAAGAGGGCGGACATACTCGTGCTCGCTAGGCGTTGTCTGAGAAAGTTTCCATCTTCCGACAATTGTCGGCCGCTGCAAGTGGCCGGCCAGGGCATCGATCGCCAGCGAGGCCACGCGACGGAACTAGGTCGTCAGCGGCGGCTCGGCTGCGAGAAAGGCCTGGTAGTGACGGGCTGCGACTTCTGAATCGCCCTGGCGATCGAGAAAGACGCCCAGCACACGGGCCCGCAGGATGACCCCCTTTTCCAGCCGTTCGCTGAAAAGCTGATGTCGCAGCTCGAGGCAATTGGACGTGGCATCGTGTTTCGCGCCGGCCGACGTTGGCGATTCTATGGCCGATTCTTGAGACTGCGCAGGATGAACCATTTCCGCGTAACTGAACGGCGCCTCAGCCAGCCGGTAGAGATAGCAGCTCGACTTACCGCCTTCGATCTGCTTCGCGCCGTCGGCAGACGAAAGGCACAGCGCTTCGTCGACGCAGAGCAGGCTTCGCGTCGCCAGACGCGGGTTGCTGTCGAGCAAACTGGTTTGCACCGAGATCACGAGTTCGATGGCCGCGATGGCGCCCTCGGTTTGATGCGACGACGCGCGCCAATAGATCTGGGAACGGAGCGCCGGCGCGGGACAGTCGGCGTAGGTCGCCACCAGGTCTCCGCCGCGAACGTACTCCTCGACGGAAGTCGGAGAAAGCCGCTGCTTCGTGCCGACTAGCTCGACGCCGAGCGGACAACAAGCGGCCGAGATAGGCCGGCCATCGATTCGCAGTTCGCCAAGTCCGAGGCCCGGCTCCAGCGGGTGGATGACCGCCGAGAGGCGAGCAAGTCGAAGGCTTGCCGTGCGGGCATCGAGGCGCCACGGTTGCTCAGCCATGATCGCGTCTGCAAGAAGAAACGCGTGTTGAACGGGTTGAAATAAAAAACCCCGCCGCATCGCGCGAGGCGAAACGGCGGGGCCGGAACAGAGAAGAGGCCGAGACGATATACGAACTGCTTATCGGTACTGGATGATGCCCGACTTGGACACTTTCTCCCTGTTCGTCTTTGATATTAACACAATGAATTGGCATGTCCATAGTTTGCGAATTATTTTTCCAAAATATTTTAGGGCTGCAAAAATACCCGCCAGGGCGTGCCGCTCGAAGGCGCCTCCGGTTGCCCGGCTGCGAGCGTGTTTCCTATAATCGCCCATCCCTCGAAGTGCGATCCCTCAGGCGACGAGCTGAGCTAGTGGTAGATTTCCTAACGCTTTGCGAAAAGGCAGCCCAGGCCGGGGCCCAGACCCTTGTCGACTGGATCGGGCGGTTCCAGGTGCACGAAAAAGGGCCCGCCGATCTGGTGACTGAGGCCGATTCGGCCTCGCAGGAGGCCATTCGACGGGTTCTGATGGCAGCCTTGCCCGATCATGGCTTCCTGGGCGAGGAAGGGGCTGAGCCCGTCAATGCCGAGGCCGAGTATTGCTGGGTCGCCGATCCGTTGGACGGCACGACAAACTACGTCCACCAGGTGCCCCACTACGCGGTGTCGCTGGCTCTGGTGCATCGCGGCCGTCCGATCGTGGGTGTCGTGCTCGATCCGATCAGCCAAGAGACCTATAGCGCCGCCCGCGGGCAAGGCGCATTTCTCAATGGCAAGGCAATGCACACGAGCGATGTGCGCGATTTGTCGCAAGCCCTGGTGGCGGCGAGCTTTTCGGCGCGCGTGGCCGCCGATTCGCCGGAGATCGACCAGTTCACGGCAGTCTTGTTGCACTGCCAGGCGGTCCGTCGGACCGGCTCGGCCGCGCTGAATCTGGCCTATGTGGCTGCGGGACGTTTCGATGGTTTTTGGGCCCGAACCACGAAGTCGTGGGACGTGGCCGCCGGCGTGCTACTGGTCGAGGAGGCTGGCGGGGTGGTGACGCAATTGGACGGCGAGCCGTTCGATTTGAAAGTGCCGCATCCAGTCGCCAGTGCCAACCCAGAGTTGCACGCTCAATTCAGGGCTTTATTGTTCAATGCCAGTCGCTGACTGGCCCAAAAGGGGTGAAATCAAAGGATAGGCGAGAAGCGAATTCTTTTGAGCTTGTTCGCCGGTGGGATTAGACTGAAAGGGCGGCTCACTTCACTTCTCGAGTTTCTCCGATCTCGGCGGCTGCCAATTGTCTGGCAGTTCAGGGGCGTTTTGCCATGGGACCACGACTCTGGCAACCCGGAAGCCATTTCATGGCGGCCTGCCTGGCGTCGATCGGCATCGCCACTAGCGCCTGCTGGGCCCAGGATCCGTCCGACTCGCCGCCCCAGGGGCCCGCCGACAATTCGGCCAAAGCGCCCGCGGAAAACGTCCTGCCGGGCGAAGTCCTGCCCAAGGTCTTCATCCTTAAGGATAAAGACGGCCGACTGCAGGCCATGCCAGGAATCACGTTTGAGCAGTTCATGGAAACCTGGAAGGCCAAGAATCAATTGGCCCAACAGAATCAGCCGCCGCCGTTCAGCATTCAAAAACTAACGCTCTCCGGCTCGACCTCTCGCGAGCGGGCCGAATTGGTCGCGCACTATTCGATCACGGTGCTCGATGCCGGCTGGGTCGGCGTGCCCCTGCGATTGAATGGCGCCGTGGTGCGCGATCCGGTCTACGACGGCCCGGGCGAGCACGTTCTGCGGTTCGACCCCGATCGCGACGGCTACGTGGTGTGGATTCGCGGAGCCGCGGGCAAGTCGCACGAGGTCTCGCTCAAGGTGCTGGCGCCCGTCGTGCAAGTCGGTCCCGAATCCTATTTGCGATTATATGTTCCGCGGGCCGCGGTTTCGCAGTTGCACTTGCAGGTGCCGGTGGAACGCGCGGCGGCCAGAGTTTCAGAAGGCAGCACGCTCGAATCCACCCGCGCGATCGAGGGCGGGCGCACCGAGCTGAACGTGGCGGGCCTGGGAGGCGAGTTCGAATTGGCCTGGCATTCCGCCGAGATTCAGGTGGCCGCTCTGCCTTCGGTGCTCGAAGCAACCGGTTCGCAGTTCGTTCGCATCAATGGCCGCAGCGTCAACACCGAGACCAAGCTCGTGGTGCGCAGCCTGGGCGGCGAGTTCGACAACTTTCAAGTCCGTCTGCCGCCGGGGGCCGACTACGTCGGTATTCCGCCGGCGGGTATGACATTCGTAGCGGTCGACGCTACCGCCGCCAAAGGCAAGATTTACGAGGTCAAGCTGGAACGAAAAACGGCCGGCCCGGTGGAAGTGCCGCTGGTTACCGAACGCATTCACAACTCGCCGCAGGCCGACGAATCGCTGGAGTTGGCGGGCTTTGAGGTCGTCGGCGCGGTCCGCCAGTCGGGAACGATCGCGGTAAAGGTCGAGGGGAACTGGCAGGTCCTGTGGGGCGAAACCAACCATGTCACCCAGGTCGAGGATCTGGCCGAAGTGCCGCGTCGCGACGACCTGACGGCCGGATTCGAGTACTTCGCGCAACCGTACTCGCTGGCTGCCCGAGTCGTTCCGCAGCGAACGCGCGTGCGCGTGCAGGGCGAGTACGTGCTGCAAGTCGGCAGCGAAGAAGTGCAACTTGGCGCGAAACTCAAGTACACGATCCGCGGCGCCAAAGTGCGCTCGCTCGAGCTTGCTCTGCCCGGCTGGGAAGTCGACCTGGTCGGTCCGGCCAACCTGGTCAACGTCGACGCCGCGATCCCGGCCCAGAATGGTTCGCTGTTGATTCCCCTGCTACAAGCCTCGTCGGGCGATCTTGAATTGGTACTCGAAGCCCATCGGAAAATCTCGCACGACGACGAAGCCGTGATTCTCGAGCTTCCGCAGCCGCAGGCCGAAACGGTCGCGCCGGCCAACGTGGCCGTTGTGCCCGCGGATAACATCGAATTGGCTTTCGACGCCGAGCGGGCCGTAGCGCTGGCGCCGCAAACCGTGCGGCCGCAAATGAAATTGCCGGAGCGGCTACAGGATCCGCTTTTCTTTCGTACCGAAGGCCCCGAGGCTCGCTTCGCCGCCTCGGTCAAGGTTCACGAACAGGCAATCTCGGCCACCATCGCCGCTCAGTTGGATGTGAGCGAGCCGGAGACGCAGGTGGACCAGCGGATCGTGTTTCGGATCGCCTACGAGCCGGCCGATCATTTGATGCTGATCATTCCCCGCGCCATCCGCGCCGACCGGCTGGCGATTTCGCTTGACGGACAGCGCCTTACCGCCACAGCCACACGAGATCGGGCGGGAGAACTCAGCGATACCGTGCCGATGCGGGTCGTTTTGCCGTCGCCGCGGATCGGCCGCTGCGAGCTTCAGCTTCGTTATGCCGTCCGCCACGACAAACCTGCCGGGGCCGGACAAATCGTAGTGAATGTTCCGCTGGTCGTTCCCGGCGAAGGACAAGTGACGGCAAGCGAGGTGGTCGTCGTGCCCACGCCGGGCCTCGATGTCAGTTATCCGGCAGGTCCCTGGAGCATGGAGTCGGCCAATCTTCCCACGGCCGCCTCGCAGACGTTGACACTCTCCGCCCGGCGAGCGCTGACCGAGGTCGCGTTGAAGCTGGCCTTCAAAGAGCGAGCGGTCGCCGACGCGATCACGATCGGCCGCGCGTGGGTGCAAACCCGGCTGACCGACGCCAGGCGGCAAGATCGTGCGGTGTTCCGATTGACGACGAACGAACAGAAGCTGCAATTGAAATTGCCGGAAGGGGCCGATGCCAATTCGCTGGAGCTCGACGTCGATGCGCGCCGCGTCGCGGCAGATTCGGTTCGTCAGCGCGACGTAACCGTAACTCTGCCACCAGCCGTCGGCGGCGAGCATCTGCTCGAGTTGCGGTACTATTTTTCCGATCGCCAGACGCCCGGGTCGATCGCCTTGAACGCACCGCAAATCAAGTCGGCCAATTGGGTGCGGCAATTTTACTGGCAATTGGTGCTGCCCACCCACGAACACGTCGTGTTCGCGCCCCAACATTACTCCCGCGAGTTTCGCTGGGCGTGGGCGAATTTGTTCTGGCAGCGTCAACCCTCGTTGGACCAGCGCGAGTTGGAAAGCTGGAGCGGAACTTCGCCGGCGGGTGAAACCGCGCGGCTTACCGACGAGACGGCCGACGACTACACGGCTCGCCAACAACTCGCCTCGCGCTCGACGAATCGATATCTCTTCAGCACGGTCGGCGCGCTGGAACCGCTGGAAGTGTACACCATCAGCCGGGCGCGCCTGGTTCTCTGGGCTTCGCTGCCGCTGCTCTTGTGCGGATTGCTGTTAATCTATTTCCCGATCGCGCGGCATCCCGGCTTATTGTTTGCCTTGGCCGTGTTGGTAGCGGGCGGGAGCCTGGTGGACCCTGACTTGGCGCTGCTTGTCGCCCAGGCGTCGATGTTGGGATTGGTGTTGGCGATCTCCGCGGCCCTGTTGGCTCGGGCATCGGCGCGGCCGCCGCTGCCGACCGTGCCGGTTCGCGGCAGCTCGAAGGCCCTTGTCGAGCGTGGCGGCACCGAGATTTATCATCGTGCGCCTTCCAACGGCTCGCAGCCATCGACCAAGACCGAGCCGGTCGTGTCCACGACATCTCCGGAAGCCGAATCATGAGCAGTCTGAGACGAGCCGCGGCCGCCTTGGGTTGGCTGATGGCGTGTGGCGCTTCGCTCGGGCACGCGCAGAATCCACCCGCGATCGAAGCCGCGCGCGAGCCCGCGCTGCCTCTCTTTCATCGCACATTCATTCCGGCGGATGAAGTTCGCAGCCAGGCGTGGACCGGTGGCTATCTGCCCGTCGATTCCGCGGAGTTCGAACGTCTGCTTGAGGCCGTGCAAACCGCTGCGACCGGCGCGCCGGCGCGGTCGGCCGAAATCGAGAGCGGACAATACACCGCTCAACTCGTCGGCGAGGACCTGCTGGTCGGCACGGGCACAATGCGATTAGCTCGCCGCTCGGATGGTCCTAGCAGCCTGGCGCTAGACCCGTTCAATCTGGCCTTGAGCGGCGCCCGTTGGTCGGACGACGGAGGCAAGCCGGCCGTCCTCGGCACCGGACCGGATGGACGAGTGCGGACTCTGGTCGAAGGCACGCAGCTCGAATGCGATTGGTCGCTGCGAGGAGAACGAACCTCTTCTGGCGCCGTGGCTTTTGCGCTCGAGTTGCCAAACTGTCCGATGGCACGATTTACCTTGGACGCCCCCGCGGCATTCGACGTGCTGGCCGATCAGGGAATTGTCTCGAAAAGCGCGGCCGCGGAACCCGATACCATCCGTTGGACCATCGAATTGGGCGGGCATCGTCGCGTCAATCTCAGGGTCGTTCCCGAAAATGTCGCGCGCCAGCGACGCCCCTTGACCTTGTTGCGGCAGGCGATTTCCTACAAGTTTTCCACGCGGGGAATCAACGTCCTGGCTCAGCTCAAGCTCGACGTGCACGGCGAGCCATTGGAGCGGATCGCCGTGGACTTGGATCCCAGCTTGCGACTCGTGGCCGCCAATTACGGTGAGCTGGAAATCCCCTGGTCGGCCACCGCCGACGTCGAAACCCGCATGATCCACGTGGTCCTGCAATTGCCCGAACCGATCGTGGGAACGGGGCGCGTGTTGCAATTGTCGGCCATGGCGCCGTTGGTGAGCGGCAAGGAATGGCGATTGCCCGCTTTGCGACCGCAGGGCGTCTCGTGGCAGGAAGGCACGGCGGAATTGCTGGTGCCCAGTTCATTCGCACTCGAACGCCTGAAGACCGACGGTTGTCGCCAGTCGCGGATCGCGGCGTTGCCCGCTCCGCTGGCTGGCGAGTCGATCGAAATTCAATACTATCGTCCCGGCGCCACCATCGACGTGCTGGTCGCTCAGCCGCGCGAGCGATTGAAGGTCGAGAGCGGCACGCTCGTGGAGGTTGGCCCCAACGACATGACGAGCTTGTGCGCGGTGCAATTGACGCTCGGGCGCGGCCAACGCCGCGCCGCCCAGATCGGAGTCGAAGGCGGCTGGACGATCGATTCGGTCGAGAGCTTGGATTCCAATCTGCCCGTCAACTGGGAATTGGATGAAACGAAGCCGCAACAGACGGAGCTGAACGTTCGCTTCGAGACCGCGATCAGCTCGGACAAGCCGGCGCGAGTTTTGATTCGCGGCCACAGACCACTTCCGCCCGGAAGTGGTTTTGAAGGCCGTCAGATGGAAATGCTCTCGTTCGACTCGTTCCAGTCCGGAACACGGCTGATCGGTGTCCGCGCGGCGGAAGGATCTGAATTGCGCTGGAACGCGTCGGATAACCTGAACCGCTTGGACGCGCTCAAGCTGAGCCCGGCCGAGTCGAAGCTTTTCTCGCAGCCGCCCACTGGGCTGGTTTTCGTCGAGGACCCGATCTTCGCGCAGGCGGCGGTCGTTCTACAGCGCCGCAAGCCCAGCTACTCCGTCGACGTGCGCATCGATGCCGCCGTGCAAAAGAACGTGCTCACCGAGACCTACACGATCGAGTGCGTTCCGGAAGCCGCTCGCGTCGATCGGCTGCTGGTGCATTTCGCCCATCCGCGCGAATCAAATCTGGAATGGAATCTCGCGGGTGGAAACTCGGGCCAGTTCTCGGCCCGCAAAATGTCGACCGCCGAACAAGCCAGCACCGCGTTGCCGCCCGAGGGTGAAGTGTGGGAGCTGAACTTGCAGCTTGCCCGGCCCGGGGCCTTCGAGCTGCGCGGAGTTCGCTCGACTCCGTTGACGCGTGAAACTCCAATTTCCTTGGCCTCGGTGGCCGACGCCGCCACGCAGCGCGGAACCTTGGCGATTCGCGCGCTCGGGGACTCGGGCCTGTCGATCAAGAACCGGCGGCTGGTCCCGGTTCCCGCCGAATTACTAGACGCCGACCGCTATCAAACCGCGCGGGCCACGTACCATTACCAGCCCTCGCGCGACGACTTGGGGCCGGAGCCCGCGGTCAGCATTGTTCCGACTTCGGCGGCGCAAGCCGAATCGGGCGCATGGGCCTGGAATAATCAGTTGGATTCTCGCTACGCTCCCGATGGCTCGTCGATACACTGGTCCTCTTTTCAGATTCAGACGGCCGGCCGGCAGGAGTTGCAGTTGTCGCTGCCGGAGAACGCGAAGTTGCAAGCGGCATGGGTCGACAATCAGCGAATGTCCCCCGCCGCGGCATCTGGCCCGGCGGCGCCGCTGCGCATCGAGTTGCCCAGCGGCAAGAGTTTTGCCATGGTCTCGCTCTACTTCAGCACACCCGACAGATTGCCGTTTCTGACGTCCAGCTTCCAACCGCCGTTCCCGCAGTTGGATATTCCGGTCCTGGCCCGAAAATGGTCGATCTGGTTGCCGCCGGGCTATTCTGTCGCAGGAGTGGACAGCGCCTATACGACCGATTCGCTCACTCCCCTGTCGTGGAGTCAGCGATTGTTCGGCGTTCTTGGACGAGGAAACGGACAGAAGTTGTTCAATCCGTTGGCGTCGGCCGATTGGCGAGCCGCCTGGGGGCCGTCGGAGCGGCAGCGATCATCGCAAGTTGCCGACCCGCTGATTCAAAATCTCGGAACCATCGCCGCCGAATATGCCGGTGGCGAAGGACTGTCGTGGGGACAGTTGCTCTCGCTGTGCTCGCAGGTCGAGGCCCAACCGCGGCGCATTCTGCTGGTCGACCCCGAAGGTTTGGAGCGACTCGGGGTAACGACGCAGGCCCGAGTTCAAATTCAAGCCGGCGATACGCCCTGGCAACGTGGCCAGGCGATCTTGCAACACAGCGGGTTGGCGCTACTGACCGACGGCGCCGCCCTGGTCCTGACGAGCGCCGCCAGTGCCGCGGGCTATGCGGGGCAAATTTCGCCGCCGGACGAAAGAATGGTGCGAATACTATTGCCGGGTCCACTGGCCGACGAGATTCACCGGGCCAACAATCGCGGCGACTGGTCGCGGTTCGAAACCATCGAAAGCTGGCGCGGTTCGCCGGATGGCCAGCCGTCTCCTTGGCGACATCCGTCGCTGGCGGGCGATTCGTTCGAGGGGGCGCGAGGGTGGAGCGCCTGCACGCTGCGCCTGGCCCAGCCGGGTAACCCGGCCGTTCGCGTCGTGCAGACTTCGGCGATGAGCTCGCTTGCCTGGGCCGTATTCCTGGGCATCATCGGGCTGGGGTTGTTGAGCGGCGCGGCGCGGCCCGTTGTGCTCGTCGGCCTGGTCGCGGCTGGGGCGTGCGCAGCCCTCGTTCTACCGGCAGCCTATGCGCCTTTGGCCAGTGCCGTGTTCTGGGCGGCAGCCGTTTGCATCGCGATCGGTTTGACGCGGTTGACGCAACCGCAGCCCGCCAAGACCGACCATTCGCACGGATCGCGGCGAGTGCGGAGTAGCGTGGTTCACGAGTTTTCGAGGTTGATTCTCGTGGCGGCGCTCATCAATCTTTCGTTGGCCGTACACGCCGCCCCGCCGGCTGATCCCCAGCGCCCCCAGCCGGAAAAAACCTCGGAGGCGGAACTGGTCAAGCCCCCGCCCAGCGTGCCGGCGACGTCATCGCCCTCCGTCGACGCCAGCGCCGCGAAGGTTTCCGCCGAGAAGCCAGCCGATGCGAAACCTCCGGCGGCGGCGATTCACCGTGTGTATGTGCCGACAGATGATCACCAGATTCCCATTGGCGACAAATATTATGTGCCCGAGGAATTCTATCGTCAGCTCCATCGACTAGCTGCCCGGGCCAGTGACGAACCGCGGGACTGGCTCATCACGCGGGCCCATTATCAGGGGACCTTGGCTCGCGACGCAAACAGCAATCGCTTGAATGTGGCCCAGTTCAAAGCCACGTTCGACCTGCACGTGCTTCAGAGCAACGTCACCGTCCGGATTCCGCTGCCGCGCGAGGGGCTTGCTCGCGCGATCGTCGGCGTGCGTCTCGAAGGGCGTTCGATTCCGCTCGCTTGGAGCGAGGCGGGCGACGCGCTCTTGGTAAATACCTTGGCGGCCGACCGCTATCGCCTGGAACTCGATCTAAAGCCCCCGTTGCAATCCGACGCCAGCACCGCCGGATTTGAACTGATGATTCCTGCGTTGGCGAATGCGACGCTGGACCTGTCATTTCCGCCCGATGCTCCGGCGATCGAATTGCCCACGGCGCGCGGTCGGATACAAATGCGCAAAGATCGCGGCGAGCTTTCGGCCAGCTTGGGGTCGTCCGATCGGCTCTCCGTTCGCTGGCCAATTGTCGGCGGAATGGAAGGCGCCGCCGCCAATCTCGACGTCGAAGAGTTGATCTGGGTCAAGGTGAGGCCCGGCACGACCATCATCGACGCGAGGTTCAAATATCGGGTTCTGGGCGGACGCGTCCAGCAGATTCGCCTCCTCACCGATCCTCGGCTGCGGCTGCTGCCCTCGCTTAGCGAACGGTCGCCGATCGCCGCCGTGCACACTATTCCCGGCGATCCTCAAAAAATCGAACTGGAACTGGCACGCCCCGTCTCAGACCAGGTGGTCATCGACCTGTCCTTCCTCGTGACGAACACCTCGGGGGTCGGCAATTTGCGTTTGCCGCGCTTGGAGTCGAGCGGAGCCCGGGCGGCAAAACGCTGGTTGGCGGTGACCGTCGACGCCGCGTTGCAGCCGAAAATTCAAGCCGGCGAGGATTCGAGAACAATCGACATACCCGAATTTTCCGCGGCTTGGGGTTCCGCCGAGATAAGGCCGTGGGCCGCCTACGCGATTCCGCGCGGCGAGCCCGTTTGGGTGCTCTCGACTCAGCCCAAAGAGCCCCGCACGACCGTGGAGCAGACGCTCGCCTTCAGTTTGGGGCGAACGACGTCGCTCGTACAACTGGACGCCACCCTCTCGATATCCGACGGTCATCTCTTGCAGCTCGGGTTGCAAGGGCCCCGCGGACTGACCGTCGAAAGTGTCTCGCTCCGCGAGGACGAGTCGCAACGGGTCACTCGTTGGGCCGCGGACCAGGATGGTCGAATAACCGTGTTTCTCAACAACGCCATCGATGGCCGTCAACGCCTCACACTTCGCGGCCGGTGGGACGTCGCCCATACCGACGCGTTTGCCGTGCCCCATATCGACGTGCTCGCCGCGGAAGTCAAAAAACGGCAAGTGCATCTATATCGCCAGCCGGGAGTCCTGGCGAGCATTCAGAAGACGCCCAGCGTCGGCGATATCAACGCCGATGATGCGTTGCTCGATAATTTCGGAACGGTGCTGGGTCGATACTCCGTCGACGATCCCACGGCCGTGTTGACCGTCACGTTGGCCGCGAACGTCGTCAAGTCGCGGGCCGTGGCGGCGACGTATTTGCAGCGTGAAGCGGATCGCTGGGTGGCGGACTTTCATTATCACCTCGAGGTGCTCGAAGGAATCGTCGACACGCTGCAATTCGAAATTCCGGCGCAGTGGTCGGAGCCTCTCAGGATCGAACCGGCCGCGAACTTCAAAATCGTGCCGGTTCCCGGTGAGCAGCGCCGCCAATTGATCGTCTACCCGCGCGGACCGATCGCCGGAAAATATCAGTTGAAGATTCGCGGTCGCGTCGCTCTATCGGCCGGCGACCGCCTGCGAGCGCCCGATATCCTGCCGCTGCGCAACCAGCAGATGGAACGCTTCGTGGTCCTGCCTCAAAACCTCGACCTTCAGCAAGTCACCTGGGACACATTTGGGCTTTCCCGCGCGCAGTTGCCGCCCGAGTTGGCCGCCGATAGTCCGAACGTGCAGTCGCCGGCCGTCTATCAAGTTTTGGGCGAGCGTTTTCAGGCATCGCTCAAGGCCGTCGAGCGCGTCAGCGCCACGGCGCGCGTTGCCCTGGCCGATTTCCATGCCATCTGGCAAAGTCCGGACCGCTGCCAGAGCGTCGCCGTATTCGACGTCGAACCTGGCGGCGCGACCGGTTGCACTCTGGAGTTGCCCGCGGAGTGTGTGCTTTTGCACGCCTCGAACGAGAGCATTCCCGCGCAGCTCGCTTCCCTCGGTGCAAACCGCTGGAGACTGACGTTCGAGTCGCGACGATTGCCGCAGCGCATCGAGTTGGTCTACGAGGGTCCGCTCGGCGGTTCGGCCAGACGCCGCAAATTTCAATCTCCCCGACTGGTGGACCTGGAAGTTGCGCGAACCCTGTGGACCGTCTACGGCCCGCCGGCGGCCGGACTCGGACAGGCGATTACCGCGGCCGAAACGGCCATGCCCGCGGAACAAGAGATCCATCGTTTGAAATCCATCAATGCACTTGCGCAACTGTCGGCCGAAGTCATCGGCGAACATTTGCCCGAGGAAATCGTGCGCTGGTATCGCCCCTGGAAGAATCGTTACGCGACTGCCCGCGCCGCGTTGGACCGGCACCTGACTTCCAACCATCAGGTAACGGGCCCTGCGGCGTCGGACGACGAAGTTCGCGAGGTCGACAAGCAAATCCTGGCCGTCGATGCCCGGCTCGGCGCCGCAAGCCCGCAGGTCCGCCAGGTCGCGCTGCCTCCGCCCGCAAGCGAACTGTTGGCCTCCGCTCGGGCGAATCTGTTGCCGACGCGGTGTGCAATCGCCGGCAAGGCCCACGACCTCGAGCTGCGCTATCCGCAGGCGAATTCCGATGGTTTTTGGCCGCGGCTGTTCGCCGGTCTTGCGATTGTGATGGGCGGCGCGAGTGTTTGGCTTCTCGTGCGTCGCCGCCCGCTTCCCAAGTTTGCGCCGATCGTGGTCATCGCCGGCGTCGCAGTGGCGTGGTGGCTGTTTCTAGTGCCCAGCCTATTGGGATTGTTAGTCTTCTTGGCTATGAGCTGGGCCGTGTTTCGCACGAATTGGCAAACATCAGCGCGCGCTCCGAGCAACTAGCGCCGAGGGCGACGTCGCGATCAACCACTCGCGAGCCGTCCTAACGGATTCCGCCGTAGAAGTGCGAAAAATGCATGAATCGCACGCTCGCGCGAGGTTTCGCATTTTCGGCCGATTGATCCGCTTGCTCGCGCGTTGTTCTCAAGGTGCGCGCCGCGGGGCGTGGTGGCTGGAGCTGCTCGGTTTGGGCTCGCGAGTACTCTCGCTGCTCCATCATTGGCCGCACCAAGGTTTGGTAGTTCGACAGGCCGTTTGGATTGATCCCAAGATTTACATAGGGGCTGACGGTCAGGTTCGACGTGCCGCGATTATTGTAAAAGTCCCGTCCCGGGCCGATTTCCGAGTTATACGTTGCTCGGGTTTGTGCCACGGCCGTCGACGCCGCGAGCAGGCAAAGTCCGCCGCCAATGATCGAAAGGATAGTTAGACGTCTCGGCATGGCCATGTCCTCCAAAAGGGTTCTCGGCGGCAGCCCATCGCCAGACTGAGTATGGTGAGTTTAAAAACCGCCGCCGAGTCCGCTGATGCCGAGGGGGAAGCGGTTGATGGTTTGCACGGCTTGGGTGCCCAGCAAGGTGACGCCGAAGATGCGTTCGAAGGGCGCGATCACCTGGTTGAGCACGG
>JANNQN010000328.1:0-5588 GCA_031400775.1 Planctomycetia bacterium | reverse complement strand
CGTTGATGCGGCTGAACGTGCTCGTCCGCAGGTCTATCTCGCTGACGATGCCCCGCCCGCCGCCGCCCGAACGTCTATGCCGACATCAGCGCGTTGCACTACCGTCGGTTTCAGCTTTACCACAGCTTGATGCTCGTGCAGGAATATGGGGTGTGGCACAAGCTGCTGTTTGGCAGCGACTATCCGTTCACGACGGTGCGGGCCTCGATCGACGGCCTGCGGTCTCTCAATGCGATGCTCGAAGGCACGGCCTTGCCTCGGCTCGACGAGCAGGCTATCGAATCGCTAATTCACCGCGACAGCTTGCGGCTTCTGGGGCTTGCCGCTTGAAGCCGGTCGTACAGCGGCGACCGATCGCGAGTGGCTGGGCGACAAGACGTCGGGAAACGAGCCGCGGCCAAAGAAGACCCGCTCGGCGACGCCCTTGCACCAAGGCAGTCGCAGCACGCTGCAGCCGGCCTCGAGAATCGGGTTATAGCCCGCCCAGTCATACGCCGCGCGAAGTGCCCGCCGTGCCAGAAACCGGCGGCGGAACAGCCGGCCATCGTAGGCCGCCAGATGCACGGGGTCTCCGCTGGTTAGATATTTCCAGATCACCTTTGCGGCCAGCTCGCTGAGCCGCAGGCAAGGATCCAGCCCGCCGGCCGTGAGCGGCGAAACCGCGCCTGCCGCATCGCCGATCGCCAGACCGCGGGCGTTGGCGATGTTCGGCAGAATGCCGCCGACCGGGATTCGCCCGCCACGGCGCTCGACGAGTCGGGCGTTTTCCAGCGGCACCAGTCCAGCGAGGCTCGAACGAAAGCGATGCAGGGCCGACGCGGGCTGAAGTCCGGCCGCATAACCGCCGACGCCAACGTGGACCGCCTGGCCGTCTTCCGCGACCCAGGCAATGTAGCCGGGCGCCAATCGTCGATCCAGGAAGACATGCAGCCGCGGTGGACCTGAGAGCGGCGCGTCGGCGAAAACTTCTTCCACGCCCACGATCCAGCGGCGATTCGCGTCCAAACCCAGGTCGCGGGCCACGTGCGACGCGGCGCCATCGGCAGCCACCACGTAGCGAGCGAAAACGGTGTCGATCGAGCCGTTGACGTTCAATCGCACAAGGGACCCTCCGGCCGCCGGCTCAGTGCCCAGATAGACCGATGACCCGAGCCAGTTCGCGCCGGCCGCCTGGCAGTCTTTGAGCAGACGACTGTAGAGCGGACCCATGTGGCCGATGCGAAATTCGTCGTGTGGACTTTCCAACTGCAGTTGCCGCCGCGCGGGCGAGTAGAGCGTGACGTGGCGAATTGGCGGGCCAAGAAAGGCCGGCGGCAACGAGAAATCCTCGAGCGAGCGTCGCACGAAAATGCCCGTCGTGTGCACGCCCTGTTCGAGCGACTGCTTGCGATCGACCAGCAGTACCGTCAGGCCGTGGCCCGCCAAGAGCCGCGCGCATTGCAGACCCGCCAGACCGGCGCCAACCACGACGACGTCAAAGCGCTGCATGGTACTTACTCCGCGAAATTAGCTTTGCAATGCAAAGTGTGCGTCCAAAAAAATAGGCCAACGCGAATCGCTGCAATTAGGCCGGCGACCAACCCTGTGGCAGGCGCTTGGCAGGAGTGGTTTCGGATTGCGATGCTTCCAGCGCATCGCCCACGACTTGCTCGAGCACGCTGATATATTCTTCGAAGCGACGGCGGCCCAGCGCGGTCAACTGGCACAACGTCTGCGGCCGATTGTGGGCGCTTTCTTTGCGAATCTCGACCAGGGCGGCTTCTTGCAACACCTGCAAATGGCGGTTCAGATTCCCGTCGGTCAGCGCGCAGAGTTGCTTGAGATCGCCGAAGGCCAGACCCTCGCGGTGCGTGGCCAATGAGGCCAGGATTCCCAGCCGGGCCTTTTCGTGAATTACCCGTTCCAGCCCCTCGTAGGCAAACGGGGCCTCGGGCTTCGACGGTTTCGATCGGCGCAAGCTCATGCACGTCGCTCCAGGGTCCAATACAAAATTCCCGCGGCCACGAGCTGACCCACACCGAACGGCAGGCCCATGCACCAGGGCTCGAGCGAGTAGGCGTCGCGGGCCCAGATGAGCACCGTGATGCCCGAGCACAGATAAAAGGCCCCGATCAAGAAAATCGGCCGGGGCAGCAGCCGCGCGGAGGCAAAAATGGCCAGGCTGAACAGCACCAGCCACAGACCCGGCAAGAGGGCCACCTGCTCGGGCGCTTGTCGCACCAGCACGACCGTGACCAGCACTCCGGCGATCATGGCAGGCAAGAACTGCTCGACGGCCAGCCACGTCGGCTCCAAGTGGGTGCGGTCCTGGGTCAGGTACATTCGCACGGTCATTTCGACGGCCACGGCCGCCACGCTGAGTACGGCCATGCCGATCCACAGCGACAGATAGACGCCAATATCTTGCATCGGGTCGACGACCAGACGGCGCTGCGCCACGGCCGCCAGCAGGGCCAGTACGCCCGAGAATGCTACCGGCGCCGAGCGATAGCCGCGAAACACATCGCTCTTGGCCATCTGGCGACGGATTTCGGCGATTTGCGTGAGGGCCTCACGAAGTTCCATGGCGCGGCAACCTCCCGGGAGCGTCGAAAGCTTTGTATTGCAAAGTAGCCGCTCGCCGCAGCGATGTCAAGTGGCGTCGAAGTGGCATCGTCCGTCGCCGGCTAAAGCTCACGATAGTCGATGGTCACTTCCTCGTTGGCGGCCATGTCGCGGCTGGCGAAGTAGTCCCACGATTCATTACGACGCGCGTTGGGCGTTTCCGAATGATTCAAGTACCAGCCCACGGACATGCGGCCGAAGTCGGGCGCGATCGAACTCCCGAGACCGATCTCCACCCCGTAGAACTGGCAGAACTTCTTGAGCCGCGGGTCGCGATCCAATTGCTCGTGCGTGAATTCGCGGGTTGCGCCATCAGGAAACAATCGCAGCGGCGTGCCCTGGGCGATGCCGTGGGTCGTAAATACGCCGATGCCACGAGCGCCCGACGGCTTGAGCACGAACGAGAATTCGTCCGTGTGCGCTTGTCGCCGATCGTCCAGCGGAATTTCGACGAACGCTTCGTTCATTGCTGCCGTGTGGCTAGTCGTGTCAGGCGATCCGCGATTTGGTGGTCGCGGCGAACTATTTCGACGCGGCTTGCACGCAGCGAAATCCCACGTGGCCGGCGGCGCTCGAGGGCTCGCCCTTGCCGCGGGCGCCCGGCACGTAGCGGGTGCAATAGGCGTCGCTGCACATGAACGAGCCGCCGCGCTGCACTCGCTTCGGCATGCCAGGCTCCAGCGGATCGAAGCTCGAATCGGGACCGGGCGGGTTCTTGTCGATGCTTTTCTGGTAATAATCCGGGCGATACCAATCGGAGCACCATTCCCAGACATTGCCGCTCATGTCGAACAAGCCATAGCCGTTGGCCGCGAACGATCCGACAGGCGCAGTGCCGCCAAAGCCGTCGCCTGCCGTGTTGCTGACTGGAAACTTGCCCTGCCAGATATTCGACTGCCAGCGATCTTTGGGACGCAGCTCGTTGCCCCAACAATACGCCTCTCGGTCCAGCCCGCCGCGGGCCGCTAATTCCCATTCGGCCTCGCTCGGCAGCCTCTTTCCGGCCCAGGTGGCATAGGCAACGGCATCGGTCCAGGAGATATGCACCGCCGGATGATTCTGGCGATCGTCAATGTTGCTGTCCGGCCCCTCCGGGTGTCTCCAATCGGCGCCCGGCACGTAGGCCCACCATTGAAAGTGATCGTTGAGCGGCACCTCGTGGTCCGGAGGATGAAACACGATCGAGCCGGCGATGAGCGCCTCGGGCGGGGCGTCGGGAAAGTCCTCCTGCTTGGGAGGCAACTCGGCCACGGTCTTGAATCCGGTCGCCGCGACAAACTTCGCGAACTCGGCGTTGGTCACCTCGTGTGCGTCCATCCAGAAACCGTCGATATAAACCAGGTGTTCGGGTCGCGCGTCGTTGAAATTATTGTCCCCCATCCAAAACCAGCCGCCGGGAACCCAGGCCATGCCTTCTGGAGCGGGCGATGGTGCCGAGGTGGCGTTCAGCTTTGGCGGGGGAACGGTGGCGACCGATTCTTCAGCCCGCCAGATGCTCAATCCGAACACGCCACCCGCCAGCGCGCCGATCGCCACCGACCAGGCCCAGGCGGTCCAGGGACGCCGAGCGGCGGGGCGCTCTTGGCGGTCCTTATTGCGCTTGGAATCTTGCGGTTGTGTTTTCACGAGATCGTTGCCGGCTCGAAGTGGGACCGCTTTTTGCGGGCCCGTCTGGTTTCACCGGGGCCTATTCTCCCGCGCCAAACTGCCGCCGTCCAGCGTAGCAGGGATCAGGGATCAGTGGTCAGGATGGAAATGCGGAATTGGCGCCCAAACTCCTGCACTGGCCCCTGACCACTGATCCCTGACCACTACTCCCCTAATGCACCCATCGCCGCGACCGGTATAATGCTCTCGGGTTCGACTCTTGAACTTTCAGGCGATCCAACGCGGAGGGCGGTGCCATGTTCACGGGTAATTCGCGGCGGCGGTTTCTACATAACGCGGCGGTTGCCGGAGCGGCGGCCGGATTGGGCGATCTGGCATTCTTGGGCCAGCTTAAGCGAGTCGGCGCCGAGGAGACGCAGGGCACGCCCGAGCGCGTGCAACTCGACCCCGATATCGAACCCATCGTGCGGTTGTTGGAAGACACGCCTCGCGACAAGCTGCTCGAAGTAGTGGCCGCTCGGATCCACGGCGGCTTGAGCTATCGCGACTTGCTGGCGGCGCTGTTGTTGGCCGGAGTGCGCAACGTGCAGCCGCGGCCCGAGGTCGGCTTCAAATTCCACGCCGTGCTGGTCGTGAATTCGGCGCACATTGCCAGCATGGCATCGCCCGACGAACACCGCTGGCTGCCGATTTTCTGGGCTCTGGACCACTTCAAAGACGCCCAGGCGCAGGACAAGCGCCAAGGCGACTGGACGATGGCGCCGGTCCAAGAGTCGCTGGTGCCCGGCGCGAGTAAGGCCAAGGCCGCTCTCGCTGACGCCATGGACCGTTGGGACGTCGCGGCCACCGATGCCGCGGCCGCCGGCCTGGCACGATCGTCGGGAGTGAACGAAATCTTCGAAATCATGTTCCGCTACGGCGCCCGCGATTTTCGCTCGATCGGCCACAAGGCGATTTTTGTGGCCAACAGCCTGCGAACGCTGAACTGCATCGGCCATCAGCACGTCGAACCGATTTTTCGGTCGCTGGCTTACGCGTTGTTGAGTCACGAGGGCGAAAGTCCTGCCACGCGCGACGAGACGGCGGACCGGCCTTGGCGGAAAAACCTGGAACGGGCCCAGAAGATTCGCCCAGCCTGGCTCGAAGGCAAGACCGATCCGGCCGCGACTCTCGACATGCTGGCCGCGCTGCGACAAGGCAACGAGGATGAAACGTCCGAGAAAGTCGTGGAGCTCTTGAATCGCGAAGTGTCGCCGCAGGCCATCTGGGACGCGCAGTTCGTCGGCGCCGGCGAGTTGCTGGTGCGGCAGCCGGGAATCGTGGCGCTGCATGCCGTGACCACGACCAATGCCTTGCGTTATGCCTGGAACACCACG
>JANNQN010000327.1:0-17565 GCA_031400775.1 Planctomycetia bacterium | reverse complement strand
CCGCTCCGGCGCGCCTTCGCGGCGAACGCGCGAAGGCAGGCCCGACCACCATTCTAATGTAACTCGCCGCTTTGCCTTCACGCCATCCGACGTGGTACGATTGAGGCGATCGGAACGCCCGAACGTTGCAATTCCTTGCGTGCCAATCGCCCCCTGGCTCCCAGGCCTTGTCGCGCAGCCAGGGCTTTTTTTTCATGCCCATCTCGATCCAGGATTTTTGGAAGCTCGCCGTCGCCAGCGGTTTGCTGTCGCCCGAGCGTTGCCGCGCGCTGCACGCCGAATACAAAAACCTGAAGGGGGCTGCCCAACATGCCAATTCGCGCAGCCTGGCCGAGTGGCTGTTGGCTGGCGGCGTGTTGACCCGTTACCAGGCATCGCAGTTGGCGGCCGGGCGACACGGGCCGTTCGTGTTCGGCGAGTTCACCATCGTCGAGCGGATCGAAGCAGGACGGCTCGCGCCCTGGTTTCGGGCCACGGCCAACGACCGCCGCTGGCTGATTATTTTCGCCGCCCAACTGACGGCCGATGCGGAACAGTACGAAGCGGTCGCGGAGCGCGCGCAGTGGGCGATGACCGTCAAGAGCCCGCACGTCAGCCGCGTGCACAGGTTCATCGACGATCAGCCGCCGCTCGTCGTGGTCGAGGACTTGCAAGGGAAAAGTCTCCGCGAGCACATCGCGACGCCACCCCTTTCGCTGCAAGCCGCTTGCCGCATCGCGTTCGAGGCGGCGTTGGGCCTGGTCGCCCTGCACGAGCAGAAGCTCGTTCACGGCGGCATTCGCCCCGACAATCTGTGGATCGACACGGCCGGTGCGACCAAGATCTTGCAGTTTCCTTGCCAGGCCGATCCGCTCGGCATCGGCCCGATCGACGTGCCGGCGGTCGACTATTTGGCGCCCGAGCAGACTCGTGGCGGACGGCCGCCCGACCACCGCGCCGACATCTATGGTCTGGGTTGCACGCTATATGAGCTGGTCGCCGGTCGTCTGCCGTTTCCGGGTGGGACCGTGCAGCAAAAGATTGCCCGCCATCAGTCCGAGGTTGCCCAACGTCTGGACAAGCTCGACCCCAGCGTGCCGGAGGATCTGGCCGACCTGGTCGCCGAAATGCTCGACAAAGAACCCGAGCTCCGCTGCCAATCGGCCAGCCACGTGGCACATCTATTGGCGCCGCTGGTTTCGGGCGCCAAACCACACGCGGCACGACCGCCGCAGCAAGCGACGCGCAACTTGACTCCCGGCTACGGCGCCTGGAAAGCGCCCGACTGGCAACCGCCCCCGCGGCAATTCCAATCGACGCCGCGTTCCCCGGCGGCTGTCCGCGCGGTCGAGCCGCCCGTCGCGCCCGCTGAAGCGAGCGTGCCCGTCGAATCCGTTGTGCCATCGAATGCTCCAACGGTGACGTCCGCGCAAGAACCTGGCATTCCTCCAATCGACAGCGAACTGATCGCTCCGTTCGAAGAGACGCCGTTTCCGGCTCGCACCCTTCGTCGGCCCGCAACCAGCAGGTTATCCGGCGCTGTGATGATCGGCGGCTCGGTGCTGTTGGCGGCCGCGATCATCATCGTTGCATTGCTGCTCAGCCGCAGCGGAAACGATGAATCGCCCGAGGCCCCGGCCGAGCCTGCGATGCTGGACGATGTCAGCGCGGGCGAAGAAATCTCCAAAGTCGATCCGACCGATGACTCTGTCGATGCCGACCGTGACGAAACACAACCGCCTGCCGCGGTCCCGCCGCCACCGGCCATCCGCCAGATCGACGACGACGGCAAGACCCTGTGGGCGTCGCCCACTGCCGGCGAACCGCTGGCAGTGCGCTATCTGCCGTCCGGCATTCAGGCGTACCTGGTCCTACGGCCGGCGGAATTGCTGGCCAGCGCCGAGGGAGCGCGCATGGTCGACGCGCTGGGTCCGGCCGGCGAGCGCGCGCGAGCCCAACTGCGTTCGATCCTGGGAGTGGCGCTGGCCGAGATCGAACAACTCGCGATCGCCTGTTATCCGGATGACGCGGGCGCCCCGCAGGCGGCGTTCGTCATGCGCTCGCTCCAGCCACTCGAAACCGAACGGCTGTTGGCGGCTTGGAACGCCCCCGCGCAGGCGAAGCACCGCGGGCGGGACTACTTCCAGAATGACCATTGGGCCTATTGGCTGCCCGCCGAAGAGCATGGCCGCGTGGTGGCGATCGTGCCCCGAGCCGCGATGCCCGAGGTGTTGGACTTGGGCGGCCGGCCGCTGGTGCCCAAGGGTTTTGAGCGCTTGCTGCGCCACTCAGACGCGGCGCGGCAAGTCAATCTGCTAGTGGCGCCGCGCTATCTCATGACCGACGGCGCGAGCCTGTTGACGGGCGATCTCGAACGACTGCGCGATCCGCTCTTGCGCTTTTTCGACGGCGGCATCGAAGCGGCCCTATTGAGCGCGCATGTGGGCGACGCGCTATTTCTCGAGCTGCGCGTGGCATCGCCGGCCGACCGGCGGGCCGCCGTCGTGGCGGTCGAAATGAAAACGCGGCTGGCCGACGTCGCCGAGCGGCTCAAGACGCTGGTCGAATCACCGAAGTCAGGAACCTACGGCCAGGCGGTGATCGAGCGGCTTCCGCAAATGGTGCAAGTGGCGAGCGAGTTTACCCGCCAGGGAGTCGAGGATCGGCAGGCCGTGCTGGGCTGCTACTTGCCACTGGCGGCCGCGCACAACCTGCTACTGGGCGCCGAGCTTGCATTGTCCCAGCCGTCGAGCGCGGTGAACCCCGCCGAAGTCAAAACGCCCTCGACAGCAAGTCCGCCCGCCGTCCGCAGCGCTTTGCAAAAGCCGATTTCGCTGAGCCTCCCGCGCGACACGCTCGAGCGCGCGATCGAGCTACTGTCGCAAGAGATGGGCACGAAAATCGTGATCCTCGGCGCCGACCTGCGGCGCGATGGGATCACCAAGAACCAATCGTTCGAAATCGACGAGCGCCAGCAGCCGGCCGGCGAGATCCTGCGAAAAATCCTGGCTCGCTCCAGCCCGGACGGCAAGCTGGTGTATGTGATCCGCTCTGCCGAGGGTGGGGGCGAAGCGATTTTCATCACCACCCGGACCGCGGCGCTCGAGCGCGGCGAGGCGATTGGGGAAGAAAGCGGGGGGAAATCGACGAAAGTATCTCGATAAGCCCATACTCATCGCGGCGGGGACACTATACTGGATAGGGACCGCCGGAATTGCCGCCAAACTGGATCGCTTCCGCAGCGAATCGGCCGTGGAATTGTTCACTATTCAATGCACGACATGCCGGGCTCGCCTCGTCGTCCACGACGAGGCCGTAATCGGCGATATCCTGGCCTGCCCCAAGTGCGGCAGCATGGTACACGTCGTGCCGCCGACGGGCTGGAATTCCGCGATGGTCGAAGTGGCGCCCCACGATCCCGCAGTCTGGCCGCCCACGAGCGAGTCGTCGCCAGCCGCCCCTCGGCCGGCTAAAATCAAAGCCAAAGCGGCCGCCGTGATTCCTCCGACTCTGCCTCCACGCCCTGCCCCGGCGCAGCCGCCGGTGGTCGCCGCCAGCCAGGCCCCCGCAATACCTTCGCCGCCAGTGCTCGCCAAAGTTACGGGTCAACCGCCGCTTCCCACGCTCGCCGCCAGTGCCGCTGCCGTGCCGCCACCGGTCCCCACCGCAGTCGCGATGGCTAGCTCGGTGGCGATTGGCAACATCGACTCGAAAAGCGTAGACGGCACGAACCTGACTGCTACCCGTTGGACGGCGTTAACGAACTGGGCCCGGCAAGAGTGGAGATTCCTGGCGGCTGGAGTCGGCGCGGGAATCGCCCTGGGGGGTAGCGTGTGGCTGGTCCTGGCAATGCAGGCGCCGAGCGCGCCGTTAGTGGCCGATCTCACAAACGACTCCTCGCCGCCCGTTGCGAAAGCGACCGAGCCTTCGCCCCAGGCGGCGGCCGCTCCGTTGGCCGGCGAAACGCCGGCGGTTCCTGTGGCAGCGGTCGAGAAAGCCAGCGCGAGCAAGGATTTACCGACAGAGCCCACTGACAAACGAGGCGGCAAGCCTCAAGACCCAATCGCGACGACTGCCCCGATTGCCACTGCGTCTCTCGACAAACCGGCGCCGGTCGACAAACCAAAAACCACTGGGCCGCCGCAAGCCGAAGCGCAGCCTGTCGCGACCGACGAAAAAACTCCGCCGGTGGCCAGCACGCCGCGGCCCACGATCAAGCTCGAGCCCGTGCCCGCCGCCGCGACTCAGCCGCCCGAGGTCGAAAGTATCATCGGCACTGACGCGACTGACGAATCGGCTGACACGCCCGCCGTGGCGCGCACGCCCGCGGCTGAGTCGCTCGGCGCCGAGCGCCCCGCGCTCACGGCCGCCGAGGTCGACGAGCGGCTGTCGCGCGCCCTGCCGGCGGCCCAGTTCACCAAGGTGCCACTGTTCAAGTTCATCGAGTTTGTCGCCGAGCTGACCGGCCTGCCGATCCAGCTCGACGAGCCTGCCCTGAAGCGCGCCGGCAAGAGCCGCCAGAGCGCCGTGACGATCAAGCTCAATGAGACCACCGCCGGAGACGCGCTGCGCGCCGCGCTGTCGGACCTGGGCCTGGTCACCGCACTGCGCTCGGGCGTGTTGGTTGTCACCGTCGCGTCGGACGCCAAAGGCGCCGAATAGGCCCAGCGTTTCTCGCCGGCCTCTCTACCAGTTCGTTGAAGAATGCCATCGTGGCATTTTTCAACCTCGCCAGGTGCGGAGCTAAGCTCCGCACAGCTCGCAAAATAACGACTTGCGTCGCTATTTTGTCATCGCATCCATGCGATGTAGCAGCCTGTTGAGTAAATCAACAGGCTGCTACATGGTCTTGCCCACCGCCGCCGCCACTTTGCGGCAAAGCTGCATGGTCTCGTCGAACTGCGTGAAGGTCAGCGACTGGTAGCCGTCGCTCAAGGCATTTTCCGGGCTGGGGTGTACTTCGAGAATCAACCCGTCGGCGCCGGCGGCCACGCTGGCGGCGGCCATTTGCGGCACCAGATACGTGTGCCCCGTGCCGTGGCTGGGGTCGACCACGACCGGCAAATGGGTCTTGGCGTGCAGGTAGATCACGGTGGCCAGCGGCAGCGTGAAACGGGTGTGGGCCTCGAACGTGCGAATGCCCCGTTCGCAGAGCATGACGTTGGGATTGCCGGCATTCAAGATGTATTCGGCCGCAAGAAGCAGCTCTTCGATCGTGGCGCTGGGTCCGCGCTTGAGCAGGACCGCTCGATCGGTTTCTCCGACGGCTTCCAGCAGGCGATAGTTCTGCATGTTGCGCGCGCCGACTTGCAGCACGTCGGCATAGCGAGCGACTAGCGCGACGTCCTCGGTCGCCACGACTTCGGTGACCACCGCCAATCCCGTGGCGTCGCGGGCCGTGGCCAACATCTTGAGGCCGTCTTCTTTCAAACCCTGAAAGCTGTAGGGGCTGGTGCGGGGTTTGAACGCGCCGCCGCGCAGCGCCGTCGCTCCGGACGCCTTGACCGCGCGGGCCGTGGACAAGATCTGCTCTTCGGACTCGACCGAACAGGGACCGGCGATGACGCCCAGCATGCCATTGCCCACGGTCAAACTGCCGACGCGCACCATGGTGGGCTCCTTCTTCACTTCGCGGCTGGCGACTTTGTAAGGCGCCAGAATTGGCACGACTTCGGCCACACCCTCGCCGCTTTCCAGCGATTCTTTGTGCGTCTTGCGATCGTCGCCCACCGCGGCGATCACGGTCCGCTCCGTGCCCACGATGACGTGGGCTTTCAATCCTAACGACTCGATGCGTTGGACCATGTGCTCGACCTGAGTCGGCGTGGCCCCTGGTTTCATGACGACGATCACGGCAGTCTGGCTCCTATGTCTGGGAGAATGGAATGACAAGTTTGGCGAAAAGTTCGCGCGGTTTGTGCCGCGTGAAAAAACAAACACGGCAAAACAAAACAGCCCCGAGACCAGATGATTCGGGTCTCGGGGCTGTTTTGTCGCTTCGGTAGGAATGGAACGGCTACATTCCTCCTCCGGCCCCGCGACCCGGCGGGCTAAAGTAATAGCGAAAGTACGTGGAGAAAGTGGCGTTCATAGGGGCCATTGTGTCTCGCGGCCCGCGCGATTGCAAGCGCCGGATTTGCCGAAAACGGTCCCAATAGCAGGGGTTGACCTCTCGCTGCCAGTAGGACGAGGAGCCGCTAATGGACGCGAATGAACGCTAATCAGGAAACCGGCGGGAATGTATTCGCGACTATTCGCGTGCATTCGCGGTTCACAATTCTAAAGGTAACTCGTGGCGCATACTCTCGCTAGTGAGTGGGGTTAGTATCGTGCATACTGCGCAGCTATCCTTGGCCCACGAATCATTCGGGCTTGCGGAGCGCCGTCCGCCCGTCCAGTCGTGATCGTGCAGAAGGAACAGGGTTCAGGCAATCGCAAGGATCGCCTGAGCCCCAAATCTTTCTGACGTGACGCATCCCCGCCAAGCGGCACTCGGTTATCCCGCATCACGCCGTCTTGGATCTTGTCGCTGAAGCAAGCCGCTTGCGCCAGTAGGCGGGATCCCTACGAATCTCGTCCATGAACCGGCACGCCATCTCGCTCGGGTCCTTGCCACCTTCCCAAGCGCGCACCGTTTTTGGCGATACGCCCAAGAATTGCCCGAACAGCGTTTGGCTCAAGCCAAGCAGCCCGCGAACCTCCTTTACCATCTTGGGTGTGTAAGTGTGCGGCACCAGGTCAATGGCGACTCGATGACAGGTGAATTTCTCCTGTATCTTTTCGCCCTTGCGAAGTGCATCGCGAAACTTAGCCAAACCCTCCAGTAATTCCTTTTCCGCCTCCTTGTTCACCGCGCCGCTTTTTTTAGCCATCGTGCAATCCTCTCGCCATGCCAGAGGCCTCATCATTCTTTGTAGATACGACGAAGCTCGTTTGCGATCTCACCGATTACTTGATTCAGTTGGGCCTTCGTTGTCTCGGATATGGTGTCAAGCTCACCCTTGCCATACACGAAGCAAAGCAGGCAGATGAAAAATTCTTCAAAATATACGTACAAAACTCGCGTTGCGCCCCGCTTGCCGACTTTCCAAGTGGGCGGCGAGAAACGCAACTTTCGCAGACCACGAGTGCCTTTGATGACCGGACCGACTTTGGGGCCAGCCATGATCGACAATTGCAATGCGGTCAAATCCGACTCGGCATCCAGTCCCAATTGTTCCCATCGTCTCGTGAATGGGCTCAACTCGATGAAGTGCAGGAAATCCTCTGGCTTCAGCGAACTTTGCTTCATATAGCGCAGCGTGATTTTGAGTTTCTTCGCCGCAATTCGACCACTCCTAGTATCGAATTTGTTCCGAGTGGGCCGTTAATAATTGTACCATTAAATAGTATGATTTCAAGGCTGGGAATTCAAGTTTTTCAGGCCGATTCTGGCTGGCTACGCGGCCGGGCTGGAAAGCGCGGAAGGGAAATCTAGCTAGCGCTAACGGCGTGGCGGGATAGCTGGAGCGCCGGCCACCGCGGGCTCGTGGGGCGAAAAAGGCTGCGTCGAGAAAGGCGGCATTGAGAACGGATTGGCCGCCAGGCTGGCGCTTGCCGCGGCGGTCGCCTCGGGCGAAGCAGTCTGAGCCAGCAGGTTGCGATAGACCTCGAGGCTGGCAATCGCGCCTTCGGCCATGCCGGCCTGCGCCGCCGGTCGCGAGTAGGCCACCAGCCGCCCGTCGCGACGCACGCGCTGCGCCAGCGCGCCCAATTGCGGCACCTGCTCCCAGGGTTTGCGCACCTGGCTGCGGTTGATCGTGACGGTCAATTGCGCGGCGCCCGTGCCCGGTCGCTCGGTGTTGTAAAAACTCTGCGCGGCCAGCAGTTTGAAATACTGATCCGACTCGGCGGCCGGAATATCGAGCACCCACATCTCGTGGATCTCGGGCTGGGATGTGACCAGCGCTGTGGCGGCCGGCGGGCTCGGCGGTTTTCGGGACAGTGGATTCCAACTCCGCGTCGCGGTGGTCTTTGGCGTTTTTCCCGGAAGGCTGTCGATCGCGAACTTGGCTTGCGCAAGACCGGGCCGCCCGCCGGGGTGCGGAAAAGTGACCGTGAGCGTGCCGATCGATTGATCGGCCAAGGGACTGCTGGCGACTTGCTCGAAGAGGATTTTCTGACCTTCGACCCGCGCGACGTCGAGTGGCTGTTCCATCTTGCCGGCGTCCAGGCGATAGACGATGCTGGCCGACTCATAGAATCCGGCCGAGGCGTCCAGCGGCATTTTCTTCCACGGCACCGCGACCGACAGGCTGCCGCAACCGCTCGTGAGCCAGAGGGCCAACATGCCGACGATGGTCGCGCGCTTCAAGGTGATCGGCCCGGCACTGTTCACTTGTAGTCTTCTCGCGGCGGATGAAAGACATCCAACGCCCTCACCGGGCGATCTCCGGCAACGACCTTGTGCGGCACGCCGCCGGGAATGCGCCACATCTGGCCGGCGACGACCCGCAGCGGCTGGCCGCCAATCGTAAAGTCGGCCTCGCCTTCGAGCATCAATCCCATCTGTTCGTGCGGATGCGAGTGTTCTTCGACCACGGCGAACGGTTTCATCTCGACCAGCGACAGCATCATTTGCTCTCCGCAAGCCGTGTAGATGTCGACGCCCGGGAAAATGCGATGGTGCGAACAGTCCTTCTTATCGACGAAGTAACCGCTCATGCTTGAATATCCTCCGCGACCGTCAAAGTTTAACGCGCGGTGGCGACGTGCCAGCAGCGCCAGCGTCGTTCAGGTCGCCAGTGCGTGAACTCCCGACCGCGACAGGTACGAAATTCTGTGGCGCACGTAGGCGATGATTGTGCCATGCACGGCGATCGCCACTCCCAAAGCCAGCAGGTGGTCCTGAAGGTTGCCGTCGGCGGCGCGCGACACTAGATACGTACTGAACACGCCGACCGGTAGGAAGACGATGATGCTTGTCACCAACCCCGGATTGTATTGCCTTTTGATGATCGCCGGTACGATGTGTCCGAATGCGTTGAGCATCGGCAGATAGATGGCGATCAGTCCCAGCGAAAGATCGACGAAGCACGCCAGGTACAGTGCGACGAGATCGAGCAGCCACACAAGCAGC
Organism: Planctomycetia bacterium; assembly: GCA_031400775.1. Classification (GTDB taxonomy): domain Bacteria; phylum Planctomycetota; class Planctomycetia; order Pirellulales; family PALSA-1355; genus PALSA-1355. The sequence goes on along the minus strand of JANNQN010000327.1, from coordinate 8,468 downwards.
GAGTTAATCCAGAAGGTAGCGATCGGAGTGAGCACGTCGCGGCCGTGCCCCAGCATCGCGTTGACCCACAAGCGAAAGCGGTCGCCGGCGTGTTCTTCATACTGATGCAGCATGTAGATTGGCAGTTGCAGATAGACGAGCCCGAGGGGCGTGCCCGCATAACGAAATACCAGCGGCGCGAGCACGCCGAGAAAGCCCGCGGTAAACAGCGCGGCGTAAGGCCACTGCCACTTTACAACCAGCCAATCGAGGATTCGTCCGGACATGCGCTGTTCCTTTACGACCGATGCAGCCCATAGCGGCCGGCGTCCCGCTCCCGGTCTAGTCTAGGTTGTGGCTGCGCGGGTTGATGCAATAAGTCCGATGGTGTCGCGGAACGATTTATAGGAATGACAGGCACGCCAACTGCCTCCCACGGCGGTGACAAATGGAGGCAGGATAGTCAGGATAAGTCGTCCAGCCGTCTTAGCGCCCTTTCGTGAGATTTTCCTGCGATTCAATACGACGCCGACATCACACGAAGCCAGAATGGCGCCCGGCGGTTAAAGGCGTGTGGGATGGCCGCCCGATCACGGCGCTGCCGCGTCCGGTTTCTCGGCCGTGGGTTTCTTGAGCGATCCGGCCAGCCCGGGAACCTGGTCGCCGCCGTCGGGACAAGTGACCGATGAGCCGGCGAAGTCGTCGCCGATGGGTTGATAGCGACCGCCTAAATGTCGGGCGAGAAAAGCCTCGGTCACGGCGTAAAAGGCCAGGTTGTTTTCCGGCCGAGCGAAGCCGTGCCCTTCGTCCGGGAACAGCACGTACGTGACCGGAATTTTCTTCTCGCGCATCGCCGTCACGATCTGATCGGCCTCGGCCTGCTTGACGCGCGGATCGTTGGCGCCTTGCCCGATCAACAGCGGCCGTTGGATCTTCTCGACGAAATTCAGCGGCGATCGCTCTCCCAGCAGCTTCTTGCCTTCGTCGGTCGAGGGATCGCCGACGCGGTCCTTGAACATTTGCATTTGCGGCACCCAGTATGGCGGAATCGTGCTCAACAGCGTGAACAAATTGCTCGGGCCGACCACGTCGACGCCGCAGGCGAACTTCTCGGGCGTGAAGGTCAGCCCGACCAGCGTGGCGTATCCACCGTAGCTGCCGCCCATGATGGCGACTCGCGTAGGATCGGCGATTTTTTCGGCGATGGCCCAGTCGACCGCGTCGATCAAGTCGTCGTGCATCTTGCCGGCCCACTCTTTGTTGCCGGCGTTGGTGAATCCCTTGCCCAAGCCGGTCGAGCCGCGAAAGTTGACGCTCAGCACGGCATAGCCGCGATTGGCCAGCAGTTGATGCTCGGCGTCGAAGCCCCAGGCGTCGCGACCCCACGGCCCGCCGTGGACGACCAGCACCATCGGCAGCGGCTCATTGGGCCGCCCCTTGTTCTCCGGATCGGCCGCTTTCGGCAGCGTCAGGTAACTGACCAGGTTCAGCTTGTCGCGCGAGGGGATCACAACCGAGTGCATCTTGGCCAGCGGCAGTCCTTCGAGCGCCTGGCGGTTCGTGAATAGGAAGGTCGCCTTTTTGCTGGCTCGATCGTAGCGGTAGTAGCGCACCGGTCCGTCGTCCATCAGATAGGCCACGGTCCAGGTCTTGTCGTCGAGCGTGCGGCTGGGCACCTGCAACTCGCCTTCGGCGACCGTGGCCAGGTAACGCATATCCTCTTCGATGGCCGGGTCCAATATCTTCCAAGTCGGCCGGTCGTAGTTGATCGTCACGGCTTGAATCGTCTTTTCGGTCGGATGGGCCAGCACTCCGCCCACGTCGACCCGATCATCGGCGGCCAACACGGTCTCTTGGCCCGACGCCAGATCAATCTGCACGAGTGCGCTCGTGTCGCGCCCCCGGCTATCGGTCATGTAGAGAATTCTGCCGGTCTTGTCGAAGCCGACCGGCGAAGTGGTGAGCGTGTCTTCCATGTCGATCTTGCGGTAGTCCTTCCAGCCACCCTGGCCATCGGCTTCCAGCAGTTGATTGCCGCCGTCGGGGGTCATTTTGCTGGCGAAGCGGACCTGAAAGTCGTCGTCGGTGATGAAGCCGGCGAACTCGGCATTCTTTTGCACGAGCGTGCGGTCGCCGGAGACGATGTTCACGCGATACAGATCGTGATACTGCGGATCGCGATCGTTCAGGCCGACCAGGATTTCTTCTGGAAATTTCTCGCTGACCGAATCGATCTGCGCGGCGATCTTCGGCAGCGGCGTCAGATCCTTGGTCGTGCCCGTGGCCAGATCGACCGCGTACACGTGCCAGTTCTCGTCCCCGCCGATGTCCTGCACGTACAAGATGTGCTTGCTGTCGTAGGCCCAGAAATAGGCCGGGATCCGCCGAGTTTTTTCCTGCGTCACCGGTTTGGCCGCGGCAGGATCGTCGAGCGGCGCGACAAACACGTTCAGCACGCCATCCAGTGGCGCCAGATAACTGATCCGCGTGCCATCAGGGCTGATCCGGGCCATCGACTTGTCGGGATTTCCGAACAGCGTGCGGCGCGGGATGAGTGCTGTGCCGGCCGTCGCCGCGGGTTCGGCCGCCACGGCGGCGGCTGGCTGTTCGGCCGTAACTGGCGCGGCCTCTAGCTTTGTCTCGGGCGAGGTCGCGACGGGAGTCTCCGCGGGAGCTTCCTTCGTCGCAGCCGCGACCGGCGCTGACGGTATCTCTTCCGGCGCGGGCTTTGACTTAGCGCTGCAACTCGACAGGGTGAGAGCGGCAAGGAGCGCGAGCGACAGACGACAGAAGGCGTTGGGCATGATGGTGGGCATGTTGAGTGGTCCTGATCAATTGCGGTGGGGCTGGGGCAAGCAGGTTCGAGCCGTCAGGATATCGTTCGCCGCTATGTTCGCCAAGCATTCATGTTCGCCAGGCAATCATGTGCGCCGGGGCAAGCGGCGAGGAATAGGCTGAAACGAGTTGCCAGGTCTGTTACATTGCTGGTGCATTTGTGAGACCACCGAGCGCCGTAACCGTGAACGATCCTCGATCATCCGCCTCGCGCCCCACGTACGCGCCACTGGTCGCCGTGCTGGCGACGGTCGCCGCGGGGATCGCGCTCGATCGCTATGCGAAGCTTGAGGTCGGCTGGTGGTGGTCGCTTGCGGTGATGGCCTGGTTGGCGTGGTGGTTGTGTTGGCGGCTGGCGCGCGAACGACTGGCCACCTTCGCGCTGCTCGTCAGCTTGTTGGCCACGGCCGGCGCTTGGCATCACTGTCGCTGGTCGCTCTACGACAGCCAGGAATTGGGCCTGGTGGCGCGCGAGGCGGCCGAGCCGGTCGCCCTGGAAGTCGTGGCCACGAGCGGGCCGCGGCGCATTCCCGCTCCGCCTCCCGATCCGCTCCGCACGATCGCCATGCGCGAGCGGACCCGCGTCGATGTAACGCTCGCTCGGATTCGCGATGGCGATGCCTGGCGCGACGTCGCGGGGCAAACCACTTTATTCGTCAACGGAAATTTGAGCGGCGTGCAGGCCGGAGATCGACTGCGCGTGTTCGGGCAACTGCGCTCGATTCGCCGGCCGGCAAACCCGGGCGAGTTCGACTTCTCGTCGTACTCGCGCTCCGAGCGGCGGCTGTGCGCGGTCGACAGCGAATTTCCCGAGTGCGTCGACACGCTCGCCGCGGCCTCGCCGGCCAGCATCGGTCGCATCGTCGATTATCTGCGCACTCGGGGCGAGTCGCTGTTGTGGCGCAGTGTCGGCCCGCGGCGCAGCGGACTGGCGGCGGCCATGTTTCTGGGCGCCCGCGACGAGTTGGAGCCCGACGAAATGCAGGCCTTTCTGGAGACAGGCACGATCCACCTGCTCGTGATCTCGGGGCTCAACGTCGGCATTCTGGCCGCCTGCTTGTTCTTTGCGATGCGGATCGGTCTGGCGCCGCGCGGCTGGGCGCTGGCGATCGTGGCCATCGGTTGCGTGTTGTACGCGGTGACGACCGGCGCCCAACCGCCGGTCGTGCGGGCCACGGTGATGGTGCTGGTCGCTTGCCTGGCGATGCTGCTCTCGCGAAGGGCGCTGGCGTTCAATTCCATCGCCGCGGCCGGCCTGGTCGTGCTGGCGCTGAATCCGGCCGAACTGTTTCAAGCCGGCACGCAGTTGTCGTTTCTCTCCGTGGCCGTGCTGGCCTGGTTCGCCCAGCGCGCGGCTGCGCGGCGCGAGCCGGATCCGCTGGATCGACTGATTGCCGCCACGCGCCGGTGGCCCGAGCGCGTGCTGCGCCGCGCCGCGGGCGCTGCCTGGCGGGCCGTGCTGGTCAGCCTGGTCATTTGGCTCGTGATTTGTCCGCTGGTGATGGCCCGCTTTCACCTGGTTTCGCCCGTGGCCGTGGTATTGGGACCGATCCTGGGATTGCCGGTGGCGCTGGCGATGGCGGCTGGGTTCGGCATCTTTGCCTTGGGCTGGTTGACGCCGCTGATCGCAGAATTGCTAGGGTGGATCTGCGACGCGAATCTGGCGTTCATGGAAACCGCCGTGAACCTGGCGCGCGACTGGCGCGGAAACCATTTCTGGGTCAGCGGTCCGGCGGATTGGTGGCTGCTGGGATTTTACGGTGCCCTGGCAGTTGCCGTATTTGCGCGGCGATTTGCTCCGCCGCCACGCTGGTGCTTCGCAATGTTGGCCGGTTGGATCGCCGCCGGACTGGCGCTGCCGCAGATCTGGTCGCGGGACACGGATCGCTTGCAGTGTACGATCTTGTCGGTTGGCCACGGGGCGGCGGTCGTGATCGAACTGCCCGGCGGCAAGACCCTGCTGTACGACGCCGGCCGGTTGGGATCGCCGGTGGCGGCTTCGCGGGCCGTCTCGGGCTATCTCTGGTCGCGGGGGATCAGGCACGTCGATGCCGCGATCGTCTCGCATGCCGACGCCGATCACTACAACGCCCTGCCGGCCCTGTTGGAGCAGTTCACCTTCGGCGCAATTTATGTTTCGCCCGTGATGTTCGCCGAGCCCAGTGCGGGCCTGTCAGCGCTGCAGGCGGCCATCGATCGTTACGGGGTGCCGCTGGCCGAACTGTGGGGCGGCGATCAGTTGCGCAGCGGCGGCGCGGCGCGAATCGAGGTTTTGCATCCGCCCCGCCGCGGCATTCTGGGCAGCGACAACGCCAACAGCATTGTGCTAACGGTCGAATTCGAAGGTCGACGGCTCCTGCTGACCGGCGATCTGGAATCGCCCGGCTTGGACGACGTGATGGCCGAGGCGCCCTACGATTGCGACGCGCTGCTGGCGCCGCACCACGGCAGCGCGTTCAGCGATCCGCCCGGCTTTGCCGAGTGGAGCACGCCCGAGTGGACCGTGATCAGCGGCGGAGTGCGCGATCGGTTGCCGGAAGTGGAAAACGCGTACACCTCGCGCGGCAGCCAGGTCTTGCACACGGCCGAGTGCGGCGCCGTGAGCTTGTCGATCGCCGAGGGCCGGCTGGAAGTCGTAAGCTTTCACGCGTCGGCCCCGTGAAACTGTGGGGCTTGCGCCTAGCCAACTGATCCCCGTCCTAGTGGCGGGGCTTTTTCATGCGCTGCTGGCGAATCCGTAGCCACGGGCTCGCCGCCCAGCTACGATGGTGGGCGATGGGGCAGAGTCGTCAACCACCTGGAGAACGCTAATGCGCAACATTCAACGTGTTCTTTTCACGGCACTCGCCGTGCTCGGCCTGGTCATCAGTGCGCAGTCCGCGCCAATCATTGCTCCATTGGGCAACTACAACTTGCTGCCCAACATGCCCGGCCAAAAGATCCCTCTCTATGCCTCGGGCATCGTTCCCAACGACGGGCCGAATGACTCCTACGTTCCTGGTAACGTAAATGGGCTGGCTTTGGGCGTCGCGATCAGCGAAGGCGGCATTGCTGCGTTTGGTGGCACACCAGGACCGGTCATCGCATCCATTGACGTTGATTCGGGCCCGACAATCTGGGCGGTCCCCAATTCGCCATTCGGTCACAATGCCCCGCATGAGTATTATCTCGGGCAGATCGCCGGCGTCGATTTTTTAACGGTCAGTGGCTGGGTCAATGTCACGGATGGCTTAATTGCCACACTCATTGTCGATACGACGGGCTTCGACAGCGGTACATTCTCATTGACGTTGCGCGGCGGCGCGGTCGAGGATAACATTGGCGACACAAAAATAATCGGGTACTTCGCCGATACCTCGGGCACCATCGATTACCTTGGCCCACCCGGCACAATCACGATCGTGCCGGAGCCGTCGAGCTTCGTTCTCGCCGTGCTTGGCCTCATCGGCCTGGTTGTCTGGCGACGGCGGAAAAACTTTTCTCCCACTACCTAACTGACCAGTACCATCCGCCTGGCTTTGCCGAGTGGGGCACGCTCGAGTGGACCGTGATCAGCGGCGGAGTCCGCGATCGGCTGCCGGCAGTGGAAAACGCGTATTCGTCACGCGGCAGCCAGGTCTTGCACACGGCCGAGTGCGGCGCGGTGAGCCTGTCGATTGCCGATGGCCGGCTGGACGTCGCTCGTTTTCATGTCTCGGCCCCGTGACGAGTCCATGGCAGGCGGTAGCGCGACCCTCGAAAGGCGCTCCGGCTTTGTGACAACGTGCGGCACAAGCACGCCTACTGGACTGACTACGCATCAATGTCATGCACGACGAGGTTGTGAATTTTGGGTGCCATGCTTGCGCTCGCGCAAGCATGCTCACGCGGCGTGAGCATGGCACCCGACATTTTGGCGTAGTCGGTCCACTACTACGATCGTCCGGATGACATCATCTTGCGTGCCATCGTGCAGCGTCGGAAAAACCCGTAGCCCGTCCTGGTGACGGGGCTTTTTCATGCGCTTCGGGCAATTCCGTAGCTTTCGGCTCGCCGCCCGGCTATTCTGGTGGCCTACGAGGCAGAGTCGGCAATCATCTGGAGAAACGCTAATGCGAATCACCCAGCTCGTTCTTTTCACGGCACTCGCCGTGCTCAGCTGCGCCCTTAGCGCTCGGGCGGCCACCATCGCAGTCGGCAACTATGACTTGCTGCCCAACACGCCCGGTCAGTTTATTTCTCTCTACGTGACCGACATCGTTCCCAACGCCGGCAACACTGCGGCGCCTGGAAACGTAAACGGCATAGGACTTGCCGTGGCAATTGCTGATGGCGGTATTCGCTACGGCGGCACGCTGGGCCCCAAGATTAACTCGATTGATCTCGATTCAGGCCCGACAGTTTGGGTTCCTCCCAATTCACCACCCGGCAACATACCATCACAAGAGTTCTACGACGGCCAAATAGCCTATAAGGACGTGCTGAACGGTTCAGGATTCGTAAATGTTACAAGTGGCTTGTTAGCTACGGTGGAGGTCGACACGACAGGTTTCAGCAGCGGCACGTTTCCGTTGACCTTGAGCGGCGGCGCTGTCTCAGAAAACCTGGGTAACACTCAGTTCAGTGGGGCATTCGCCAGCACCAACATCATTTACGGCTACTACAACGGCGCAGCTGGCCAGATCACAGTCGTGCCCGAGCCGTCGAGCGTATCGCTGGCCGCGATCGGGCTGATCGGGCTAGCTGTGTGCCGGCGGAAATTCTTTTTTCCCACACACTAGGTTACCAGTGCCATCCGCCCGGCTTTGCCGAGTGGAGCACTCCCGAGTGGTCCGTGATCAGCGGCGGAGTGCGCGACCGGCTGCCGACAGTGGAAAACGCCTACACCTCGCGCGGCAGCCAGATCTTGCACACCGCCAGCGCGGCTTGAGCGGGCCGCTAGCGCCGACTATGATTCTGATGGCCCGCCAACAACGGGCCGCTTTTTTTCTTGCCTCACGTGCTCCAGGCGCCGCGGGACCAAAAAACAAGGATTCGACATGCGAGCTATCGACGCCACGCGACTGTACTTCGACCGGGCCGCCGACGCGATGGACCTGAGCGAAGGCATGCGACTGCTGCTGCTCACGGCCAAACGCGAGGTCTCGGTGCAGATCGCCGTCGAGATGGACAATGGCGAATTGAGCACGTTCATTGGCTATCGCGTTCAGCACGACAACGCCCGCGGCCCGATGAAAGGCGGGCTGCGCTATCATCCGGAAGTCGATCTGGGCGAGGTCCGCTCGTTGGCGGCGCTGATGACCTGGAAAACGGCCCTGGTCGACATCCCCTTCGGCGGCGCCAAGGGGGGCGTGGCCGTCGATCCCGCTAAATTGTCGCCGCGCGAAATGGAAAACATCACCCGCCGCTTCGTCGACGGGATCCACGACGTCATCGGCCCCGACGTCGATATTCCGGCCCCCGACATGGGCACCAACTCGCAAGTGATGGGTTGGATCATGAACCAGTATCAAAAATACCACGGGTTCAGCCCCGGCGTCGTCACCGGCAAGCCGGTGGAGCTGCACGGAATTCCGGGGCGCGAGGAAGCCACCGGGCGCGGCGTGGGGCACCTGGCCTTCAAGCTGGTCAGCCGGCTGGGTCGCAAACCGCAGCAGACTCGCGTGGCCCTACAG
>JANNQN010000326.1:0-18157 GCA_031400775.1 Planctomycetia bacterium | reverse complement strand
GGCCAAAATCAAGAAGCAAGAAACGACGGTCGCGATTGACCAACGCAAGGAGCGCAACCGACGCACGAACGATCGTCGCGTCGCAAATACCGCCGTGGCCGTCGAGCGACGCATCGGCGAGCGGCGGGCCAAGGTCAGCCGCCGTCGGCAGATCGACCCGACGACCTGCGAACGCGACTACACCGACGCCGAGGTCGAGTTCATGCACGCCATGGACCTCTACAAGCGGGCCAGCGGACGCATGTTTCCCACCTGCAGCGAGGTGCTCGAAGTCTTGCGTAACCTGGGCTACGAGAAGAAAGCCGTCCACGCCGACATCTCGCGGACCAGTCCCGAAGATTGCTCGCACTGTAGCGCCTAGTGCTAGCAGCGCGCGCTAAGGGGCGGCGAAACACCCGCGGAAGCCGCTAAGTAAAGAGCCAGTTCAACCAGACCGCGCGCCCCACCTAGCGGCGCGCGGTCTGGTTTTTTTAATGCGCCGCAGCGAAAGTGCCCTTGCGGCACAGTGAACCGGCGAGTATCGTCCGCCCGCGTCATTTCTTCAAGCAAAGGGCCATCAGCGCCTGCCCGCACTTTATACGAGGCTCGACGCGAAGCCGTGTTGCCAAACAAACCTCATCACCGTCGCGCCAATGGCCGGGCCCTGCTCGCCTGGTTTAGCGGAGCGTTCGCGCTAGTCGTGGCGGGCTCGGGCTGCCAGATGATGTCGCACACCCAGAATTCCGACGGCGTGCGTATGTTCCAACAGGCGTACTATCAGGGCGCCTTGCAGAGCTTTCAACAAGCCATTCAATCCGATCCCAAGAATCCCGACGGATACTACAATCTCGCCCGCACGTATCACCAGTTGGGCAAGCTGCACAACCAGCCCGCCGATCTGCAACAGGCCGAGAGCTATTACCATCAGTGCCTCGACCGCGACCCCAACAAGCAAGATTGCTACCGGGGCCTGGCCGTGCTGCTGACGGAGCAGAACCGCAGCGGCGACGCCTTCAAGTTGATGGAAGGCTGGGCGACGCGCAATCCCTCGTTGGCATCGCCCAAGATCGAGCTGGCACGACTGTATGAAGAGACCGGCAATCGCGACGCCGCCAAGAGCCAGTTGATCGAAGCCGTGGGCGTCGATCCGTCCAACTCGCGAGCCCTGGCGGCGCTCGGCAAGCTGCGCGAAGACGCCGGCGAGACCGCGCAAGCCCTGGCCAACTACCAGCGTTCGTTGCAGCTCAATCCCAACCAGCCGCAACTGGCTTCCCGCGTCGGTGCGATCAGCACCCCGGTAGCGCCCATGGCGGCCCCGCCCGGAACCATTCCGGCCGGTGCACCGCGTTGGGTCGCGGCCCCGCAAGGCCCCGTGCGCTAATGCGGAGGATCGAATGCTTACTCTCATTTTGGCAGCCGGGATGGCATTCAGCAGGCTGGAGCCGATCAGGACGCCGCCGACTATCGCAGAAGCTGCCGCACAGCGAAACCCAGCCCCACCCATCAATATCCGCAGCAGGCCGCGCAATCGCGTGCTCTTCCAGTGGGACCGCCTAGACCCGACTCCCATACGGCGCTAGGTGAGCTTCCCTTCCGCTCGGCTATACTGGCCCTATGAGCGAAGGCCCCGCCGAACACTCGCCTGCTAGAGCGAGGCAGCCCTCGACTGATCCATGTCATGCGGTACCCAACCGGCGAATATCAGATTGATCCACCGTCGTAATTACGCTCCGCCAAGTACTGCTGGCCTTTCAGACATGACGATTTACGATTAAACAAATTGCTTGACTGGTCCAACCATATCAGAATGCCGGAATGTGCGAAGTCACAACCCCGTGTGTTCCCTGGAGAACCTAGCAATGGAAACTCCTAGCCGTTGGTTCCAATTCAAACTCGCAACGCTATTCGTGGTGATGACAGTGGTCTGCTGTTGGCTGGGGCTGACCTGGAAGGATCGCCAAGCAGCACAAGCAGTCCAGGAGCGAGCGGCGGTCATTCAGTTGTTGAAATCGTACAAAATGACCGATGGGCGCCCTACGGTCCGCATGCTTCATGATCCCATGCATCCCAGGATATTAAGGCCAAAACCGATGCCGGTCGAGTTGGCGCAGTTAGGCGCTGAGCCGGTTATAGACATTCGTGTTCCGAGCGAGGTGTTCCGAGCGTCGAAACCCGGACCATATACTGGACTCGATGGGTATCTGCGAATTACGTCGCTGTTTCCAGAAGCCTCATGCTCAATTGAACCTCTGCCCACGCCGTAGCTTCAACAGCTCGGCACCTCACGTTTAGGACACTACCCCTCCTGCCATCCAATGGCCAAACCGCGGCTGGCGGCTTACAATGCGTGGTTTTACGCAACTTCTGTAACCACCTCGTTCGTCGATGCCTGAGAGCGACTCGTGACCTCGGTCCGACGCAGGCGCCGGAGCCAGCCCGACTGGCCATGGCATTTCAACGGGCCCTTTTGTCTAAACGTTGTTGAATTCACCGAGAGTTATCATGCCGAAAGTGATCGTGTTGGATACGCTGGCCCAGGAAGGTCTCGACCTGCTGGCCGCCGCCAAGGGAGTCGAGTTTGAAGTTCGCACGGGACTGAAAGGCGATGCGCTTCGCACGGCACTCGCGCAATTCGACGGCGCGATTTGCCGTAGCGGCGTCAAGATCACGGCCGAGGTGCTCGAAGGCAATCATCGCCTCAAGGCCATCGTCCGCGCCGGAGTTGGCACCGACAACATCGACTCGAAGGCCGCCACCCGGCTGGGCATCGTGGTCATGAACACGCCGGCCGGCAACACGCTCAGCACGGCCGAACACACGATCGCCATGATGCTGGCCCTCTCGCGCAACATCGCCCCGGCCTATCAAAGCCTGATCGAGGGCAAGTGGGATCGCAATCGCTACATGGGCACGCAGTTGGCCACCAAAACCCTGGGCATCGTCGGGCTCGGCCGCATCGGCCAGGCAGTCGGCGCGCGGGCCAAGGCGTTGCAGATGCGAGTGCTGGGCTTCGATCCGTTTCTATCCCGCGAGCGCATCCAGGAGTTGGGCTTCGAGCCCGCCGGCACCGTGGCCGACATGCTGCCGCTCGTCGATTACCTGACCGTGCATACTCCGCTCACGGATGAAACCCGAAACCTGGTGGGCATGCCGCAACTCGAACACTTGCGGACCGGCGTGCGACTTATCAATTGCGCGCGGGGCGGGATCTACGACGAAGCGGCGCTGGTCGAGGGACTCAAGAGCGGCAAGATCGCCGGCGTGGCGCTCGACGTGTTCGCCACCGAGCCCTGCACAACCAGCCCGTTGTTCGGCATGCCGGGCGTATTGGCCACGCCACACCTGGGCGCGAGCACCGAGGAAGCGCAGGCGCAAGTCGCGGTCGAGGGCGTGGGCCTGTTGGTCGATTATCTGACCACCGGTGCCATCCGCCACGCGGTGAACATGACGCCGCTGGATGCCAAGACCCTCAGCGAGATGCGCGGGTTTCTGGACGTCGGCTACCGTTTGGGATTATTGCTAGGGCAGTTCGAAACCGGCTCGATCAAGCGCTGCACGCTGCAGTTCCGCGGCGAAGTGGCCGGCAAGAACACGAAGCTCATCACCGCCTGCTTTGCCGCCGGATTATTGGCCAACGCGCTGGAAGAAGAAATCAATATCGTCAATGCCGAGGTCCTGCTGCGCGAGCGGGGCATCGAGCTGGTCGAGCAGCGCCGCGGCGACATGGGCGCTTTTTCGGCGGTCGTGTTGGCCGAAGTCGAAACCGAGCGCGAGACCCACAAGGCCGCGGCCACCGTGTTCGGCACCGATATGCTGCGGCTGGTGCAGCTCGAAGATTTCCGGCTCGACGCTTACTTGGACGGCGTGCTGATGATTTTCACGCACCACGACGTGCCCGGCATCATCGGAATCGTGGGCACGATTTTCGGGACCCACAACATCAACATCGGGCAGATGGCCGTGGGCCGGGAGACCAAGGGGGGCGAAGCGATCGGCGTGCTGAATCTCGATCAGGCCCCGCCGCAAGCCGCTCTGGACGAAGTGCGATCGCATCCGGCCATCAAAAGCGCGATCGTCATCAAGCTGCCGCCGGCGGGCGAGCGTCCGGCATGGCTAGCAGGGTAATTCACAAATGGGTCCCGGCGCATCTTTTTTTCTCCACTTCTTGCCGACCGCCGCGAGCGAATCGACAGCCAAGGCCGCCATCCCGCGCAGTCCGAAGGGATAGACGCGCACCGAAACGCAGACGTGCTCGGTCGATGTCCACACCTTGGTCCAGGCTTCGGACTTGCCCAGAAACTCGTACGTGCGCAATCCAGCCTCGGCGGCGTAACGAATCGAGTCGCGCATCAGCAGCAAACCGGGCGAGCAATGGCTGAACCGCGGGTCATAGCCCACTTTGAGCAGCCAGAATCCTTCGCTCTGCTCGATGGCCAACTGCATGGCCGCCAGCCGATCGCCAATCCTCAAAAAGCAAATCCTTAAGACTCCCTCCATGCAGGCACTCTCGGCATACTGCCGATAGAACGCCGCGCGGTGGGCGTCGTGCAGCAGCGCCGTGTGGGCCGCTCCCTTCCAACTGCTGGCTTCGACCTCGAAGGCCAAGTCCATCAGGTGCGGCAGCTCGCCCAAATCGGGCGTGTGAATTTCGGTTGTCACCGGACCGAGTTGCTCGGCCTTGCGGCGCGCCCGACGCAGATCGCTGCGGCGACCGGCGTTCAAGTGCATTTCGGGATCGAGCCAGCTCTCGTCCAGCGCGATGTACGGACAACTGGCATGCGGTCGCACCAGGACGATCGCGCGGCCGCGATACGCCCGCTTGATTTTGTTTAGCGCCGCGGAGTCCGCGGTGATGCGCTCGAAGAACAAAGGCGAGCCGCGACGGGCCAGCCAGGCGAACAACCGCTCCAGGGCCCGCTCGTCGGTGCAACACAAATCGACCGCCTCGTGCAGCTCTCCGGCGCCGGCCAGGCACAGCCGTCGGATGCCGTGAAGCCGCTTGCGAACCAGCGGAGCCACGGCGACCAGGTCGCGATTGCGCATGGCCCCCACGAAGAACGGATCGACGTCGGCGGCAAACGCTCGCACGAACGCTCGCATCCAACCGAAATTGGCCAGGGGGTTGCCGGCCCGGCGATCCAAGCGTCGCCAGGGGGTTTCCCAGCCGTCGATTTCATCCAGCGACTGGGCCCGGCACCAGCGCAACGGCACATGGGCCGGCGCGGGAAGAATTGCTGGCGATGTCTCCAATCCGTGTGCCATACGGAAAATTTAGGCCACGGATTGCCGGTTAATGCCGTCAGAAATACTAGCTGCTACAACCGGCATAAGCGGACCGGTCCGCGAAAGATTCCCAGAGTACGTGGATGGAATTCCTTACGAAAACGGCCTACGTTGTCGATGGATAGCTGTACGCGACAGCGAGCGTGCTGCAGATCGAACCCGCACACCAACGACCTCCGGCCCCAACCCCCCCAAGTTTCCCGGCGACGAGAGTACTCTTCATGGCGACCGCTGAAACCACGTTGGATTCCTTGATCTCGTCGGCCATCGAGGGCAATCCTCACTTGAAGCGACGCAATCTCCGCATCGAGACGCAGGAAGGCCGAGTCGTCTTGCGGGGCACGGTCAGCTCGTATTATCAAAAGCAAATGGCGCAGGAAGCGCTGCGGCGGCTCAAGGGAGTCGACCAGATCGAGAATCACTTGGAAGTGAACTGGGTGTAAGCCCAGGCCGCGCACAGCCTCGAGCTCTCGCATGTTGATCGAGCGCAGCTGCCTTCTGCCCTGCTCGCCCCAGCAGTGCTTCGCCGAAGTCCAGACCACGCAACTGCTGCGCTATGTCTCCAGTCCCCTGGTTCGCTTCGTGGCCATTGATCCGAGCGAATTGCCCGAGCGTTGGTCGGAAGGGAAATACCGGGTCGGCCTCCGAATCCTGAGCTGCATTCCCATTGGCAGCCAGGTCATCGAAATCTCGCGAGGCGACTTCTCCGACGACGAGAGGGGCTTTCGCGCCCGCCTCCGCGACAACGGGCACAGCGCGCTCGTGGCCAGGTGGGACCATTGGATCATGGTCGAGTCGGCGCCGGGTGGATGCCGCTATACGGACACTGTCGAAATCCAGGCCGGCATCTTCACGCCGCTGGTCTGGGCGTTCGCGTGGATCTTTTACCGGCACCGGCAACGCCGCTGGCAGCGTCTGGTGCGGCAGGACTTTGAGTACCGCTAGAGCGATCGAACAGACTCGAAAAAACATCAACCCGACGCGCAAGCGAGGGTTCTTTGTCAGAGTGCCCTCGCTCGCGCTTCGGGTTAGTGTAGCGCCTATCAGCGCGGCTGCCGCGGGCGGGCTTGCCCCATGACGGCCGACTCGCGATCGCAAAAATGCGGCAGCATGCTCGACCACTCGCTGTCGTCCAGCAGCGTTTCATTCTTGACCGACAGCCCGCAAATCCGCAGCGTGCCATCGTGGGCGTGAATTCGCTTTTGCAGCGACGCGAGCTGATCGATCAGCGCGGGCGTGAGGCAAGAGATCGCGCCCAGTTCCAGCACCATCCGGTGCGTGAGGTTTTGCTCGAGCAACGACCAGAGGTGCTCGGCCAATTCCAACACGCCGCCTGCCCCATCGTCGGAGCACCGCGGTCGCACGAACAGCCAGTCGGGCCCGCGCTCGACGTCGAGATCCCACCCTTGCGCAAGAGATACCTGGACCATGTGTGGTTGCTCCATCAACTTGAAAAGAAGCCGCCTGATAGGGAGCCGCCCGAAAAAGCGTCGCTGCCCAACACGTTCAGAGTGAAGCATGGTGGGCAACTCTGGCATCTTACTCCTGGCCGCAAAGGTGGCAAGAGCCGCCCCCCGTTTTTCCATTTTGGGGCCCCTTGTACCTCGCCCGGCATCGCGCGATACTTACCGGTTCGCCACGCGGTCGATGCTATCACTCGAAAGGAAAATCATCTATGTCGCGCTCTGGAGCCGTCACATTCAAGGGCAACCCCATGACTCTGGCCGGTAACGCCGTCAGCGTCGGACAAAATGCGCCCGACTTCAAACTGCACAACTTCGATAAGGGCGCGTTGGTCACGGTCACTCCCGCCGACCTCAAAGGTAAACCAACGTTTATTAGTGTCGTACCCTCGCTCGACACCCCCGTCTGCCAGACCCAAACCAAGAAGTTCAACGATGAACTGGCTGGTTTGGGCGATAAGGTCAATGCCATCACGGTCAGCCTCGATCTGCCGTTCGCGATGAACCGCTTCTGCGGTGCCGAGCACATCGCCAACATGCGGGCCCTGAGCGACTACCAGGATCGGAGCTTCGGCAAGAACTGGGGCATGCTCATCGAAGAGCTGAAAATCCTGGCCCGCGGCGCTTTCGTGCTGGATAAAGACGGCAAGGTGATCTACGCCGAGCAAGTCAAGGAAGTCGCCGAGGAGCCGAACTACGCGGCCGCCATCAAAGCCCTCAAGGGCGCGCTGTAAACCACCAGCGGGACGAACGACAGGACCCTGTCGCTCCGAGCCGACGGTACGGTAGCGTATAAACGGGACTGGGGAGCGCTGCTGCGCGCCGGCGGGGGTGGCGACTAGCCGCGACGCCCGCCCGGCGTTCACTTGGCGAGCATGGCCGCGATGTCCTTGCGGGCCGTATCGAGCGCTTCGGGCAGTTTCTCGGCGTGCTTTCCGCCGGCCTGCGCCATGTCGGGCTTGCCTCCGCCGCGCCCCCCCACGACCTCGGCGGCGCCGCGAATCCACGCGCCGGCGTTCAAGCCTCGCTGTTCCAGATCGCGGCTGATGCCCGCCACGAGAGTCACCTTGCCCTCGGCCGCCGAACCCAGCAGCACGGCCACGGGACTGGCGGACTTGCGCAGTTGATCGATCAATTGGCGCATCGCGTTGGCGTCGGCCTCGGGCGTTGGCGCCACGACGACTCGCACGCCGCCGATCTCGGTGGCGTCGGCCAGCAGGCGCTCGGCCGTGACGGCGCCGCTGCGGGGCGCGGCGGATAGTTGCTTTTTCAGATCGCGCAGCTCCTTGGCCATCGCGGCGACTCGCTCGGGCACGTCGGCCGCCGGAACCCGCAAGATCGCCGCCGTCTGTGCCAGCGCTGTCTCGTGTTCGCGCACGCGCTTGAGCGCCGCCGTGCCAGTCAACGCCGTCACGCGGCGCGTGCCGGCCGCCACGCTCTCCTCGCCGATAATCTTGAACAGCCCGACCTGGCCGCTATTGTCCAAGTGTGTTCCGCCGCACAGCTCCTTGCTGAATTCGCCGATCGAAACCATCCGCACGATGTCCGGATACTTCTCGCCGAAAAGCATCATGGCGCCGGTCTCGCGCGCCTGGGCCAGCGGCAGGCTGCGCCAACTGATTTTGGCGCTCGTGGCCACCAGCTCGTTGACTTCGGCTTCGACGGCCGCCAGCTCGTCGGGCGAAAGCGACGAGGGATTCGTGAAATCGAAGCGAAGCCAGTCGACGTCGACTTTCGAGCCTTGCTGTTGTGCGTGCTTGCCCAGGTGTTTTTGCAGCGCGTAGTGCAGAATATGCGTCGCCGAGTGCGCGCGCCGTATGCCCAGCCGGCGGCTGACGTCGACGCTCGCTCGGCCGCGGGCGCCTTGCTCGATCCGACCCTCGCGCAGATGACCAAGATGCAACGTGAAGGCGCCCTCTTTTTGCGTGTCGGTGACTTCAAAGCGAAATCCGGGGCCCACGATCGTGCCGATGTCGCCCACTTGACCGCCCGACTCGCCGTAAAAGGGAGTCTTGTCGAGCACGATGCAAATCGGCTGCCCGTGCCCGATCTCGTCGATCCGCTCGACCAGTTCGCCGCGGGCGATGATCCCCACGACCTGGGCATCGCACTCGGTCGCCTCGTAGCCGACGAACTCGGTGCCGCTGAGCGTCTTTTTCAGGGCATCGAGCGGACTGGACTGGAACAACTCCATCCGCTGACCGGCTCCCGAATCGATGCCGTGCTGCTCCATCTCGCGATTGAAGCCGGCCCAATCGAATCCCAGGTTGTGCTCTGCCGCCAGGGTCTCGAACAGCTCGGGCGGAAAGCCGTGCGTGGTGTACATCTCGGCCGCTTCGCCGCCCGAGACCTTCTCGCGCCCCGCCGATTGCATGTTGTCGAACAGCCGGTCGATACGATCCAAGCCCGCGTCGATCGTGGAAAAAAAGTTACTCTCCTCCTTCTCGATCACTTGCGACACGCGGGTGGTCGTCTGGCCCAACTCGGGATAGGTCTTGCGCATCAGCTCGGCGACCAGCGGCACGAGCTTGTGCAAGAACGGCTCGTGCAGGCCGATTTGCCGCCCGTCGAGCACCGCCCGCCGCAATAGCCGCTTGATGACGTATTTCTCCTTGTTCGGACCGGGATACACGTTTTCGTGAATCGCAAATGTGCAGGCCCGAACGTGATCGGCGATCCGCCTCAGCCGACGGCCGTTCTCGCTGGCCGGATCGTACTTGATGCCGCACACCTCGCCGGCCCGTTCGACCAGCGGCAGCAGGATGTCGATATGAAAGTTACTGGGCACGTTTTGCAACACGGCCGCCGTCCGCTCCAAACCCATTCCGGTGTCGATGTTCTTGCTGGGCAGCGGCCGCAGATTGTCGGGGGGCGATCCAACGCGATTGAACTGCGTGAACACCAGGTTCCAGATCTCGACCTCACTCTTGCTGTCGGGCTTGAAAAAAATCTCGCTACACGGACCGCAGACGCCGTCCGGGCCGCCGCTGGGCGCCCCGGCCGGCCAGAAATTGTCGTCCTCGCCCATCCGCTTGATCCTCTCCGACGGCAGCTTGATATCGCGGGCCCAGATTTCCGCGGCTTCGTGGTCGTCGTGGTAGACCGATACAAACAGCCGGTCGGGATCGAGCCCCAGCCACTCCTTTTTCGTCAAGAACTCCCAGGCCCAGTTGATGGCCTCGCGCTTGAAGTAATCGCCGAAGCTGAAATTGCCCAGCATCTCGAAAAAGGTGTGGTGATAGGCTGTGCGGCCCACGTTCTCGATGTCGCCGGTGCGCAGGCATTTTTGACAGGTCGTGGCCCGGGTGAAATCGAGCTTCACCTTGCCCAGGAAATGATCCTTGAACTGGTTCATGCCGGCCGGGGTAAACAACACCGAAGGATCCCAACGAGGGACCAGCACGTCGCTGGGCCGGCGGACGCAGCCCTTGCCCTCGAAAAAGGTTAAGTACTTTTCGCGCAGTTCGTCAGTTTTCATAGAGATCGCAGTCGGGGCCATGAGGACGGACACCAGCCAAAGCGCCGGGACCCTCAGGAATCGGACAACACTCGAGCCGCAGTCGTTCGCCGGGAGTTTTCCCACCAGGCGCGGCAAGGCCCGTCATAATAGTCATTTGCCGCCAGACGGACCAGGGAAGTGGGCGCAGTTGACCGCTGGGTCATTTTCGCGCTTGCGGCATAGCAGATTGCGTGCGGCACACACGGGCAGAGCAAACTTGCGGGCGAGACGGGAACCGAGTACCAAAACGCGGCGCTAGCTCGCGTCGGGCTCGATGGTCCGCACGGGACGATCATTGGGGGACAAAGTCAGGCGGATCTTGATGGGGCCGGACTGGTTGGCCACGGCTTCTTGAAAATCCTTGGGCGTGGCGACCCGCTTGTTGCCGACGTGACTGATCATCATGTCAGGGCGCAGGCCTTCCTTCCAGGCGGCGCTGTTCTCGTCGACCTGGGTAATCCAAACCGCGCCCTGGGGGTCGATTCGACGCTGCACCATCCAATCGCGAAAACGCTCCGAAGCCGTGACATAGTCCACGCGGATGCCCCGCCAGGCCGGCGAAGGATTGGTCACGATCTTCCTGCCGCCGATCCAAAACTTCGACAGTTCGTTGATCGTCACGACTTGCGATCGGCCGTCTCGCTCGATCGTCAGCCGCACGCCGGCATCGGGGGCCAGTTTGCCGACGTTCAGCAGCAGCTCGTCGTGGTCGTGAATCTCGAGGCCATTGACGTGCGTAATCACGTCTTCCTTCCTCAACGAATAGCGCTCGGCGGGCGTGCCTTCCAGCACCTCAACCACCATCACGCCGTTCTTGCCGCGGGCCCGCATGTCATAGGGCGGAGGCAGCGAGACGCCCAGAAATCCGTATTCGACTTCACCGCCCCCCTTGAGCGTATTCAGCGCCCGCAGAAATGTCTCGTCGACCGGCAGGGCAAAGCCGGCCGATTGCTCGTAGCCCAGGGCGGCCGCCAGCGACACGGTCAGGCCGACCATTTCTCCCTTGAGATTCAATAGGGCTCCACCGCTGGTCCCCAGGTTCAGCTTGGCGTCGGTCTGGATCAACGTGCCGTATTGATGCATGGTCGGCTTGGTGGGCTGTCCCTCGCGCCCGGGCCAAGGGCCGTCTTTCCGCGTCAGGTTCGACACAATGCCCCAACTGGCGCTCACCTGGCCGTCGCGAGCAATCGCATACGGATTGCCCAGGGCGATGACGATGTGCCCTTTTTTCAACTTGCTGGCATCGCCGAACTTGATCGGCACCAGATCGACCGCTTCGATGGCCAGCACGGCCAGATCGCTGCGCGGATCGGCGCCCACGATCTTGATGACCTTGTAAGTCTTGCGGTCCGCCGTCGTGACCCAGTAGTCGCTATCCTCGCGCAGCACGTGGTGCGCCGTGAGAATCAGCCCCTCAGCCGCCACGACGACGCCCGTGGCATACTCGTTGGGAATGAACTCGGCGTCGCCGGGCCGGGGAGCGCTGCGACCCAACTGGTTGAACAGGTTGGGAGTCAGATCGAGCCGATCGTCCGTGTTGCGCTTGACCCGGGCGATGGCCACGACCGATCGCTCGCTTTGGGCGATGGCCTTGACCAACACCTCTTCCACGGCGGCGGCAGCCTGCAGGCCGGAGATTTGTTGGCCAAGAACCGGCAGGGAAAGCGATCCGGCAACGAGCGATCCCACAACTAGCGCCATGGCGCCGCAGCAGATCGCAACTCGACAACAGCGGCTCATAGTCGGCACCTCGATTGGAGGTTGGCGGCCGGATCCACCGAGTTGATCGAATCGCCGCGAAGCGTCCAGAGGCCCTGCCCTATTCTTCGGCCGACTCGCCGCTGGGGGCAGTCGCCACGGGGGGCAGTTCGCCGGCATTGGCGATCTTGCTTCGCAACTCTTCGACCAGCTCTGGGTTCTCCAGCATGTAGCTTCGGGTCTTCTCGCGACCCTGCCCCAATTGTACATCACCGTAGCGAAACCAGGCTCCGGAGCGGACGATTAGTTTCTGGGCGATCGCCAAATCCAGCACATCCCCTTCGTAGCTGATGCCATTGGCATGCATCATGTCGAACTCGGCGACTCGGAAGGGGGGCGCGACCTTGTTCTTGACCACCTTGGCCCGCACCCGTTGGCCGACGACGTCCTCGCCCTCTTTCAGTTGGCCGATCCGCCGCACGTCGATCCGGCAGGAACTGTAGAACTTCAAGGCCCGGCCGCCCGGCGTGGTTTCGGGGCTGCCAAACATGACGCCGATCTTCTCGCGAATCTGGTTGATGAAGATGACCGACGTTTTGCTCTTGGCGATCGCTCCGGTCAGCTTGCGCATCGACTGGCTCATGAGCCGGGCCTGCAAACCGACGTGCGAATCGCCGATTTCTCCTTCGAGCTCTTTGCGGGGCACCAGGGCCGCCACCGAGTCGATCACGATCACGTCGACCGCGTTCGATCGGATCAGCATCTCGGTAATTTGCATGGCCTCTTCGCCGCTGCCCGGCTGGCTGACCAACAGGGAGTCCAAATCCACTCCCACCTTCTTGGCCCAGCCCGGATCCAGGGCATGCTCCGCGTCGATAAAGGCGGCAATGCCCCCCAGCTTCTGGGCCCGGGCCACAACATGCAGCGCCAGCGTGGTCTTGCCGCTCGATTCGGGACCGAAGATCTCGACGATCCGGCCCTTGGGAATCCCCTGCCCGCCCAGCGCCAGATCCAACGACAGGCTGCCGGTCGGAATGCCATCGATTTGCACCGCGGTGGCAATGCCCAGGGGCATGATGGCCCCCTCGCCAAACTGCTTTTCGATCTGGGCCAGCGTGTTCTTCAGATCCGGATTGGAATCCAGGAACGAGGTCGCGTCCTTGGTCTTCTTGCCGGGCTTGCTCGAAGGGGTGGTTTCTTTAGGCATGCGATTGTTGGATTTGGTGGCGGTGACCATGGCGATAGGATTCCTTCTTGCTTGGGGAGCCAAGTGCGGCCTCGTGCGGCTGCCGGCGAAGAACGCAAAGCCGCAGCCGCCGCATTAGTGAACACCTGTACATACTATCGGCGCCCACCCCCTCCTGCAAGAGCTTTTTCGCAAAAACGTGCGCGTCGCTCACGCGCCGTCATCTTAGCAAACCCGATTCCCAATTGGCGAGCAGATTTGTGAGCCAGCGCGGCGCGGACGGCGGTGCAGTTTGCGCAGTTTAACACGCGGGCCCGTCGGCTACCGGCCCTTGAGATCGGCGTGGCAGAGCGGCTCGTAAGTCGGGCCTTCGCGCCCCAACTGGCTGGCGAAAACCGTCACCTCATACACGGTCGACAGCCCACTTTCGAAGCCGGCGTTTTCTTCAATCAGTTGGCCCAACTGCTCGATTCCCACGGGGCTTTGACGCACGCGGCCGATCGTCAGATGGGGGCGGAAGCGGCGGTTCTCCTCGCGATACCCTAGTCCGCCCAACTCTCGCTCCAGCGCCTCGTGCAACTGGATCATGGCCTCGGCCCCTTCACCCATGCCGACCCACAACGTGCGCGGGTTAAGGCAATCGGGAAAAGCGCCCGCCCCTCGGGCCTCCACGTCGAACGGCCGCAAGGGTTCGGCGGCCCGCTTCACGGCCCGACAGACCTCGGGAATTTCCAGCATATCGACGTCGCCCAGAAACTTGAGCGTCCAGTGCATATCCTCCGGCGCGACCCATTTGACGTTGGCCGGCGCGGCCTGCAAACGTTCGATCAACTGCGCGGCTCGCGACTTGACCTCGCCAGGAATCTCGACAGCCACGAATGTGCGGACGATATCGGCCATGCTTTAGCGTTGCTTTTTTCTATGCGAAACATGGGCCGCCGAAGTCGCAGGCGGCCTGGCATCCCTATGGATCGCCCCTAAAACGACAGCATCCGCCGATACGACTTCATCCGTTCTTCCAGGTCCGCGCGGCCGATCTTCTTCATGCGGTCGAGACTGAAATCCTCGACGTTGTAGCTGGCCACGATCGTGCCGTAGGCCAACGCCTGCTTGAGCGTTTCGGGCGAGCTGTTACCCTGCGCGGCCAGGTAGCCCATCATGCCGCCGGCGAAACTGTCGCCCGCCCCGGTCGGGTCGACGACGTCGGGAGTCGGATAAGCCGGCATGACATAGGTCTCCTGGCGGCTGAAGAACATCGCCCCATGCTCGCCCTTCTTGATGACCACGAACTTGGGACCCATTTCCAGCACCTTGCGGCCGGCCCGCACCAGGTTCTCGTCGTCGGTCAGCAGCTTGGCCTCGCTGTCGTTGAGCACCAGGCCGTCGAGCCGACGCAATAGTGCCCGCAACTCGTCCTTTTGCAGGTTGATCCAAAGGTCCATCGTATCGGCGACTTTCAACTCAGCGTCCGGAACTTGATCCAGCACCTTCATCTGAATGATCGGCGAGCCGTTGGCCAAGAACAGGTACTTGCTCTTGCGATAGTCGGCCGGCAGCACCGGATCGAACTTTTCGAAGACGTTCAAGTGGATCTCGAGCGTTTCGCGGTCGTTCATGTTGGGCATATACTTGCCCCGCCAGCGAAACGTCTTGGCGCCGGGCACGACCTGCAGGCCGCTGGTGTCGATGCCCTGGGCCCGTAGCAGTTCGGTGTGCTCGGCCGGCCAGTCCTCGCCCACCACGCCCACCAGCCGCACTGGGGCGAAGTAGCTGGCGGCATAGGAAAAGAAAACGGCCGAGCCGCCCAGCACGTTGTCGCGCTTTTCCGTGGGCGTTTCGACGCTATCGAAGGCAATGGAACCGACAACCAGGAGCGACATGGCTGAGAAACTCGCGTGGGAAATTGAATCGATTGGGGGCCGGCCGATTATCGACAGCTAGGGCTACGTTCGCAAGCGGCGCGTCAATGCAGTCTCATTTGCCGCGGATCGGCGTGACGCCCTTCTTCAAGATGATGTTGCCGTACTTGGCCGTCTCGCCGGTCATCACCACGGCATACGCCCGCCGGGCCTGGGCATAGAAGGCAAACCGCTCCAGCCGCGCCACCGGGGGCGTGCCGGGCCAGTGTCGCTCGATCGGCCCGCGATACAATTGCTCCACCGAGGGATCGAGCTGGTCGCCCTCGACCGCCTGCATCATGCACAGCGGCGTATCGACGTTGGCGTCCAAGGCAAACAGCGGCAAGACGGCATCCAGCAGGTCAGCGATCCGTAGCCCGTCGGCCCGCACCGTCCGCGGGTTGCAACTCTCGCCCGGAAAATGGGCGTCGGCAAACACGATTTCGTCCCCGTGCCCCATGCGGCACAGCGTGGCCAGCAGTTCGGGGCTAATCAGCGGTGAAATTCCGATCAACATGGCGGCAATGCTCGCGCGGATTGGCCGACGGCAAAACGGCCATTCTACAAGCCACGACCGCGGGTCGCCTAGCGGTCGCCGCCTCATTGCCGGGGGTACTCGGGACTGGTAAACTTTGCGGTTTTCCTGCGTAAATTGGGCGTAAGCGAGTCGGCAGCGAACCATGGCAAAAGCGCGTAACATGGTGGTCGCCCAGAGCGGCGGCCCGAGCCCGGTGATCAACAACAGCCTGCGCGGCATTATCGAGCAGGCCCGCCAGATGGCCGAAATCGGCACCGTGTACGGCGCGCGGCACGGAATCGAAGGCGTGCTGAAGGAAGAGTTGCTCGACCTCTCGGCCCAGCCGGCCGAAGAAGTCTCGCTGCTGCGCTACACGCCGGCCGCCGGCTCGATCGGCACCTGCCGCTATAAGTTGCGGCCCAGCCAGACCGAGGACTTCGACCGCGCGATCGAGGTTTTCAAGGCTCACGACATCGGCTACTTCCTGTACATCGGCGGCAACGACTCGATGGACACGGCCAACAAGGTGGCCGCCCTGGCCCGCGAGCGAGGGCTGGACCTGGCCGGCATCGGCGTGCCCAAGACCATCGACAACGACGTGGGCGACAGCGAGTTCAAGCTCATCGATCACACGCCGGGCTACGGATCGGTGGCCAAGTTCTGGATGCACACGGTGCAAACGGCCAACGAAGAGAACGAGGGCTCGTCGCCGGCTGACCCGGTGCTGGTGATGCAGGCCATGGGCCGCAAGATTGGCTACATCCCGGCCGCGGCCCGACTGGCCGACCCCAATCGCGAAATGCCACTGCAAATCTACCTGGCCGAGAGCCCCTGCACGCTCGAGCAGATGGCCGATCAGGTCAACGACCAGTTGCGCGCTCGCGGCCGATGCATGGTCGTCGTCAGCGAAGGTTTTAACGTCGGCGAATTGGGCGAAGTCCGCGACTCGTTCGGGCACACGATGTTCAGCTCCAGCCAGATGACCGTCACGCAAGCCGTGGTCAACTACTTGAACCGCGCCGGACTGGCGGCCAAGGGAGCGGCCCGGGGAAATGTCGCGGGCACCGACCAACGCAACGCCATGGCGCTGGCCTCGACGGTCGACCTGGAAGAGGCCTATCGCAGCGGGCAGTTGGCGGCGATCCTGGCCGCGACCGGACAGAGCGGCCACATGGCGACGATCCTGCGGAATCCCGGACCGATCTACAATGTGCGCTACGACAAGGTTCCGCTCGATGAAGTTGCCAACAGCGAGCGCACGTTTCCGGCCAAATGGATCGCCGCGAGCGGCTGCGACGTGACCGACGAATTCGTGCGCTACGCAAAACCGCTGGTGGGCGAAGACATGCTGACGATTCCGCTGGTCGACGGGCGGTTTCGGATGACCCGCTTTCAACCGAAGTACGCCACGCAAAAACTGGCGAAATACGTTCCGCAGGCGGACCGCAAGAAATAACGACGCGATTGAAACTAGAACACCAAGATTTACCTCCGGTACGATTCCCCCCAGGTCCGATGTTCCAAATCACCAAGCAACACGATTTTCTGGTCGGTATCGACTCCGACGGCTGTGCGTTTGACACGATGGAAGTGAAGCACAAGGAGTGCTTCATCCCCAACATCGTCGATCACTACAACCTGGCCGGCGTGAGCAAATACGTCCGCGAGGCGGCCGAGTTCGTCAACCTGTACTCCAAGAGCCGTGGGATCAATCGCTTTCCGGCGCTCATCGAGGCGCTGGAGCTGGTGCGCGAACGGGCCGAAGTCAAAGCGCGCGGGCTGGCCATTGAAATCCCCAAGTCGCTCGTGGATTGGATCCGTCGCGAGACAAAGCTGGCCAACCCGGCACTGGAGGCCGAAGCCAAGGCATCGGGCGACCCCCACTTGAAGCAGGCGCTGGCCTGGTCAAAGGCCGTCAACGCGACGATCGAGAAAGTGGTCCGGGCCGTGCCGCCGTTTCCTCATGTGCGCGAGTGCCTGGAAAAGCTCGTGCCAGTGGCCGATCTGTTCGTCGTCTCGGCAACTCCTAACGAGGCGCTCAAGCGCGAGTGGGAGGAGCACGACCTGGCCCGATACGTGTGTGCCATTTGCGGACAGGAAGAAGGCACGAAGAAGGAATCTCTGGCCAATGCGAAGAAGTATGCGCCCAACCACACGCTAATGATCGGCGACGCCCCGGGCGACCAGCAGGCGGCCGAAGCCAACGCGGCGCTGTTCTTTCCGATCAATCCGGGTCACGAGGACGCCAGTTGGAAGCAACTGTACGATGAAGGGATCGATCGCTTCCTGTCCGGCGCGTTTGCCGGGGAATATCAAGAAAAGTTGATCGCCAAGTTCGACACGTACCTGCCCGAGAAGCCGTTTTGGAAGAAGTAGTAACGCATTAAGTAGTTCAAGAGTCGTAAAACCATCGGGGCATTTGTTGGACCACGAAGGCACGAAGGAAGCGAAGAACGAGAAGCTGACGGCACATCATCGTTCCGTCTTTGTGTTCTTTGTGCCTGCTATGTAGCCGGGTGTCAAGGCTGGGATGGCTGTTTGGTTTTGGGGAGTTGATGTCGTGCATTCTGCTATTCGATCGTCCGCAACTTGGGCGGAGATCCCTTGATTCTTCGCTATGGGATCGGACTACAC
>JANNQN010000325.1:0-5402 GCA_031400775.1 Planctomycetia bacterium | reverse complement strand
CATCATGCTCTCGGCAGATACCTTGGGCGCGGCACAAACCATGTTGACCCGGGCCGTAGACTATTCCAAGCAGCGTGTGCAGTTCGGCCGCGCCATCGGCTCGTTCCAGGCGGTGAAGCACATGTGTGCCGAAATGGCAGCCGAATTGGAACCTTGCCGTGCCATGATGTGGTATGCCGCATACGCCTTCGATTCGATTGCTGACGAATCGCGGCTGACCGCCTGCCACACGAAAGCGCATGTTTCCGAGGTGGGAACATTCGTGGCCCGGACCGCCACCGAGGTGCATGGCGGCATTGGGTTCACCGACGAACTGGGGCTGCACTTGTGGTTCAAACGCATCGGCGCCAACCGGCAGTTGCTCGGTGGCCCCGATCGGGTCCGCGAAGAGGCCGCCAGGCTGCAGCAATTGATTTAGATCGCAATCAACCCGACCGAAGGAACTCTCACCGATGTCTGATAAGCTCGCAACCGTTCGGCACGAGGCGAATATCGCCGTTCTGACGATCGATGACGGAAAGGTGAACGTGTTTTCGCTCGCAATGGCCGAGCGGCTCAAGCAATGCTTTGCCGAAATTGGTCCGGATGTTGGCGCCGTGGTGGTGACTGGCCGTCCGGGCATATTCTCCGCCGGCTTTGATCTCAAGACGATCCGAGGAGGAGATTCGACCGCCACGGCGAGCATGGTGTCCGCGACGGTGCGATTGGCCATGGACGTGATGACTTTTCCGCGTCCGGTGGTCGGCGCGGCCACGGGACACTGCGTGGCGATGGGAGCCCTGTTCATGATGACCATGGACTATCGCATAGGCGCCCGCGGCAACTTCAAAATCGGTTTGAACGAGGTCGGCGACGGCCTGAGGCTGCCGATTTTCGCCGTCGAGTTGGCTCGATATCGCTTACCGACTGCCAGTTTGATTCCCAGCACGCAACATGCCGTTCTCTACGATCCCGACGGCGCAGTCGCCGCCGGGTTCTTGGAAGAAGCGGTGGACGCCGGCAAGCTGCTCGAGACTGCGTTGGCACGCGCAAGACGATTGTCGACGCTGCCCAATCCGGCCTATCGGCAGAGCAAGGCAAATCTGGTCGCCCCAGTGCGTGACCGCATCTTGGGCACGCTTGACGCAGACATGGGCTTCAGCGGCTAGTACGATTCCGAATGCGTTTGGCCCGTCAGGTCAGTAGAGCGCGATCGCGCGGCCGGGGCCGCCGTGGCAGCCGGCGATCTTGATCGGCGCGAAAATGAAATAGGCTTGCTTCGGCAGTTTGCCCACTCCGGTCAAAAACTCCACTCCCACCATGCCCTTTGTGCCCAAGGCCCAATACGTCGACAGGGCCCGTTTGGGTTCGCTGCCGCCCAGCGTCGGCGCGTCGGTCGCCACCGCGCGGATGCCCTTGCCGGCCAAGTACATGATGGCGTCGGCCCCCGGCGCAGGCCAACCCTCGCGCTTGCCGCCCAGCGGTTCGGCCATGCAGGCCAATCCTGTCGGAAGCGGCTTAAACGTCGCGTCGCTATAGCCGCTGTGAAAGATCACAATCTGATCGGCCTCGAGCGGCCCGTGTTGTTTCTCGTGCGCCTCGATGTCGGCCACGGTGATCTCGGGCGAGCGCGGCCACGTGGCGGGATCGGTCGAACCCACGCGATGCCGTACGTCGATGACCCGGGCCCGACCACACGTTTGTTCGAGCGGAACTTTTTCCGCGGTCACGTCGCTGGTGCCGCGCGGCCCGTATTTCTGTTCATACTCGGCCAGCCAGGTTTGGACATCGGCGGCATAACCACGACTGTCGAAGCCCGCCGGCGGAAGCGCATACGACGGTGGCACCAGGTGCGTGCCGGCATGCGAGTCGAGCAAATGGCTCTCGTGAAATCGGCCCAGATTCGCGGCCAAGAAGAGCGGCACTCTCAGGTACGGCTGGCGGTGATCGCCGGCCCCACGCCCTGGCCAGGTCACGGGCAAGTCCGTCGACAAGGTGACCGATAAATCGACGACTTGCTTCTTGCGGGCCGACTCGATCAGCCGCCGGGCCAAGGGATCGCCCACGATTGCCAGGGCGCGGCCTTCGCTGTAAGTGCCGTCGGCATGCTTGGGAGCCAACAGGCAGTAGAAAGCGCCAGTCGCGGGAAGCCGATCGAACCCAGTGGCCGACTCTGTCCAGATCATTCCATATTTGAGACCCGCGATGTGCGTCGGCTCGGCCAGATCCGGCAGCGGCCCCATGCTGGCGCTGTCGGTCGCCAGCGCCATGACCTTACGGCTGGCGAGAAATTCCATGCAGTCGGGGTCGGGATCGGGCCAAGCGGGAGTGCTACCCTCGACCGGCGCGGCCGCAAATCGGCGACCCTGCGGCAGCGGCAGGTAATATTTGTCGGTGTACCCGCTATGGAACAAGACAACGTCGCCCGTCGAGAGCGGCCGGTGCTGTTTTTCCCAGCTTTCAATCCGCGCGCTTTTGACCAGTTCGCTACGGCCCGGCGTCTTTCCGTCGCGCAGGTCGCGACAATCGACGACGCATGCCTCGCCGCAGAACTGCCAGGCGGGAACCTTGTCCGTGAACAGACGGCCATACGGTCCCGCGTTGGGCAGGTTGGTTTCGGGCAGCGGGATCGAATGCGGCGGCACATCGAGCTGCGTGCCTGTGTTGCCATCGATCGCCAGGATATCGCTGTTGTACGGACTTCGGGGACAAATTTGCAGGTAATGGTTGATATGAAACGGCGAAAATCCGGGAGCAGGCCACGCGCCTGGCAAATCGGCAGCGACCAACAGCGACAGGTCGACGATCCGCGGCCGGGTTGATTCAGCCGGCTCAGCACCACGGGCCGCCAAGGCCCCACAGCACACGGCCAACGCAAGCACGATCGCTGCGCTCCATCGGCGGCAAGCCGGACGACACCCACGCGAGAATTGATGCTCCGCCACGTGCCACCTCCCTTTCGAAATACGCTGACCTCTGCCTGAGTGGTCTGACCCGCCGCCAACGCCGAACCGGATCAATCGCGATTACTGCTGAACAAAAGCCACTGACCGTCGGGCGACCAGTCGGGACTGAGGTTCTGGGCTTTCTGGTCGGGCAATTGCCGCGGACGCCCGTTGCCTTCGACGTCAACAACGTGAATGAAATACGCGTTGTCGAAAGCCAACTGTCTGCCATCTGGCGAAAACCCCATCTGCCCGCTGGCCTCATTCTGCAAGCGAACTGACAGGCCATCCTTGGCTCCCTGAGCACTGACGATGAGCACTTGACGCCGAACGCGGGGCACGGGCCGGGCGCTGAGCGCCAAGGACTTTCCGTCGGGCGACCAGCAGCATCCACGGTACAGTGTTTCAAAAGGTGTCTCGAATAACGCCCGTTGCTCGCCGCTCGCCAGGTCCATTACATCGAGCATGTTTCCATCAGCGAATGCCAACTGGCTGCCATCGGGCGACCAACGCGGGCAATTACCTTGTGCCACGCGTTCGCTCCCTTGACCGTCAAGGTTTTGTACGTACACCTGCGAGCCTTGCATCCCAGGTCGGTCGAAGGCAATTTGTTTGTCGTCGGGCGACCAATCCGGGTTCCTACCGGTGCCGAGATTGCGCAGCCCGCTGCCGTCAATATTTACGACAAAGAAGTCGCGCGTGCTTGAATTCGCGTTCAACGCGGAAAACACGACCCGTTTGCCATCGTGCGACCAGCGTGCCGCCTCGTGAATTGTGTACCCTTCGACCTGCGCCACTTTTCGCACCTGGCTGCCGTCGACCTTCATGACGTAGACGGCAAACGACTTTTCCGCGCCGGCAACTGGTCCCGCGCTGACCGTCCAAAATGCCGCCAACAAAAAGAAGTGAAGCAACGCGACCACCGAGGCAATCGGCTTAGTTTCGGTTAGTCGACGCACGATGGCACCTCTTGCGACGCAGTCGATTTGATTGGAACGTATCGCGGTCACACGTACAAACCAGCAGCTTGTCGCCCATCGACTAAAGGCAGCCGCTCCGCTTCAGACGCCCGTACCGCAGACTGCCAGAATAGCCGGGGCAGACGGCGAATGCGAGCTTCTGCAGGCCCGAGGGTTTGATGATTGGCAGCGCGGTATCGGGTCCGCTAGAATCTAGGCATTGCCTCGTGGGCGGCCTACCAGTCCCAGGCGAACAGGCCACGCCGGAGGTACACGTTTTGCGCCGCGAGGTTCGACGTCAGACGTACCGACTCAATTCCAATTTTTGGAGAGACATCATGAAATTCACTCATCTTTCATCGATTGCGGTCGCGATGGCCGCATTGTGTATTTCGGCGGTCCGTGCCGGCGAGGTGAAAATCGAAGGCGTTCACATGTGTTGCGATCAATGCGTGAATATCGCCCAGAGCAAGCTGAAGGGAATCGACGGAGTGACTGGCGGTAAGGCCGACAAGGATGCCGGATCCATTACGCTCACCGCCGCCGATGACAAGGCCGCCAGTGCGGCCATCGATGCGCTCGCCAAAGCAGGCTTCCGCGGCACAGCAAAGCATGGCGACAAGGCGCTGGAATTCCCGGCCTCGAACGCCGAGAAGGGCGCCAAGGCCGACGCGATCGCCATCACCGGGGTACATCTCTGTTGCCCCGCCTGCTACCGCGCGGCCGAAAAGGCGCTCAAGAGCGTCGATGGTGTCAGCGCCGTCAATTCGGACAAGAAGACCAAAACGCTGGAAGTGAACGGCAAGGGAGTCGACGTCAATGCCGCCATCCAAGCGCTCTTCAATGCCGGCTTCCAGGCCGCGGTGAAGAAATAGTCGAGACGAGCCCACCGTGGCGGATTAATACGGCCCGGGTTGTCGGTTCTTCGCGGCCCCGCTGACGCCCAACCGCGCCTCCACGACCGGACGGAAGTTGAACAACAAGCGGTCCAACTCCCAGCCGTTGAGGCCTGCCTCCCGAGCAACACCCAAGTAGAACTGCTCGTGGGCGGCGTAGGAGGAAAATGACAGCCCCATCGCTTCCGAGATGGCCAGGATGCGCACGTCCAGCGCTATGCTGTCCCGGAAGTCTTCGTGATACACGTCCATCATGATGTTTCGCGCGTATTTCGGGCCGATGCCCGGGAATGTCTGAAGGAAGCGAATTTTGGCCTCACGTCCGCGCTCGGCGAGGAGCCGGGCTTTGGTTGCCTTCGGTCCGCCGAGCCGCTGTACGTAGTCGAAGCACCCGAGGATAAAATCGGCCTTCCTATCTGGCATGCGAATGCGGGCGGCACGGCAGACCTGCCGAATCTGTTGCTCGCGGACGTCCGGGCTCAGTGCTGCCAGAGCGGGGAAGGTAACGCGACAATAGTTTTCTTTGTTGCCGATCAGCCCGTGCCACCCCGTTGCGCGACCCATCGTGGCGAAACTTTGAAGCAGGTAATGCCAGATGAAGTCCGGACGGTCGAGGCCGTTCG
>JANNQN010000324.1:0-6676 GCA_031400775.1 Planctomycetia bacterium | reverse complement strand
TTTGGAACGGAGCTGGTGCTGATCGATGAAGTCGCAGGCGACGCTCAGGCGGGCGAGGTGTTCTTGGTTCCGCCGGCTATCGGAATGTCGACGAAGTTGCTGCACCACGACCACCAGGGCGTGTATTTCGACGAGACACCCAGGGGACCCAGGGGTGAAACGCTCCGCCGCCACGGTGACGCCATGGAGCAGCTGCCGGGCGGATACTACCGCGCGCAGGGACGAGTCGATGACACGATGAACTTGGGTGGCATCAAAGTCAGTTCGGTCGAGATCGAGCGCGTGTTGAACGCGGTTCCGGCAATTCGCGAAACTGCGGCGGTCGCCGTGGCGCCACCAGGCGGCGGTCCGAGCATGCTGTGGATCTTCGCCGTGTTGCAGGAAGTTCGTCAGGAAGCGACAGGCGGCCTGGAAAGCCAACTGCAGCAAGCGATTCGCATGCACTTGAATCCCTTGTTCAAGATCTCCGCGGTTACCGTGATCGAGAGCCTGCCGCGCACGGCGTCTCACAAAATCATGCGCCGGTTGCTGCGGGATCAGGCAGTCCAATCGCTCAGGTCGGTGCAGTCCAGCGTCCAGCGGATTTGATTGACTTTGCCCAGTGCGTTCGATAGGTTTCGTCTTGGTCGACCGTCGACTGAGTGCCACCAACCCCGGACCTCCGCTGAATCCAAGACGAGAGGCGCGTATGAGCCAGGGAGCGCAGCCAATTCGCTATGGCATGTTCATCATGCCGTTTCATCCGCCGGAAAAACCCACGGCCCAATGCTACGACGAGGACCTGGAGCTGATCGTTCAGGCCGAAGAGTTGGGCTTTTGCGAATTCTGGATCGGCGAACATCACACGATGAAATACGAGAATATCGTGATGCCAGAGATTTTCATCGCGCGGGCGCTGGCCGACACGCGCCGCATTCGCCTGGGCCCAGCGCCGGTTTGTTTGCAGCAGCACCATCCGGCTCACGTCGCCTGCCGGTTGGCCATGTTGGACCATTTGTCCAAGGGACGCTTGAATCTTTGTTTTGGCGCGGGCAGCGTGACGGCTGACCAGGACCTGTACGGCTGCGATCCGAAAAACGCGGCGGAAATGGTCGACGAGGCGATCGAGACGATTCTGTATTTGTGGAGCCATGACCCGCCCTACGAGGTCGAGGGCAAGTACTGGTCCATCATGCTTAAGCAGAGTGTGGATGTGGAAACCGGCATCGGCTACATTCCCAAGCCATTTCAAAAGCCCCATCCGCCGATTTCCGTGCCGGGCATGAGCCGGAATTCTCCGAGCATGAAAACCGCAGCGCGACGCGGGCAAGCTCCGTTTGCCCACTGCCTGATTCCCGGCAATGTGGTCGCCGACATCTGGGCGACGTATGAAACCGCCGCAATCGAGGCCGGCCGGCAGCCGAATCGTTCCGACTGGAAGGTCGCCCGCTCGATTTTCCTGGCGGATACCACTAAAGAAGCTCAAAGCCGCGCCCGCGCCAACTCGCTCGGGTTCAATTACCAATACATCGGCAAGCTGTTCGACAAGGGGCTCGGGCGCAAGATCTACAAGCGCGACCTGAATATGAACGATGCCGACTGCAATCTGGACTATTTGATGAACGAGCAGATTATCGCTGGCGACGTCGACGAAGTCTTGAAACGGTTGCTGCGGCTCATCGACGAAACCGGCACGTTCGGAACGCTGGTGTTGATGAGTTACGATTGGGATGACAAACCGAGCTGGCTGCGCAGTATGCAACTGTTCGCCAACGAACTGATGCCGGCCTTGAACAGGGCGGTCGGAGCCGTGCCAGCGTAAAGCCGAAAGTAATGACGAGTCGCGAAACCACGAAATCGAGACACGGTGGGCGGCCATGTCGGGCGAGTCGACCAACGTGTCCGGAAGTCAGGGCGCCCGAGTTCCCGCTGGGCTCTTGCCACCGTGGACTGTCGGCGATCTGCCGCCGCCTCCCGCGCGAGGCTTGAGCAGTTGGGTCAAGTTGGTCGGCCCTGGCGTGCTGTTGGCCGGGTCTTCGGTCGGTTCCGGCGAATGGCTGTTTGGCCCGGCCGTCAGCGCGCAGTACGGCGGCACGCTGTTGTGGCTGGCCGGCTTGAGTATCTTGGCGCAGGTGTTCTGCAATCTGGAGATGATGCGCTACGCCGTGTATTGCGGCGAGTCGATCATCATCGGATACCTGCGCACCTGGCCCGGCCCTCGATTCTGGATGTGGTGGTACGCCATCTTGGATTTGGCTGCCATTTGGCCGTTCAATGCTTCGAACGCGGCCGTGCCGCTCGCCGCCGCCTTGCTGGGCCGTCTGCCTGGTGCCGGTTCGGTTACGATCGTTGGCATCGCGATGCCCGAATGGCAACTGGTCAAGGTATTGGGCTACATGATCTTTCTAGTGGCCTTTATTCCGCTCATTTTTGGCGGCACGATCTACAAGATGCTCGAACGCGTCATGACCCTGAAGCTGGTGCTGGTGCTTGGGTATTTGATTTTCTTTGCGCTGTTCATGGTTTCCGGGACGAACGCTTGGGAGGTCGTTTCTGGGTTCTTTCGCGTAGGCACGGTTCCCTTGCGGGCTGAAACCCTGGTTGTCGGACGCCACTTCACCGTCACTGGGCACGACGGGCCCGTGCGGCTGACGATCAAGGGCACGATGGAACACGACGTTCCGCTAGTGACTTCGTATCTGATCGATCGAACCGGCGCGGGCGAAAAACGTGTTCAGAAGTACGACACGTTGTCGAGCGTGCCGGCCGAGTGGCACGGCCATGTCGCACAACTCACCGAACGGGCCGTGTCATTGGCGCAGCCAAATCGGTTCACGGTCGAGGATCCGCACCACGGCGGACACCTCGCCATGACTGGGCACATCGACGAATCGCGGAAATGGCACGCCGAGCGGTTCATCGTTACCGAGGCCGGCGGCGGACAAAAAGTATACGAACGGCTCGAAAGCGTGCCCGAGACGTTTCGCGGGCGATTTCAAGAGTTGTTGAAAAACCAGGGATTGGAGTTGGTCGGACTGTTCGGCTACTTCCGCAAACACGGCGCGTTACCGCCGCTCGATTGGGCGATGCTGGCGGCGTTTGCCGCGATTGCCGGCTCGGGCGGACTGAGCAATACGCTGTTTTCCAATTTCGCCCGCGACACGGGTTGGGGCATGGGGGCCCGCGTGGGCACGATTCCCAGCGCTGTCGGCGGACGCAAAATTCAGCTTTCGCACGTGGGCGAAGTGTTTCCGCTCGATGAGCAAAACCGCTCGCGTTGGACGGGTTGGATGCGACACGTGCGGCGCGACCAGTTAGCCGTGTGGATGTTGTGTTCGGTCATTGGCATGGCGCTGCCCTGCATGTTGTCGCTCGAATTCATACGCCATGCGCCGGTTTCGGGCGATCGCGTGGCGGCCATGACGGCCGAAGGCATGGCCGACCGCTATCCCGAATATGGCCAGTTGCTCTGGAGCGTGACGCTGTTTTGCGGATTTCTCGTGCTCGCACCCGGCCAGATTCTTTCGGGCGACATGATCTCGCGTCGCTGGACCGACATTATTTGGTCCTCGAATAGCCGCGTCCAAAAAATGCCGGGCGATCGCGTCCGCTGGATCTATTACGGCATTTTGACGCTCTACGGCGTGTGGGGGCTCGTCGCGCTCACGCTATTCGATCCCATGCAAATCGCCAAAATTGCCGCCGTGTTGATGAATATCGCACTGGGTTGGTCCGCCTTGCACGCGGTTTACGTCAATCGGGCACTGCTGCCCCGCGAATTGCAATCTCCGATCCTGATGCAATTGGGAACGATCGCTTGCGGGTTTTTCTTTCTCGGCATCAGCACGATCGTGTTCCTGACGATGTAGGAGCGACGTCTTGGCAATCGTCGATGCTCATGTGCACGTGTGGCGAGCGGCAGCGGGTGAAACGCCGGGCATCGACACCATTGTTCCGCCACAGACCGACGTGCCAATCGAGTTGGTCAGCGATACCTTGCTCGAGCACCACGTCGAGCGGGCAGTCCTGATTCAACCGGTCTTTCGCTGCGAAGACAACAGCTACGTGGCGGCTTGCGCAAGCGCCGATCCAAATAGGTTTGCCGCCGTTTGTGTCGTAGATCCCAGAGTACCGGGGGCCGATCACCGTCTCGAGCATTGGGCAGCGCAAGGATGTCGAGGACTGCGGCTGCGGCCACGGATTACCGCGGAAAGCGCGATCTTCGGCGATCCGTCGACGTACCCGCTTTGGGAAACCGCGGCACGATTGAAGATGGTCGTCAGTTTGCTGTCGAGCCTCGAGCATGCGCCAGCCATCGGCAGCCTGGCCGCGCGATTTCGCGAGGTTCCGATCGTGCTGGATCATATGGGACATCCACGGGTCGAAGACGGCGTGCACGGTGCCGACTTCCAAGCATTGTTACAACTGGCGCGGCATCCGCGGATCCTGGTCAAGGCGAGCGGCTTCTATCATTTTTCGCGCGAGCCATTTCCATTTGCGGATTGCCAGGACCTGGTTCGCGCGGTTTACGATTGCTTTGGCCCCGAACGGATACTCTGGGGTAGCGACTTTCCGCATGTCGTGCCCAGTTGCGGCTATGCGCGTAGTATGTTGGTGCCGCAGGTGGCTCTGGAGTGGACGGCGGCCGAGCGCGAGTCGGTAATGGGGACCAATGCTCGACGACTGTATTGGCCGGCCGAATGAGCCCGGCGTGCTGGCGCGATCCGGTTCGTGGGCTGAAATAAATTGACAGCCGGAACGAATCGGGTAGGATCGGAACACGGTCGACCGTCGACCAATAGCCCTTTTTCC
The DNA here is from genome assembly GCA_031400775.1 of Planctomycetia bacterium. Lineage (GTDB taxonomy): Bacteria > Planctomycetota > Planctomycetia > Pirellulales > PALSA-1355 > PALSA-1355. Next base: position 1,885 of record JANNQN010000324.1, on the reverse strand, counting down.
CGCAGGTGCTTCGCATGGAAATCGCGCACTCCGCCCAGTTGCAACGAGCCACCAAGTTGACGCTTACCGATAGCGTTGCCGAGTCCCTGCGGGCGGCAATCTTTCGCCGCACTTTGCAGCCGGGCCAGCGGATTCCCGAAGCACAGTTTGCGATCAAGCTGGGCGTCAGTCGAGCCCCTGTCCGCGACGCTCTCGCCGTGCTGTTGCAGGAAGGACTCGTCAACCGCGATTCGCGCGGGGCGGCCGTCACGCTGTTGAGTCGGGGCGATGTCGACGAAATCAGCGAGTTGCGATTGGCCCTCGAACGGCTGGCCATCGCGCTGGCCATTCGCAACGCCAGCGACGAACAACTGGCAAAGCTGGCCGACAATATCCGCCGCACGGCACGCGCCAATGCAGTGGGCGAGGCAGGTGAGCTCGATTTGGAGTTTCACGAACTAATCGTGCGAGTGGCCAACAATCGTCGGTTGCTCGACAGTTGGCTGGCGCTGCGGGGACAGGTGCGCCTGCTGCTGTTGCAGATGGACCACGACGATGCCAAATACCCGCGCCACACCGCCTCGGCACATCGCCGCGTGCTGAAAGCGATGCAGGCCCGCGACGAACGCCTGGCTGTGAAACTACTGACGCGACAACTGAAAAACACGCACGACCACGTCGCAGACCACTATGCCGAGATCGAGCGTGCCAGCAAGCAATCGAGCGATTGCGCTTGATTGAGCCAGAGTTCTCGGGTGATTTCAACGATGCCGGATCTACTCAAAATCCGAGTGTCCCAGAGAGTTACGGGCTTATTGCTCGTTGCCCTGATGGCACCCGCTGCGCGATCGGTCCAGGCAGAAGAGCCCGCACCCGTTGTTTTCGAAGTAGATATTCTGCCGATTCTTACGGCACATTGCTTTAAGTGTCACGGTCTGGAGGCGCGTAAAGCGAGCCTCGATCTTCGCACTGTCGGCATGATGCTGCGCGGAGGCGAAAATGGCGCCGTAATAGTCAAAGGTTCGGCAAAGGAGAGCCCCCTCTACGCGCGTATTGCCGATCGCTCGATGCCTCCCGAAAAAGAGCTGCCCCTGACCGACGCCAAAATCGACTTACTCCGCCGTTGGCTCGACTCCGGCGCGCCGACAGCCAACGCCGATGCGCCGCTGTCGGCGGTGGAGGCTCCGGTCGTGACGGCCGAGGACCGACTATTCTGGGCCTTTCGAAAGCCCGTTCGTGCGGCACTTCCCAGCGTGCGTCGGTCCGCCCGTGTGCGCACTCCGATCGATGCTTTCGTGTTGGCGAAGCTCGAGACCCAATCGCTCGGCCTTTCGGCCGAAGCGGATCGCCCGACGCTCATTCGCCGCGTCACGTTCGATTTGTTGGGTTTGCCACCGACGCCCGAACAGGTTGCCCAGTTTCTTGCGGATACCGACGAAGCGGCCTATGAGCGATTGATCGACCGTTTGTTGGCATCGCCGCACTTTGGAGAGCGTTGGGGCCGGCACTGGCTCGATGCGGCCGGCTACGTCGATACGATCGCCACTGACAACGATGCATCGATCATTGAGGAACGTGAAAGGATTTGGAAGTATCGTGACTACGTCATCCGGTCGTTTCAGCAAGACAAACCATTCGATCGATTCCTGCTGGAGCAGCTTGCGGGCGACGAGTTGGTGGACTGGCGAAATGCCACCGCATTCACGCCGGAGATCAAGGATCTGCTGATCGCGACGGGGTTTCTCAGGCAGGCGGCCGACGTGACGTACGCCCCCGAATTGAACACGGCCGATATTCGCCATCAGGTTCTCTTCGACACAGTCCAGATCGTCGCCGGAAACGTCCTGGGTCTCACTGTCCATTGTGCTCAATGCCACACGCACAAGTTCGACCCCATCACGCATGC
>JANNQN010000323.1:0-9327 GCA_031400775.1 Planctomycetia bacterium | reverse complement strand
AAGTTCGCGCCGCTTGCCAATCCTGCTACATTGTCCATCGGGCAGTCCTTTCGTGCTGGTAGGTTCGTTCTAGACAAACAAACTTCTACCAGTTCCAGGACTGCCCCTTCAATTTGTGCGCAACAATCAGGACGTTATCCTTCGGCTGGATGGTTCAGTCCATCCCAGATAGGTCCGACGCTAAGCCGGTGTCGAAACAGTTCACGATTGCACAACCTTGGAGCCTGCTAATGTTTGGAAATCTTCGCTCGCGATTACTAGTTTTTTCGCCGCTCGCCGCTCTCGTACTGCTTTCTTCAGTTGTCAACGCGGCGACGATCACATACGGTCCGGTTTCTTTCGGTCCGGCGACCACGAATTGGGCAACAAACTTGGCATTGCCCAAATGGGATCCGACGCTGTTCCCGGGGCAGGTTCTGACCGGCATCTCATTCTCCTTAGACGGCGACGTTTCGGGTAATGCTAGTTTCGAGAGCCTGGATGCCGCACCGGCTACGATTACGATGAATCTTCAAGCCACGATCACTCTCACGGATCCCAGCGCCAATGTGCTGGCCGCAGTTATCCCGGTTGCCAATACAGTCGACAACGTAACAGCCCACGACGGGTTGATTGATTTCGGCGGCACATCGGGCAAGGCGTATCTTGGGCTGACCGGTTCGGACAGCGACACCGGCAGCAGCATCGACTTTCCGACGTTCACCGGAGCAGGCAATATTCTGCTTCCGATCACCGGTGTCGGAACATCCAACGGCAGTGGCGCAGGAAACCTGTTACTGCTGTTCGCGACTTCCGCTTCGGCTAGTGCCAGCGTGACATACGAGTACCAGCCAGTCCCGGAACCGGCCGGTTTTGTGTTGGCCGGGCTGGGCGCCGTCGGACTCGCTCTTGCCGCTTGGAAAAAGCGACGCCGCAGCTAAGCGCGATCTACGCCCGATGGGCAACGATTGACAACTCTCCAAGGCCGCTCAGTTCTGGGCGGCCTTTTTTCGTCCCACGCGTCTCATGTTTCGCGGCGCACGGCCTCCTTGGGAGCACGGTCACTGACGTCAACTTCAGCCCGCGCGGTCACCTTTCCCCGCCGGGCGCGTCTAGAGTAAGATAGGCGATTCGTTGACGAAATCCGCTCGCAGCCGCCCACGCGGCAAGGAGATACGGCGTTGCTTCGAACTCATACGTGCGGTCAATTACGCCCCGAGAATGTCGGCCAGGAGGTCACCATCTGTGGCTGGGTCGATAGCTACCGCGACCACGGCGGGGGTATCTTCATCGACTTGCGCGACCGCTACGGCAAGACGCAGATCGTGTTTGCTCCCGAGTGCGGCGCCGAAAACCAGGAATTGGCCCGTTCGCTGCGCAGCGAGTTCGTGGTCTCGGTCACCGGCACGGTAGCGCCTCGGCCCGACGGAACCGTCAACCCGAAGCTGGCGACCGGCCAAATCGAAGTCCGGCCCTCGCGGCTGACCGTCTTGAACAAGAGCCTGACTCCGCCGTTTCAGCCGGGTGGCAAAGAATTGCCCAACGAGGATCTGCGGCTCAAGTATCGTTTTCTGGATCTGCGTCGTAGCGAGATGCAGGCTACGATGTTGCTGCGGCACCAGATCGTGCACAGCATGCGAACCTACTTTAACGAGCACGATTTTCTCGACATCGAAACGCCCATGCTCGGTCGCAGCACACCCGAGGGCGCACGCGATTACCTGGTGCCCAGCCGCGTCCACAACGGCAAGTTCTACGCGCTGCCGCAGTCGCCGCAGCTCTACAAGCAGATCTTGATGATCGCCGGCTACGACCGCTATGTGCAGGTGGCGCGCTGTTTTCGCGACGAAGACCTGCGCGCCGATCGTCAGCCCGAATTCACTCAACTGGATTTGGAAATGTCGTTTGTCGACAGCGACGACGTTATCGGTCTGATTGACGGCCTCGTGGCGCGGCTGGCCAAGGAAACATTGGGCCAGGAAGTCAAGCTGCCATTGCCGCGAATGACCTACGACGAGGCGATGGAGCGGTTCGGCCACGACGCGCCCGACTTGCGATTCGGCCTCGAGCTGGTGGACCTGACCGACCTGGCCAAGGAAGTCGAGTTCCGGGTGTTCCGAGCCACCGCCGCCGACGGCGGGCGGGTGCGCGGTATCAACGCCCAGGGCGCCGCCGCGGCCTATTCGCGAAAAGGCATCGACGAGCTGACCAACTACATCGTGCAGGATTTCGGCGCCAAGGGCCTGGCCTGGTTCAAGGTCGAAGAGAGCGGCGCGTTGGCTTCGCCGATCGCCAAGAACTTTACGCCCGAGCAACTCGCCAAAATCGGCGAGCGGATGTCGGCCCGGCCCGGCGACCTGCTGTTGTTCGTGGCCGACCAGTTCGACGTCACGTGCAAGTCGCTTTATGCCTTGCGCAAGCGGTTCGGCGAAGAGCTCAAGCTCTACGATCCGGCCACCAAGAGCTATTCCTGGATCGTCGAGTTTCCCATGTTCGCCTGGGATGAAGAATCGAATTGCTGGGCCGCCATGCACCATCCGTTCACGGCCCCGCGGCCGCAAGATTTGCAATTCTTGACCAGCGATCCGGGCCGGTGCCGCGCGCAGGCCTACGACCTGGTCATCAACGGCACCGAAGCCGGTGGCGGCACGATCCGAATTCACGATCCCCAGGTGCAACAGCAGGTCTTCGGCCTGCTGGGAATCACTCCCGATCAGGCCCGCGAGCGGTTTGGTTTCCTGCTCGACGCGTTGGCCTACGGCGCGCCGCCGCATGGCGGAATCGCTCTGGGCATCGACCGCTGGGTGATGCTGTTCGGGCAATTGGACAACATCCGCGACTGCATCGCGTTTCCCAAGACGCAGAAAGCGGCCGACTTGATGACCGACGCCCCCGGCTCGGTGGATGCCAAGCAATTGCGCGAGTTGGGCGTTCAACTGCGCCCCGCCGATGCCCCGCTTCGTCGTTGACCGTTTGCCGCCGGATCGCGACAATGACGGCTAATGGTGAACCGCGCCATTCCCTGTTAAATCCGAGCGGCCATACAAGGCAGGAGCCTGAAGATGCCTCTTAGCGTACAGATCATTCGACGGAGCTTGACTCTTTGCCTTCTAGCGGCAGCCTGTGGCTGCACGCAAAGCGGTCCGCCCCAAGCCGCCAAGCCCCAGCCGGCCGCGACCGAGTCGGTCGAAAAGTCCTTGGCCGAGGATAAGCCCCGAGCCATCGATCCCGAGGTGCGTCCCGCTACGGCCGAGGCGAAGATCGAATCGATGGCCGAACTGGCGGCAAAGCCCGAGCAACCGGCGGAAGAGGGCTCGCCGGACAGCCCCAGCCCGGAGCCGGCCAAGTTGACGGACGTCAAGGCGATTGTGCCCTATGGCGAAGTGGCGGAAGCCGACCTGAAGATGCCGCTGGTCAGCATGACACACGCCCACGCCGAAGCCTGCCGCGTGAAAGTCGGCGACCAGTTTCCCGAGGTTGAACTGAAGGACCTATCCGATCAGGCGCAACCGCTGGCCAAACTGCGCGGCCAGAAAATGACGGTCGTTGTTTTTTGGAACGGCAAGAAGGCCAACGCCCGCGAAGAATTAGCCGACCTGGAGCCGTACATTCTGGCCCGCTTCGGCCCTAGAGGCGTGGGCATCGTGGGGGTCAATACGGGCGACGATCCGCAATTGGCCGGCGAGCTTGCCAAGCAGGCCGGCGCGAGCTTTCCGGTGATGAGCGATCCCCAGGGAACTCTGCTCGCGCAAGTCGCGGTGGGCAAAGTTCCCGCCACGTACTTGCTCGATGGCACGGGCAAAGTTCTGTGGTTCGATATCGAATACTCGCTCAGCACGCGGCGCGAGCTTGTGGAAGCGATTCGCTACACGCTCGCGCACCAATAAGCGGGATTTCGGGGCGCTTCGGTTGCGCTGCGCCCAGTATCACCGCAATCTGTTACTAGAAAATCACTTAGGTTGCCATACTCGGCGACCTTTTACCTTCTCCTGACGGCGCCGCGGCCGTGCATGAGCTAGGCTTCTCAAAGCCGGTCCATTCTGGACGGCGGCATCTTAGACGGGGGCCATGGCTGGCCGGTTGCTCATTTCCAGCCTTTTCGACAAGGGTAATTCCATGAAGAACATTGTCTGGCTCTCGTTGGCCGTCGCAGTGGTATTCAGTGTATCGGCCTCGCAAGCGGATGCCCGCGGCGGTGGTGGTGGCGGACGAGGCGGCGCTGGTGGTGGTGGTCGCCCTGGCGGCGGATTCTCCGCCGGACGATCCGGTGATCGTTCGATCGGCGATCGACAAGTCGGAAACCGCGAGATTGGCGAACGAGGCGATCGAGACTCGGCGCAACGTGCTCAGGCCGCCAATGCTGCCAAGAACTCGGGCAAGTTCGGCAACAAAACATCGCAGCTCAAAACCAACTACACCGGCAAGAATCAACCGTTCTCTGCCGCCTGGTACGCCAATCATCCTCGCGCTTGGCAATACACCCATCCGAATGCCGATGCCTGGGCGGTTGCCTCGCTGGGCGCGGCGGGCGCCTGGCTGGGACTAAACGCCCTGAACAACGGAAACGTGTACACTGCCGAGACCGAGGCGGCCGATGCCACGGACGACTCGCTCGCCCAAGAAGGCGAGACCGATCTGCCGGCCGATGACAGCTTCCTGACGCTGGGTGTGTTCGCGTTAGCGCCGCAGCAAGAGACCGACGCCAATGCAATCGTGCAATTGGCGATCAATCACGATGGCATCGTGCGCGGCACGTATGTCGACCTGTTGACCAATCAGGAACAGGCGATCGAGGGCGCCGTCGACAAGAAATCGAAACGCGTTGCCTGGCGAGTTGGAGACAACGGCTCGGTGACGTTCGATACGCAACTGGCGAGCCTGACGCAATCCGCCGGCCCGGTCACGCTGCACTACGAAAACGGCAAGACCCGCGAGTGGACCTTGGCTCGTTTCGAGAACGACAAGCCGCAAGCGCGCTAGTCCGGCGCCAATATCTGGCTTGAAGCCAGTCAGAATCTAACTCGACAGCCGCGTTGGCCGTGTGCCGACGCGGCTGTTTGTTTTTCCGGAAAATCCGCCTGAAAAATCCGCTGCAAACAGCAAGGTTCTGGCTGGACGATCCTCTTTTTCGCCAGTTTCGTTGGTGAAAATAGGGGCGACTCTTGCGGGACCTAGAACCGGCCGTTTTTGAGCTAAGTTTGAGGTGAGCGCCCGTAGGCAGGCGCTTTCTGAAGGCCAAATAACGCCGAACTTTCTCATATTCCAGTCTGCTTCGAAAGGTGTTTTCAATGATCCGAAATCTCGCGTTGACCCTGGCAATGACGGTCGTCGTGGCGCTCGCCGCCAATCAAGTAGTGGCTCGCGGTGGCGGCGGACACGGCGGTGGTGGACATCATGGCGGCGGCCACCATGGTGGTGGGCATCACGCCGGGCATCACGCCGGGCATCATGCCGGGCACCACAACAACCAGCACCACAACAACCAGCACCACAGCGGCCACCATCATCACGCACACCATGCCAGCCACAACCATCCGTTCTCGCACGGCTGGAATGGCAATCGCGGCTACGGTTGGGGTGGCGGCTGGGGTGGCGCAGGTTGGGGCGGCGGCTGGGGCAGTGCTTGGGCGCCCGCCACGTTTGGCGCCGCGGCTGGATGGCTAGGCGCCGAAGCCCTCAGCTCGAACGACGGCGGATACACGCCGGTCGACACGGTCTACACTTCGGACGACGGTTCGGCCGACGACGACTCCGACGACACAGACCCGACCGCTCAAGCCGACAACGACGGCGATAACGAGACCGCCGAGACCAACGAGAACACGGCCCAGGCCAATGAGAACGAGGCCGCCCAACCGCAGGCTCCGCCGATCTCGACAGAAGCTGCCGCGCTGGCCAAGAGCGGAGCCGTCGATCCTCCCAAGGATGCCAAGCTGTTGCCGCTGGGCGTGTATTCGATCGCACCCCAGGGGCACACCGAGGCGAGTGCGATGTTGCAGTTAGCCATCACCAAAGACGGTATTCTCCGCGGCTCGTACTACGATCTGCTGAGCAACGAGGACCACCAGGTTCAGGGCGCCGTCGACAAGAAGACGCAGCGCGTCGCTTGGACGATCGGACCCAAGGGCAAGGTGCTGTTCGAGACGTCGCTGGCCAACTTGACGCAAGACAAGGGCCCGCTGTCGGTACACTACGAAGACGGCGAGTCGCGACCTTGGACGATCGCCCGCTATGCCAGCGAGGAAGCCGCCAAGGAGGCCGGAGAAAAGTCCGAGGCTGCTGCCAAGGAACAGTCGCCGAGCGCCGTGCCGACCGAAGCCAAGACCGGCGAAAAGTCGGAATAAGCGCGCGAGCAGTAAGTAGACCATGCAGCCGCGCTGGCCCGTTTCGGCCAGCGCGGCTGTTTTCCGTTGCACCGGGTCCATTGCGCGGCCCGACAAATCGCTCACCCCGCGGGTTGACACTCCACGCGACACGCCCGAAGCTAACACTAGCGGTAGTTTTTCTCCCATTCGACGGCCTACGAAGTCGCAGCCATTCTTTGACAACGTCCATCCAGCACGTCCCTGAACCAGACACGCAGCTCGAAGCGCCGGCGCCGCCCGAGCGAACGGAACTGCGCGTGGCCCTGGCCCAGATCGCGCCCACGCTGGGCGACCGGCAGCGCAACCTGGCAAAACACCTCGAGCTGATCGAAGCCGCCAAGCGCGATCATGCCGACCTGGTCGTGTTTCCCGAGCTCTCGCTGACCGGTTATTTCTTGCGCGACATGGTACCCGAGGTGGCGCTCAGCCGCGCGAGCGTTGAAATCTCCGAGTTGATCGAAGCCGCCAATCCCATGGCGATCGTGGCCGGATTTGTTGAAGAGGCCGAAGGCCACCAGTTCTACAATGCCGCCTATTACGCCGAGGCGGGACGCTTGCTGCACGTTCACCGCAAGGTCTATTTGCCGACGTATGGATTGTTCGAGGAGCAGCGATATTTTTCCGCGGGCAAGCGCTTTCAGGCGTTCAACACCGCGCGATTCGGACGCGTGGGCTTGCTCGTGTGCGAAGACCTGTGGCACATCTCGTCGGCTACGATCATGCAGGCCGAAGAAATCGACGTGCTGATCTGTATCACCAACTCGCCCGCCCGGGGCGTCGATGGCCCGCGCATTCGCACGGCTGAGACCTACGAGCTGTTGGCCCGCACGTTCTCGCAATTGATCGGCGCCATGGTGATCGTCGTGAATCGAGTCGGCTTCGAAGACGGGCTATGCTTTTTCGGCGGCAGCCTGGTCGTTGGTTCCGACGGACGGATTATCGGCGAGGCGCCGCAATTTGACGAGTGCCTGACGATCGTCACCTGCGACCCGACGGAGCTGCGCCGCCAGCGGCTGATCACGCCCCTGGGCCGCGACGAGCAATTGCTCCTGACCATCGAGGAACTGGAACGCATCAAGCGGCGGCGCTATGAAAACTGACTCGGGCCAATCGGCGCTGGCGATTAATTCGCCCTTGGTCGAAGAGATTCTGGTGCGGTTCATCCGCAACGAGATCACGCGCACCGGGTTCCGCCGGGCCGTGCTGGGACTGTCGGGCGGCATCGATTCCAGCGTCGTGGCCTACCTGGCCGTGCGCGCGATGGGCGCCGAAAATGTGCTGGCCGTGACGATGCCCTACAAGACATCCAGCGTCGAGACGCGCGAAGACAGCCAGCGAGTCGTCGAGGCCCTGGGCCTGCAAACGCTCGATGTTCCGATCACCGCCCAGGTCGACGCGTACTTCGCCACGGTCGGCGAGGGCTCGCGCATGCGGCTGGCCAACAAGTGCGCCCGCGAACGGATGACCGTGCTCTACGATCAAAGCGCGGCTTTCGAGGGACTCGTGCTAGGCACCAGCAACAAGACCGAGCTATTGCTGGGCTATGGCACTCAGTTCGGTGATTTGGCGTCTGCGATCAACCCCGTGGGCGATCTCTACAAGACGCAGCTCCGTTCGCTAGCGGCCCATCTGGGCGTGCCCGATTCGATTTTGCGAAAGCAGCCCAGCGGCGATCTCTGGGAAGGGCAAACCGACGAAGGGGAGTTGGGCTTTTCATATTTCGACGTCGACCGAATGTTGGTGCTTTTGGTCGATCGCCGTTGGCAGCCGGCTCAATTGGCGCGGGTCGGCTTCGACCTGGAGTTTATCGAACGCGTGCTGCGGATGATCCGCCGCAATCAGTACAAGCGACGTCTGCCGGTGATCGCCAAGCTCACCGATCGCACGATGGACCGCGATTTTCGCTATCCGCGCGACTGGGGAACTTGAGATAGCGATATTCACTTTGTTTGCGGGACCGAATTGGTTCGATCTCGGTGGGGAGCGCTCCAGATCCGCAGTTCCTGGGGCCTGTCTTCGGCCCCCGTCCCGGCAGCGAGCCATTGTCCGTCCGGTGAAAAACCGAGGCAGCCGACTTTGGTCCGCAATTGGCCCAAGACTGCGACTTCCTCACCGTTCGTCGAGCTCCACATTCGCACGAATCCCTTTTCATCGCCCGTGGCGACGAGCGGCTCGTCGGGACAAAACGCGATACTATTGACGCGTGCCACGTGATTGAGAACGACGCGGACAGGCTCTCCGGTAGCCGTATCCCAAAACCGCACAAGATGATCGTCTCCGGCGCTGGCTAGCGTGCGTCCGTCGCCCGCAAAGGCAAGACACCGTATTCCGGCACAATACCGCTCAAGCGTGCGCACGAGCTTGCGCTCTTTCAAATCCCAGAGACGGATTTCTCCATCGCTGCTTGCGCTTGCGGCTACATCGCCCGATGGCGTGCATGCGAGACAACCGATCGGAAGTCGATGCTCCCCCAAGACCCGTTGAAGTCGTCCGGTTTCGGCATCCCAGAGTCGAACGCGATGCGGAGCGGCGTCATCGCCGGTGAGCAAGAGCTTTCCATCGGGAGTAACGAGCATGGAAGTGATATGCGCCCCGACGGTTGCGACGGTTGCAAGCGGCTCCATCCCCGCTAGATCCCGGCGGACGACAGAGAGACCTTCGCCTCGAGTGACGAAAACTCGTGCCCCCGCGATAGCCAGGCAGGCCGCCGGGTTGAGTGAGCCGGTCTCAAGAACTCGCGTGGAGTAGTTCTCCAGGTCGAGGATCGAAACGCCCGCCGATGGACTTGCGAAAACCAGTTGACGGCTATCCTGAGTGAAAGCGACGGTGCCGGAAAAACCGTCGGGTGCGATTTCACGTGAAGGTTCTTCGCCGGCAAAGTCCCAAATGCACAACGACCCCTCGCGCGCCGCGCTGGCTAAAGTATTCTTAGCACGCGAGTAGGCCAACGAAAGAATTCGACCCTGGCCGCTATCGATGACTC
>JANNQN010000322.1:0-11836 GCA_031400775.1 Planctomycetia bacterium | reverse complement strand
CCCAGCAGCAAAATCGCCAGGGCAAGCAGCCAGGGGTGTTTGCGGAGCGGCAACGGCGCCGCGGCTGGAGTCTTGGCATGCGCCGCCTCGGCATCCGGCTTGGCAGGCTGCGACGCTCGGGCGCGCGACATGGCGAGGGGCCCTCGATCAGTTTTCGGGCGGCACGATCTTGAAGCTCTGCCGCAAGCCGGTTTCGAAGTCGAAGACGTTGTCGAAATCCTCGCGGCGATCGTCCGAGGTCTTGCGCATCTGGCCAATGCCGATCAGGTTGAACACGATTTCGCCAAAATCGCTAGTCGATTTGACGCCCCAACTGTTCAACACGCATTGCGCCATGTAACCGTATTGCTCGAGAGCATACTGGCGAATGGCCTCGCAGAGTTGCTGCCCGGTCAAGTGTCGCTCGGCCTCTTTGGGCGAGGGCTCTTCGACTTCCTCCTCCTCTTCCTCCTCTTCGGCGTCGGCCGACCGCTCGGCGCCCATGCCGAGTTGGGAATGGGCATAGTTGAGCGCTTCGAACACGAACGCGTACGCGTCGATTTTGTAGCGGCGATCTTCTTTGAGCAGCTTGGCGATCGGATGGGACGGATCGAGCATGGCGGAGGGGGTTTCGAGGGCCTTCAGGAATTCAGGAATGTCGGGCAGAGTCGTCTTGATCGCGATTGGCACCCCGCTTGAGCACCGTCAGGACCTCGCTGGCGTCGATCAGCACGCGGCGGCGATCTTCCGTTTCGACCAGCAACTGGCCGGCGAGAATCTCCTGAGCCAGCACCCGGGCTCGGCCGCGCGAGGTGACCACGTCGGAGCCCAGTGGCGGCAAATCCTTTTGCAGCATTTCATAAGTATCGTATTCATATCGCAGGCAGCACTTCAAGCGCCCGCAACGGCCGGAGATCTTAGTCGGATCGAGCGTCGCCTTTTGAATCTTGGCCATCTTCATCGATACCGGCGGCATCTCGGACAAATGGGTGTTGCAGCAGACGGGCTTGCCGCAGTCGCCGTAGTCGGCCAATACCTTGGCTTCGTCGCGGACGCCAATCTGCCGCATTTCCACGCGCGTCTGGAACTCGCTGGCCAGGTGACGGACCAGTTCGCGAAAATCCACGCGATTCTCGGCCAGATAGTACACGACCACGCGCTCGCCGCCAAACAGGTGCTCAACGTCGACCAGCCGCATGTCCAACTTTTCCTGTTCGATCAACCGCTGGCAGGTCTGAAACTCGATCCGGGCCTGGTTCAGCAATCGCGATCGCTCGTGGTCGTCCTCGATCGACATCTGCCGCAAGACCTGGCCGTGCCCCGGGTCCTTGATCTGGCTGATCGCCGCTTCCGTGGCTTCGCACAGCACGTCGCCGATTTCCATGCCTCGTTCGGTGCGCACCACTACCGTCATATCGCGCTGATAGGTATCGTCGCGACTCGACGAATAAACGCCCAAGGCCCGCATGACGCCAGTTCGCACGACGTACTTCGGCATGATATTGAGAGCGACCAGGGCGCGACTTGATGGGGGGTATGCCGAACGCCGGCGCCACGGTCGTGGTTCGGCATGCAAGACCTCGCTGAGTATATCCGCCCTGGGGCGGAGCCGCAAAGGCGCATCCGCCGGTGCTTGCCATCCGCCAAGGGACGCATTAGGCTCGCGATACGCAATCAATCTTGAGGATGGGACTGGGCCGTGCTTCGGTTCGGCGTATCCCGCTGGTTATTCGAACTGGGCACAAAGTACGAAACCAATATGTCGCAAAACGAAGAGAAAGTTTACGGGCAATTGTGCCAATTCGTTCGCGAGACGGCCCTGCTGGCGGCCACCGAATCGGCTTTGGGATGGGATGAACGGACGATGTTGCCCGTCCAGGCGGCCGAGTTTCGGGCCGACCAGATGACGCTCTTGGCGGGACTGATCCATCAGCGGCGCACCGACAAACGGCTGGGCGAGTGGCTGGCGGAACTGATGGAAAGTCCGCTGGCGGCCGATCGCCACAGCGACGCCGGCACCACGCTGCGGCAATTGAAACGCGACTACGACAAACGCGTCAAGCTTCCGCAATCGCTCGTCGAGGAGCTCACGCGCACCGCCTCGCTGGGGCAGCACGTCTGGCAGACCGCGCGGACGGAAAACGATTTTTCCGCCCTGGCCCCCGTGCTGGAAAAAACCTTCGAGCTCAAGCGGCAGCAGGCCGAGGCGTTAGGCTATGAGCAAAGTCCATACGACGCGCTATTGGACGATTTCGAGCCCGATGAGCTGACCTCGAACATCAGCATCGTACTCTCCGAATTGCGCACGGCCTTGGTGCCTTTGGTCGCCGAGATTGCCGCCAGCGAGCGACGCCCGGACGTCGCTATCGTGTCACGGCGTTATCCGATCGACGTGCAGGAGCGATTTTCCCGCGAAGTTGCCTCGGCGATCGGCTTCGACTTCCAGCGCGGCCGCTTGGACGTCACGGCGCATCCATTCTGCACCGGCCTCGGCCCGAACGACTGCCGCATCACGACTCGATACGAGGAACACTACTTCAACTCAGCGTTCTTTGGCACGCTGCACGAGGCCGGCCACGGCATCTACGATCAGGGGCTGCGAACCGACTTGTATGGGCTACCACCGGCCGAGGCGGTCTCGCTGGGCATCCACGAATCACAATCCCGATTGTGGGAGAACCTGGTCGGCCGCAGCCGGGCGTTTTGGAAGCACTTTTTCCCGGCAGCGCAGCGGGCCTTTCCGGCGGCGCTTGGCGACGAATCGCTCGACCGATTCTACTTCGCGATCAACGACGTGCGACCGTCGCTGGTGCGCGTCGAAGCGGACGAAGCAACCTACAATTTGCACATCCTGATTCGTTTCGAAGTCGAGCAATTGCTGCTATCTGGCGATTTGCCGGTTGCCGACTCGCCGGCCGTTTGGAACGAGAAGTATGTCCAGTATCTGGGCGTCAAGCCGCCGACCGATTCGGAGGGCGTGCTGCAAGATATCCACTGGAGCGCCGGGCTGGTGGGATATTTCCCCACGTATTCGCTGGGGAATCTATACGCCAGCCAGTTCTTCGCTCAGGCCGAAGCCGAATTGGGGCCACTCGATGCGCAGTTCGCACGCGGCGAGTTTACGCCGCTCAGGGACTGGCTGGGGGCAAAGATTCATGTCCACGGGCAGCGCTATAGCGCCGCGGAACTGGTGCGGAAAGCGACGGGCAAGCCGCTCTCGCACGCGCCGTTGATCGCGCACTTGCGAAGCAAGCTGGGGCCGCTGTACGGCCTGAAGTAGTCCCAGACGTGCGGGCGACCGACTATTCGTCGCCGTACACCCGCGTGCTCTCTTCCTTGGTGATCGGGTCGCGAATTTCGTCGGTCGAGATCTGGGCCTGCAGGCGCAGGTCGCCGGCTTCGAGCGATTTGACCTTGATCGTGAAGGCCGTGTCCGCCTTGGGCGCCAACTGCTTGAGCGGCTCGAACACGATCCGCTGTCCGTCGATCTTGTACCGCACCGGCCCTTCGGCTGAGACGGGCTTCATTTCCGCCGGCACGATCGCCACCAGCCGCACGTTGGTGGCCGCTTTGGTGCCTTGGTTGGTCACTCGCACTTCGTAGGCGGTTTCGCCACCCACTTCGATCGGATCGTTGATATCCGAGAGTTGGAAGTTGATGGCCGCCAGACCCTCAATTGACAACACTTCGTCGCGTTGGTCCTTCAAGCCCGATTTGGACGTGCTTTTGATCGTCAACCTGGCCTCGCCCGGATGTTGGGGCAGAGTGACCAGCTTGACGGTTCCGGTCTCCTGTGGCGGCAGTTCTTCGAGGCTCCAGTAAACGCTGTGGGTGGCCGCGTCGTACATGCCGCCGTTGTTGGCTTCGACAAATTTGAGTTCTTTCGGCAAGGTCGCCGCCAACTCGATATCCTTGGCCGAAGCCGTGCCGGGATTAGTCACTGAAATATTGTGGGTCGCGTTTCGCTCCAAGTAGCGACGCTTAGGTCCGTTCATGCTGACCTGTAATTGCGCGGCGACGACTTCGAGCTCCGTGCGTGCCTCGGCTTCCAGATTGGCGTCGGCATGCGCGGCGATGACATTCGTGATCGAGCCGGCTTCAGTCGCCGTCAGCCCCAACTCCAATTCGCGGGTCTCGCCCGGCTTGAGCGTGCCGACTTCGAATTCGAGCTCCGGCCCCGAAGAGTGCTTGAGTCCCTCGGGCACCGTTTCGCTTAGCACCACGCCGGTCGCCGAGCCGCTGCCAGGATTCGAAAGCTTGATCTTGAGAGTCACTTCGTCGCCCTTCATGACTTTCGAGGGCGCAAATACCTCGAGGTTCAACATCGGCTTGGTAGCCATGGTTCGCACCGAGGCCTCGGCCCGGAAGTGGACCGTGGCCACGCTGCCGATCTCGCCTTCGTTCATCGGCATGACTTGCAGTTCGGCCGTCTGTTCCGTGCCGGGCTTCATCGAGCCCAGGTCCCAAACCAAGGTTCCTTGTCCCTCGCGTTTGGCCGGCGGCGTGGTGTCGATTAACTGCGTTCCTTGAGGAATCGAGTCGTGTACTTCAACGCCGTGCGCGACAACCGAGCCTGTGTTGCGAACTTTGATGACGAATTTGGCGGGCTTGCCGATCTGAATTTCCGGCGGCGCCGATTTTTCGATAGTGAGGTTGGGCGCCTGCGAGCCGCTCAATTGCGGAGCGCCGGGGCGGCCGGTGCCTTCGTCCGATTCGGTTGTTTCGTCGGCCGGCGGGTCGATTACCGGCTGCTCGATCGTCTCGCGCGGCGCTGTTGCCGCGGGTTCGTCTTCGGCGGGCTCGGCGAGAGTCGGCTCTTCGGCGGGCTGCGAATCGCTCGCGCCATCCAAGGGCCGACGATAGCGATCGGCGCTCGTGTCGGCGTTGGACGCCGTGAGTCGTCGCGGCTCGCTAGTAGTATTCGGCGCTGGCTCGTCGACCGGCTCAAGATCACCGGCCGGCTCATCCGCGGGCTCGATGGTCTCGGCCGAAACTGTTTGCTCGGCATAGCGCGACGTCGCCGGGCGCTCGCGCAGCCCAAAGGCGTCGGGGGCTCGCGTGGCCGGCATCTCTTCGACGCCCGCGGCGTTGGGAATGTCGTTTTGCAAGCCGTCGTCGCCGCCGGAGTGCGTGTTTGCCGTGGTATAGCGATCGTCGGCCACGGCAACGCGCTGGGGCGGATTGGACCGCGCGAAAGGGTTGGCGGGTGCGGCCCCTAGAGGCACGGGGGTCAGCGTTTCGGCAACTGCCACTTGCTGCGACTCGGCCGCTCCTGGGACGGCGGCAGTCAACAGGGGGCGGGCGAAATACACGCCGGCCGAACCCAGCCCCACGACTCCAGCCAATATCGAACTGCCCAGCAATATAGGTTTCATATTCTTGCGTCCGGAAGCGAGAATGAGAATGACGACCGCCGCCCGTTGGCACTGGCCGAGCTTGAACAAGCTTTGTGAAACGAATCGTCGAGACGTGATCGCGGGAGTTCGACGCGCGACAGAAGGCTCGCCTGTCGACCCGCGGGCGGTGTAAATACCAAACTCCCGGCGAATCCGAAAGGCCACTTGCCGCGCCGCTCTACGGCAAGCGAGCCAGGGGGAGTACAGTTGACAGAACCCTTGATGGCATCCCCCAGCTCGACCCCCATGCGCAATCTGCTGCGACCGCTAGCGATCGTGAGCCTGGTACTACTGGTGCCGGTGCTGCCCTTCTTGGGCTTTGGCGATCGGCTGGATCGGATGGTCGAGGCCTGGCTCGATCCGCCGCCCGCTGGGGCCGCGATTGCACTGATGACAGTGGCGCTGCTGTCGAGCGATGTTTTCCTGCCGATCCCATCCAGCCTGGTCAGCACATTTGCCGGCTCGCAGTTGGGGATTGTCGTCGCCACGGCCGCCTCGTGGTTGGGGATGACGCTGGGCGCCGCACTCGGTTTTGCGCTGGCCCGAGTCTGGGGCCGGGCGCTGGCCGCGCGTTTTTCTTCCGCGGACGATCTCGAGCGCATCGATCGGCTCGGACAGGATTACGGAGTTTGGATGCTGATCGTGACCCGTCCCTTGCCGCTGCTGGCCGAGGCGGCCGTACTGCTGGCCGGCATTTCCGGAATGAGCTGGCGCTGGTT
Organism: Planctomycetia bacterium; assembly: GCA_031400775.1. Taxonomy (GTDB): domain Bacteria; phylum Planctomycetota; class Planctomycetia; order Pirellulales; family PALSA-1355; genus PALSA-1355. Next base: position 5,742 of record JANNQN010000322.1, on the reverse strand, counting down.
ACTGCCGTGCGTGATGCTGAGCAATTTGGGGATCGCGCTCGTGTATTCGATCCTTGGCCGGCTGGCCTATGCTGAAGGCCACTTGCTACTTGCCTTGGGGGCCTCGATTGCACTTCCCCTCCTGGCCACGACAATTGCGCGTCGCTTACTTCGTAAACGACCGCCACTAGCAACGGATCCTTGATTCTCCCGTCTGTACTAACGAGATCTTCCTCCATGTCCGCTTCCCTCGATCCCAGTGTGCTCAAGATCCTTGAATCCGACGACGCCCGACTGTTCGACGTGCTCACGCACGCTCCGGGGCCGACGGGCTCGCTGCCCCTGTCCGACGAGATGTTGCGCAACTGGCCGAGCGGTGATCTGTTCGGGCTGTCGCAAAATGCGGGCATGGGATGGGATCCGCGGGCGCTGGCCGGTCCCCAGTTTCTGTTGCTCAGTACCCAGGGGGGAATACGGGCCGACGACGGCACGCCGATCGCCTTGGGATACCACACGGGCCATTGGGAAGTCGGACTGCTGGTGCAAGAGGCGGCGCGGGTTCTCAAGCAAGCCGGCGCCGTGCCGTTTGCGGCTTACTGCTCCGATCCTTGCGACGGTCGCACCCAAGGAACGGTGGGCATGTTCGACAGCTTGCCCTATCGCAACGACGCGGCCATTGTTTTCCGTCGCTTGATCCGTTCGCTGCCCACGCGGCGCGGCGTGTTGGGAGTGGCCACTTGCGACAAGGGCTTGCCGGCGATGATGCTGGCCCTGGCCGGTTCGGGCGACTTGCCCTGCGTGCTCGTGCCCGGCGGCGTCAGTCTGCCGCCCAGCGTTGGCGAAGACGCCGGCAAGATTCAATCTATCGGTGTCCGCTACGCGCACGGCGAACTATCGCTGGAAGACGCCGCCGCGCTGGGTTGCAGCGCCTGCGCCTCGCCGGGGGGCGGCTGTCAGTTTCTTGGCACGGCAGCCACCGCGCAGGTTGTGGGCGAGGCGCTGGGTTTGTCGCTGCCTCATTCGGCGCTCGCGCCCAGTGGACAGCCGATCTGGCTCGATACGGCTCGTCGCAGCGCCATTGCGCTACTGGCCCTGCACGAGCGCAAGATCAAAGTGGCAGACATTCTCAGCGACGCCTCGATTCGCAACGCAATGCTCGTACATGCGGCCTGCGGCGGCTCGACGAACCTGCTATTGCACATTCCGGCCATTGCCCACGCCGCCGGTTTGCGGCGGCCGACGGTCGAAGACTGGCACCAGATCAATGCGCTCGTGCCCCGCTTCGTCGATGCGCTGCCCAACGGCCCGGTCGGGCATACCACGGTGCGCGTGTTTCTTGCCGGCGGCGTGCCGGAGGTGATGCTGCATCTGCGCAATCTCGGATTGCTCGATCTCGATTGCCTGACGGTGAGCGGTTGCAAGCTCGGCGACGTGCTGGCCTGGTGGGAGAATTCCACGCGCCGGTCGCAATTGCGCGAGACATTACGGAAGCGCGACGGAGTGGATCCGGACGACGTGATCATGCCGCCCCCGCGAGCCCAGGCGCGCGGGCTGACGCGGACGCTCTGTTTTCCGCGCGGCAATCTGGCGCCCGAGGGCGCGGTCATCAAGAGCACGGCGATCGATCCGGCCGTGGTGGATGCCGACGGAGTCTACCGCAAGACGGGTCCGGCTCGCGTCTTCACGCGGGAGCGCGACGCGGTGGCGGCCATCAAGGGGCAGAGTATCAATGGCGGCGCCGAGCGGCCGATTCGGCCAGGCGACGTGCTGGTGCTGATCGCCCGCGGACCGATGGGTTCCGGCATGGAAGAGACCTATCAAATTACTTCGGCGCTCCGCTACTTGGAGTGGGGGCGCGAAGTGGCCGTGATTACCGATGCGCGTTTCTCGGGCGTCAGCACCGGAGCGTGCATCGGTCATGTCGGGCCCGAGGCTCTGGCCGGCGGCCCAATCGGAAAAGTGCGAGAGGGGGACCTGATTCGCATCGTGATCGATCGCAATCGGCTCTCTGGCAGCATCGACCTGGTGGGCGATGCCAGCGGCGAATTTGGCGAGCAGGAGGGCAGCAAGGTCCTGGCCGCGAGAAGCCTGCGAGATGATCTGGCGCCCGACGCCCGATTGCCGGCCGATACGCGGCTGTGGGCGGCGCTGCAGCGCGCGAGCGGCGGAACGTGGGGTGGCTGTGTTTACGACGTCGAGCGCATCGTGCAAGTGCTGGAAGCCGGCGAGCGGGCCTTGGCGAATGATGGGGCGCAGTCGAAACCGGCAGATTAACGCACTTACTCTTCCAACTCGGAGCCGGGTCGCGAGGCGCCGCACACGTCGCATTCGTCGAACGCGCCAATCACCGTGGCGCCGCACTTGGGACACGACCAGTCGGGGCGCTCGGCGCGACGGATCTGCTCGTTCTCGAAGTCGTCGATGATCGGCTGGGCGCGGGCTTCGTCTTGCCGGCGAATCAGGACTTCGGTGGGAGACACCACGGGCAGCGACAGCGGATCGTTTTCTTCGGCGACCGTCGCCTCGATGCCGGCGTCCATCAACAGGTTCTTGATGAAATAGGCCTCGGGCGAGTTGCCGGCCTTGTAGATCGTGATCAAATCATCGGGATCGCTCAAAGTACGACTCCTTATTCGCTATCGCGATGCAGCGTTTGAATTCGCGCATCGCTCGGTTACATCGACGAGGCGACATTATAGCAAGCCCTCTCGATCAGCTTCCCAACTAGATTGAACGCGCGACAACTTTGCCACTTGTCGCTGGCGTGGCATTAGGAATCGACTTCGTCGGACCGAAACGAATGGCTGTCAATCTGGCAGTCTGGGCATGAAATCCTCGGTGCGTTTTGCCGCGATTGACAGCTCGGAGTCGGCTAAGCGCATTGGGCGATTGCCGCAACTCTTGTATTGATATGCGTTTAATGGTTTCCCTGGAAATGCGGCGCAGCACTTGCATTCCAGGCCACCACCCGATGCTCGTGGGTGCCATAATTGGCACGCGCTCGTGGGCGGCGGTCGGGAAGATCGTGCCACGGCGCGGCGTACCGAACAATCCAGCAACAACCATTTGCGACTTGCGGAGGTCAAACAGCTATGTCGACTGCGACCAAGGCCAAGAAAAAGGCCAGCGACGGAGTAAAGATTCAACCCCTGGGCGACCGCGTGGTCGTGGAACGCGAAGCGTCGGAATCGAAGACGGCCGGTGGCATCGTGCTGCCCGATTCGGCCAAAGACAAGCCCTCGCGCGGAAAGATTATCGCGATCGGCGATGGTCGGCTGTTGGACGACGGCAAGCGCAGCAAGTTGCAGGTCAAGGTGGGCGACAAGGTGTTGTTCACCTCCTACGCTCCCGAGACGATCCTCATCAACGACGAAGAGCTGCTGCTGATGCGCGAGGAAGACATCCTGGCGGTGATCGAGTAGCGGTCGATTTGCCCGATTGCTGGCCGACGCGTGCGGCCGACGATCGCCCGGGTGCGGTCGCCGAGATCGGCTTACAGAATAAAAATTCGGCTCGCTCCGCCCGCGGGGCCAAAGCCACCAAGAAACTGTTTCAAAACCGCCGGGGACTGTCCCAATTTCGTGGAGTCCTCGGAGCAAAATGGGACTGTCCCCTTCTCTTAGGCGGTTTTGAAACAACTACTAAGCCAACGATTCAAAATACCAAAGTGCTCCAAGAGAGCCAATCGCGAAGGAGAAACACTACATGGCCAAGATGATTGCGTTCGATCAAGAAGCCCGCGATGCCATGCGGCGGGGCGTTTCCAAGCTTGCTCGCGCGGTGAAGGTGACATTGGGACCCAAGGGCCGCAACGTCATTTTGCAGAAGAGCTTTGGATCGCCCACCGTCACCAAAGACGGCGTCACCGTGGCGAAGGAAGTTGACCTGGAGGACGTCTACGAGAACATGGGCGCCCGCATGGTTCGCGAGGTCGCCTCGAAGACCAGCGACGTGGCCGGTGACGGCACCACCACGGCGACTGTGCTGGCCGAGTCGATCTTCAACGAGGGTTTGCGGGCCGTCGTGGCCGGCGTCAATCCCGTGCAAATGAAGCAGGGCATCGAAAAGGCCGTTTCCGATATCGCCGACAAGCTGAAGAAGATGTCGATCGCGATCAAGAGCAAGAAGGAAATGGCTCAGGTCGGCACCGTGGCCAGCAACAACGACACCGAGATCGGCGAGTTGTTGGCCGAGGCCATGGACAAGGTCGGCAAGGACGGCGTGATCACGGTCGACGAAGGCAAGAGCCTCAAGACGGAAGTCGAGTGGGTCGAGGGCATGCAGTTCGACCGCGGCTACGTTTCGCCGTATTTCGTCAACAATCCGACCACCATGGAGTGCGTGCTCGAAGACGCCTACGTGTTGGTCTACGAGAAAAAGATCGGCAACATCAAGGAGCTAGTTCCGTTGCTCGAAGCCGTGGTCAACGCCGGCAAGCCATTGTTGATCATCGCCGAGGACATCGAGGGCGAAGCCCTGGCGACGCTGGTCATCAACCGGCTGCGGGGCACGTTCCAGTGCTGTGCCGTCAAGGCGCCCGGCTACGGCGATCGCCGCAAGGCCATGATGGAAGACATCGCGATCTTGACCGGCGGAACGCCGATCTTCGAGAGCCTGGGCCTCAAGCTCGAGAACCTGCCGGTTACCGACCTGGGTCGAGCCAAGAAGATCATGGTGGGCAAGGATAACACCACCTTGATCGAGGGTTCGGGCAAGACGGCTGATATCAAGTCGCGCATCGACCAGATTCGCCGCGAGATCAGCCTGGCCACCAGCGATTACGATCGCGAGAAGCTGGAAGAGCGCCTGGCCAAGTTGGCCGGCGGCGTGGCCAAGATCAACGTCGGCGCCGCGACCGAAAGCGAAATGAAAGAGAAGAAAGCCCGCGTCGAAGACGCCCTGCACGCCACGCGTGCGGCCGTCGAAGAAGGCATTCTGCCGGGCGGCGGAGTGGCCCTGTTGCGTGCCACGTCGTCGCTAAAGCCCGAGGGGCTGACCCACGATCAGGAAGTGGGCTACAACATTGTGATACGTGCCTGCCGGGCTCCGTTGACCACGATCGCCAGCAATGCGGGCCAGGACGGCGGCATCGTCTGCGAGCGGGTGCTGGAGGCCAAGGGCAACCACGGATACAACGCGGCCACTGACGTCTACGAAGACCTGGTCAAGGCCGGCGTGATCGATCCCACCAAGGTGACTCGCACGGCTCTGCAAAATGCCGCCAGCGTCGCCACGTTGCTGCTCACCAGCGATGCCCTGATTGCCGAGAAGCCCAAGAAAGAGGGTAAGAAGGCCGGGGCGGCCGGTCACGGCGGCGACTATGACATGTATTAATCGGGACATGTATTAATCGAAAAACACGACCGGACGGACGGTGCTTCGGCTTCCTACCCCGACACGCCGGCCCAGCCCAGTTGCCTCAAAAGCCCGTCGATCCACCTGGGGTCGACGGGCTTTTCGTCATTTCCGGGCAGCAAGATCGCCAGAGTTGCCGCCAGTTTTCGCACCAGCCGCCGGTAATTCAGTTGGTTTTTCCGGGCTGGTCAATTATCCTGAAGTGAGCAATGTTGCGTCGCTCGCCAAGGGCGATTTTTGACGTTGCTACCGCCAAGAGCGCGACCCGGGACAGAATTCAGACAGAGGACCTCGACGATGACCTCAACCCCTCGAGTTTATGTACACGGTCTCATGGCAGCCGCCCTGTTGGTATTGCCGACTGTGTTGCTCTCAGCCGAACGGCGAGCCAGCAGCGCTCGCGAAGCG
>JANNQN010000321.1:0-4880 GCA_031400775.1 Planctomycetia bacterium | reverse complement strand
CCCGGCCCGCCGTATGCGTTGATCAGTAGCAGATCGATGTACGCCTCGCGGGCGTCGACCTGCGCTCCAAACTGGGTGCGGAGCACGCGCACCTGCCGCTCCAACAGTCGGGGCAGGCCCTCGACGCGCAATTGTTGCCAGGCGCCGACCTGGCGATAGTCGGATCCCCGCAACAGGGTTGTCAGTGGCTTGCCAGTCCGAGGGTCGGTTGTGCGCGGGAGCACGGCACGCACTAGAATTTGCAGACCGGCGCGGTCCGACTTCAGCCACACGGCCGGCGACAACTCGTTGATGATGCGGGCCGAAGTGATCGGCCGGCTGAAATAGACATAGGTGCCGTTGTTGCCGGTGATTCTCAGTTGCTCGCAGACGCGGCCAGAACGGGCGCCCTGGGCGACGCGGCGATGCAGATCGACTTTGTAGCGGGCGTCGCCGCCGGCCTCGCGCAAGCAAGGTTCGGGCCCTTCGAAATCATCGCGCAGCACGCTTTCGGCGCGGGCGGGCAACGCCGCCAGAGCGCAAATCAAGATGATCCCGAATCGAGCCGGCATGGCCTGGGTCGGTCAAAAAAGGGGACAATTGGGGAACGGCAGTTTGGCGCGCCCCACGCGCGGGTGCTGCCGCCAAAACGCAACATGCGGTCGCTGACCGGCGGGTTTTTTGTAAGTCGGGCTTGTATCAGCCTTTGCGAGGCGTATCCAGATCAGGTGTTGCGTTTTTTCCTCACGGCGATTTCGTGGCAAATGCTTGCGTTTGTGCTCAAAGCGTTATACTCAAAGGTCTTAGGCGTCTGGATCGCACACATCGCCAGCGTCTGGCACGAAGTCTGCTTTCTAGCTGGATCGCCCACCCAACTTCTTCAAGAGAGCACATCCATGAGTCAAGCGTCGCGCAAGGTGAAGCCTGAGCCCGAAGATCTGCCCGCCGACATCCTCGAGTTGGGCGCTGCCCTGGGTGAGTTGAGCGAGACGGATCGCCGTCGGACCGAGCCTTTGTATTCTCGCGTGCTGGAGAGCACCAAGCGGCGCCGGCGGATTCTGGGCCTGGTGCAGGATGCGCTCAGCCAATTGCGGCTGGATATGAAGTATCTGATGTTCGATCTGGAGGCCACGCGACGGGAGCGCGACGAATTGCGTCGCAAAATCGAGGAGGCTTGAAACCTCGTTGCTGGCGGCTAAAAAACGCCCTTGGGCCCGTGCGGGCCGCGGCCCAAACCCCTTGGCCGCTCTCATCTAACGCCGTCCGAGCGTTGCGGCATTCCACCCCGTGGAATACTATGGGAAGGTAAGGACGAATCACTTGAACTTTCCCCGAAACGGAGGTGTCTTGGGGAAAGCGGGGCAGTGGACCGGATCGCGTCGGAGCTTGGTTACTTATGGTCGAACTGTCTGCTGAACAATTCGCTCAGCGCGCCTTCGACCTCAATTTGCTCGACGAGCGTCAGCTCCAGGACGTATGGGGCCAAATCGGAACCCGCCAGCTCTCTGGCGAAGAGTTCCAGCAAGTGCTGCTGCGGCGCGAGTTGTTGACCAACTACCAGGCTGAGCGCCTGCTGCGCGGCGATCGAAACGGATTCTTCTACGGCAACTACAAGGTGCTGTATCTGATCGGCACGGGCACCTTCGCCCGCGTCTACCGCGCGTCACACAAGACGACCGGCGAGATCGTGGCCATCAAGGTGTTGCGAACCCGCTTTGCCAAGGAGCCAGACCAGGTCGATCGGTTCCACCGCGAAGGCGAGATGGGCGCCAGCCTGCGGCATCCGAACATCGTGCCGATCATGGAAGTCGCGACCCAGGGCGAGGCGCACTACATCGTCATGAAGTTCATCGAGGGCCGCAATCTTCGCGAGTTCATCAAGACCCGCAAGAAATTCGAGCCGGCCGAAGCGACTCGCCTGGTGGCCGATGTCGCCGCCGGCTTGAGCTACGCCTTCGAGCGCGGCATTTGCCATCGCGATTTGAAAATGTCCAACGTGCTGGTCTCGAGTCGAGGGCAGGCGATGCTCGTGGACTTCGGCCTGGCCGCGGCCGACGGCCGGGGCTCGGACGACGTCGAGAATTCACCGAACCCACGCACGATCGACTATGCCGGACTGGAACGCGCGACGGGTGTTCGCAAGGACGATCAGCGCAGCGATCTCTACTTCCTGGGCTGCATCTTTTATCACATCCTGACTGGCAAGCCGCCGATCTATGAAACCAAGGATCGCATTCAACGGCTGAGCAAGAGCCGCTTCGAAGATGTCAACCCGATCACCACGGCCGATCCCAGCATCCCGCGGACGATCACGGCCGTGGTCAATCGCGCGATGGAGCTGAACGTCATCGAGCGCTACCAGTCGCCTGGCGAAATGCTGGCCGATTTGCAAGTCTTGATGCAGCGGCTGAATGAGCCGCAAACCGCGCCGGCGGAAGAGGACGAGGCGGCCTCGAAAAGCGGCATCGCGGCGTCCAGCGGCACTGCGACGGCGCCGCGGCGCACGCTGCTGTTCGTCGAGTCGAACGTGGCCTTGCAGGATATCATTCGCGCGCGATTGAAGCACAACGGCTACCGCGTGTTGGTGATGGCCGATCCCGATCGGGCCCTGGCCCGCTTCGCTGACGGATCGCGCGCGGCCGATTGCGTGATTTTCAGCACGGGTGAATTGGGCGAAAAATCGTTCGATGCTTTCAATCGGTTTGCCGACGGCCAGCACACCCGCAACATTCCGGCCGTGCTGCTGTTGGGCGAGAACCACGCCGATTGGAAGTCGAAGGCCAAGCTGAACGACCATCGCGTGGTCGTCTCGATGCCGATCAAGCTGCGGCAGGTTCGCGAGCTCTTGGCTCGCCTCGTGCCGTTGGTCGAGGGCCCGGCTGAGACCAAGTAGCGGTTGCTTGCCTTTAATCGTCCTCCAGTATTACGGCCTCTCGGCCAGCACGGGTGAATAGCGCCTGCAGGGTATCTTTCTTGGACGTGGTGCGAATCGCGTGGGCGCTGCCGTCGCACATCATGCACACGAAGACCTGTGGGAAATGACCGCCTAGACCCTTGGCCGGGTCTCCGGTTAGATCGAATGTCCAGTCCTCCGGCTTCGTCCACGGTACGGCGTGGCTTTCGTCCACTTCAACGACGCCGATGGTGGGCGCCGGACCGTCGGTAATCTTGCGAAGGCCAATTCCATCCGGACCAGCAAAGGCAGTCGACGGACCGCGGGGCACCTGATAGACGGTCATGCCGGTATCGGCCTTTTTAGATCTCGGGCAACGATAGATCGCTGGCATCTTGGCGATCAGGGGTTTGTTGTGCTCGCTGTCCCAGGGCTCGTCGAGATGAAATTCACTATAGAGTTCTCGGTAGTCCTCCTCTAAGTACGGCAACAGCACAACCCGCCAACTCAACAACGCTTTGCCATTGCCGTCGAGCAGAGCCGGCGGCGGGAACGATTTGTGTTCGTTGTGATAGGAGTGCATTCCCAGGCCCAATTGCTTCATCTGGTTCATCGCGTCTTGCCGGTCTAGAGCGACTATCTCCGGGGTATCGTCGTCCCCGCGCTCAACCGCTTTTTGGCGCACTTCCTGCGCCACCAGCCGCCACGGTACCGTGCCGGGCACGGCGATCAACAACGCGACACATGCGGCGCATGCCAGGCGGCCGCGAGAAAATGATGGTACGCGTGCCATGGTCAGAATCCTCCGTTCGAGGTTGCGATCATTGACCAATTACGAATCGATTGTATCACTCAACCGTACGTCGCGGGCTTGTCCAGCTCGATGCCCAGCTTGCGCATCAGCACCTTCATGTCTTCCCACACATCCTTCTTGGCCGCCGGATTGCGCAGCAAGTAGGCCGGATGGTAGGTACACATCACGGGAATGCCGCGGTAATCGAAAAACTTGCCACGCATGCGGCTGATCGGAACGTCGGTCTCCAGCAGCGTGTGTGCCGCGATGGTGCCCAGGCAGCAGATGTACTCCGGCCGGATCAGGCTCAGTTGCCGGTCCAAAAATCCGCGGCAGTTGGAAACCTCGTGCGGCAGCGGGTTGCGGTTGCCCGGCGGACGGCACTTGAGCACGTTCAAGATATAGACATCCTGCCGCGTGAGCGTGCAGGCTTCGATGATCTTGGTCAGCAATTGCCCGGCGCGTCCCACGAAAGGCTCGCCCTGGCGGTCTTCGTCGGCGCCCGGGGCTTCGCCCAGGAAACACAAGCGGGCCTGCGGATTGCCGACGCCAAAAACGGTTTGCGTGCGCGTGCCGGCCAGTTCTTCGCACAGCGTGCAAGCGGCCACTTCCTGCCGCACGATATCGAGTTCCTGTCGCAGGATTTCGGGCGAATCGTGCGTGGGCGATTGCGCCGCCGCTGGACCCTTCGATGCGTCGCACGGCGGGGTTGTCTGGATCGCCGCGGTCGTGTCGGCGATCGTTGGCTGTTTGGTTGCCGACAGTGCCGCAGGCTTGCCCGCACGGGGCTTCCCCAACGCTTTGACGCCCGAGAGTTCCAGACTTTCCAATATTTGCAACGTCGCCAGCGTGGTTCGCGAATATCGAGGTGGGCGTTCTCGGGCCATCAGAAACTCCGCCGGCATCAGGATTGCAAGCAATCTTTCGGGATTCGCTTGCAGGATTCGGTCGAAAGCCAGTATCGCCATCCGACTAGTATTCGGGAAGGGCGCACGAATGCGGCGATTTCGATGGGTGGAAGGCACCGCTGGCGGGTTTGCCGCTGTGCTCGCTGCAACCTATGATATGGCGTGTTTTGCTCTCGCTGCGCGGACTTGATCGCAGCGCCGAAATGAGTTCCCTCGCCGAAAACTAGAGTCATGGGCATTCCCCAAGTCGTCATCGTGGGCCGGCCGAACGTTGGCAAGTCGAGCATCTTCAATTGGCTGGCGCACA
>JANNQN010000320.1:0-2504 GCA_031400775.1 Planctomycetia bacterium | reverse complement strand
AAGTTCGCGCGTCGCAATCGCGTGGCGCTCACGACGGCATTGCTCGTTTCGGCGGCACTGGTCGCCGGCACCGTTGTCAGCACGACGCAGGCGATCCGCGCCATGCGGGCCGAGCGCGTTGCCGAAACCGAGCGAAGCGAGGCCGAAAGACAGCGGGCCGTTGCTGAAACCGAGCGAAGCGAGGCCGAAAGACAGCGGGCCGCCGCCGAAGAGAATTTCCAGAACGCTCGCAAAACCGTTGATGGCTACTTCACGTCGGTCAGCCAAACCAAATTGCTCGATGTGCCGGGACTGCAGCCATTGCGCAAGGAACTGCTGGAATCGGCTCTGGCGTTCTATCAGCAATTCATCGATCAACATCGCGATGATCCCACGGTTCAGGCCGAACTGGCGGCCACCTATCGGCGCGTGGGAACGATCACCGAGGCGATCGGGTCGAAAGAACAGGCCCTGGCGGCGATTCACAAATCCGTCGAGGCCAGCCAGCGACTCGCCGGCGATCATCCGACCAACAGGGAGTATCAATCGCAGTTGGCGCAAGCGCATCACGCGCTAGGCTCCCTGCAACTTTCCTTGGGCTGGCCAGCCGACGCGGAAGCGTCTCACCGCAGCGCGCTGGAGATTCGCCAGAAGCTGGCCGACACGGACCCTGGCAATCAGGAGAACCAGGCGAGCGTTGCCAACTATTATTGCGATCTCGGACTCGCGCAAAGCACGATGCTGCGGCTGGACGCTGCGCGCGACTCGCTGAATCGAGCGCTCGATATCGCTGACTCGCTTGCGACCACCAGTCCCGCGGTTGTGCGGTATCAGTCGGTCCTGGCCCGGGCGTTGAATCAAGTCGGCATGCTCCAGCGCAGGGCGGGGCGACTGGCCGAGTCCGAGCCGCCCTTCCAGCGCGCCCTGGAAATCCGCGAGAAGCTGGCACGCGAGAATCCAGGGGTCAGCAGCTATCTCTTGGAGCTGGCCCGCACCTATAACAACTTGAACGTGACTCAGATCGAGTTAGGCCACATGGACGACGCCGAAGCGTTGTTCCGTCGCGCACTCGAACTCTATGAAAAGCTCGCGACTGAAAATCCCAGCGTCACCGACTATCGCGCGAGTGTCGCCCACGCGCATTACAACCTTGGCTTCACGCAGCGATTGAGGGGCCGGCCGACCGATGGTGAGGCGTCGTACCGCCGCTCGCTGGAGCTCTACGAGGAGCTCATGCGTCAGTACCCCGGTGCTGGTGAGTATCGCAGCAGCGCCGGCATGGTCTATTACAACCTTGGCGTGCTGCTGACCTTGGCGGGTCAAAAGGAAGCCGCGGCTCAAAGCTGGGCGGCCGCGGCCGCGACCTATGCCGCTACGGCCGACCTCGGCTACACAACTGTGGACGTTTTCGCCGGCCTGGGCGATGCGCTCGCAGTGCTGGGCAAGTGGAAGCAAGCGGCCGACGCCTTTGCCAGGGCTTCCGCAGCCAGCGACCACGACTGGAAGCCGCTGTACCAGGCCGCCTTGCTGCAGTGGGGGGCCGGCGATGAGGGTGCTTACCGCGCATCGTGCGCCGAGCTGTTGCGCCGGCATGGCCACCTCACTGGTATCGCCGAAGCCGTTGGCATTGCGATGGCGTGCATGGCCGGCGCGGAGGCCGGTGCCGACATGCCCGCTGTGCTCGCGATCATCCAACGCGCCGCGGCGACCAATCCGAAGAATCCAGTCCTGCAAACGCTCGTCGGAGCGGTGCAGTTCCGCGCCGGTCAACCGCACGAGGCCATCGCCACCCTCAAGAAATCCCTGCCGATGCACTCCTGGGCCGCGATGGCCGCCCCCAAGCAGCTCGACCAGCTTCGCGTCAGCCAGCTCACAGGCGAGGCGATTCTGGCCATGGCCTACCAAAAAGTAGCCGACCAGGATGCGCTGGCAAAGCAGATCGTGTCGCTGCGACGACTGATTGAGAAGCTGGATGCGACGACACCGCAGTACAGCGAGGGACTCGGCCGCTGGGCGCTCCCGCTGACTATTCACTGTGCCAAGCGCGATCTGGCCCGGCTCGAAGCCGACGCGGCCAAGTAACCGCCGGATCCCCCCTCCGCGGCGAATCCTCGTCTTGCAGAGGTTGATTCTTTACGGTTCTCCTGACCCCCGGCGTCGGAAAACATCGCAGGGAGTCATGGACCCACGGATCTTCTGCTCTACTGCGACGACGGAGTGAACTGGCGGATTGGGCTAGAGGTCCTGTTTGCCGAGCGCGAGCTAACGCGGCTGCAAGCGGCGACCGAGGCGTAACGAGGATGACATGGCGCTTTCCAAACCGGGCCGCGACCTGTTGCCTATGGCCACTCGAGATCGCTCCTCACAAGACCATGTTAACGCGCGGGCGGGTAACGGAGTTTTTCTGTCAGGCTGAAATTAGGAATGGGAGGAGCGGGACGATTCATCGCCGGTGAGGTGACCACCCGCTCTGACCCGCACCGGTTAGGCAGACAGTGGGCCAGCAGACGACCTCTTTGCCTTCG
>JANNQN010000319.1:0-9188 GCA_031400775.1 Planctomycetia bacterium | reverse complement strand
GGGCGCCACCGGGTCGATCGGCGGCAAGTCGACCACCGGTTCAACCGGGGTGAGTTGCGAAGGCACCGGAACGACAGGCTTCGTGTCACTCTTGAGCTCCGACTTTCTCTCGACCGGCTCCTGGCCCAGGATGAGCGTCTTGCCGTCCGGCGCGGATTGCAGCGCCGCGGCGCCGGCCTTGGTTTCGCCGTGGTGATTCGTATCGGTCTTGGCTTCGCGCGAGCGGATCGACGAGGTGTCGCTGGTCGATTTCGCGGTGGGAGCCGGTCGGCTGGCGGCGGTCGGCGCGGGATTGGGCGTTCCCGCCGCCAACAGGCAATCGATCAGCCCCCGGCAGCTTTCGAACCGCTGGCGCGGATCCTTCGACAAGGCCCTCGCGATGACCGGCTGATCGGCGGCCGGCAGCGGGGCCAATCGCGGGCGGGCATGCAGGTGCTGCGAGGCCAACTGCGCCGGAGTCCGCCCCGGAAAGGGCAGCACGCCGCAGATCATCTCTTGATACACGATCGCCAAACTGTACTGGTCGCTGTGCTCGCTCGGACGGTCGTCAAACACTTCGGGCGACGCATAAATCGGCGTCAAGCCCCCCATCATCGAGGCCGTGACGTCGTGCAGCTCCTTGACCAGACCGAAGTCGGCGACTTTCACGCGACCGCCGACCAACAGCAGGTTTTCCGGCTTGACATCGAGGTGCTGCAGCGTGAAGTTCTCGCGCATGTAGTCCAGTGCGTCGGCCGCGTCGCGCATGTATCCCAGCAGCTCTTCGCGTGGAATACCAGTCCGGCCGTCGCGCTGCGTCTGCTCGAAGCGATCCTTCAAGCTCATGTCGGCCAGCTCGGTGACGATGATCAACTGGCCTTCGACGATCTCGAATCGCTCCAGCGAAAGCAGAAACGGGTGGCGGCACTGCTTGATCCGGTTCAATGCCTTCAGCTCGCGCGCGGCCCGATTGTCGTCGAAGTAGCCGTAGACGAACTTGATGGCTTTCATCAAGCCGCCCGGCGCCTGCGCGCTCCAGACTTCGCCGTAGCCGCCCACTCCGATACGTTCTTTGACAACGTATCCGGGAATCGGCTCGCTGATCTTGGGTGCTGGGAGCATGGAGGACATTGCTTATTTCGTTAGAGATTCCGCGCGAACTGGCGAACGAGACGCATGGACGATGTCGCTAAGCGGCTGAGCGCGACCGATCACTTCGCCCTGGGCCAGGCCGCAGCCCAGGTCGCGGCAAACCCGCAGGTCGGCTTCGCTGTCGATGCCGGTGACGATCACCGCACAGCCGATGTCGCGGCAGGCCCGCATGATCAACTGCACCTGCCGCTGGCGGTCCTCGCCGCGGTGTACGCTGCGCAATGTCGAAGGGGCCAGCTTGAGGAAATCGCCAAGGACGTCTTCGCGCTCGGTGATGTGGGCCTTGCCCGAGGCAAAGCCGTCGTAAGCCAATTCGATCTGGGCGTCGCGCAGCACGGCCCTCAGGGCCTGAAAATCCTCGGTGATGCGCACGGCGCTATCGGGAATTTCCACGACCAGCTTGCGGTTTCCGCCCAGCATGTCGCGCAGCCGGCAGAGGTGATCGACGAGCCAAGATTGAGTGCTCTCGGCGGCCGTGATCGCCACGAACAGTCGTGCGCCTGGCGGCAGGCTCTGGCTCTCTTCGGCGGCCAGGCGGCGAAACAGTTGCCGCATGCGGTCGGTCGCCCGGCAATCGACCGCCGGTGCGAGTGTCTCGCAGCGCGGCTGCGCGCTGCCCTTGGCGCCGCTGGCGCCCAGGGCTTCGTAGGCGAACGCCTCGCCCGTGGCCAGGTCGACGATCGGCTGAAAAAACACCCGCACCGCGTGCTGCGTGACGACCTCGTGTGTCTTGCGAAGCGCGAGGATGGTGTCCCAAACTCCGTCGCGATGCGCGGCCGGCGATGCCGCCGAGGGTTGCATGACTTGCGTGGCCGACTGGCGGACTTCGTCCGGCGCGCCGCTGACAAAAGTGTATTCGACTTCGGCAATGGCCAGAAGATCGCCGTCGTTGAGCGTCGCCTCCTCGATCTGCTCGCCGTTGAGGAACGTGCCGTTCGTGCTGCCCAGGTCTTTCACCTGGAACTTCTTCCCATGCCGGGTGATGATGGCGTGCTCGCGCGAGACCTGGCTCGAGTCGATGTGCAAATCGGCGGTATCGTTGCGGCCGATCTTGAACGGCAACGTCGACAACACGGTTTTCTCGACCTGGCCCTCGGGCGATCCACGCTCCAACCAAGGCGCCCCGACCACCGTCTCTTGCATTACTTGTGTGCGCATATGTCACGTGAACCCATCAACCTGGGAGTAAATCAGTTAAGCAGATTTCGCGTTATCTGGGCCGCCGCGCGGCGACGCAAACGAGCGAAATGCACTGAAAGCATAGCTCAAAACCGGCATACCGCGCGATCGTAAGCTAAGTTGAAAATGGCACCCGATCCTGCTCGGAATCCGCGCCTGACGGCGCAGCCGTTCTCTCGCGAAAAGGCACTCATCATGGACCTGGCCAAACGCCCGCAACCGTTGAAGGTTCTGGTCGTAACGAAAAATCGGGCCGTGCAGCGCCGGCTGTCACAGTTCCTGGGCATCGTGCAATATCACGTTCTACAGGCAGCCGACGCACACTCGGCGCTGGTGGCGGTCGATGCCCAGTGCCCCGACGTGGCGCTATTGGGCTGCGATGTGGCCGCGGCCGACGAATGGGAGTTGTGCCACATATTGTCGCAGCGCCCAAGCGCCGCCGGAATGTTCAAGATCCTAATGATCAAGGATCCCGACGAGACGCAATTGCACGAGGCACTCGAAGCCGGTATCGACGACGTCCTGCCCGAGCCGGTCGGCTGCGGAGAATTGCTGGCCCGTTTGCGCGCGGCCGCCCGAGTGCTGGAATACGACCGCCGGGCCCGCGAGCAAGAGCCTCTCGACGCGGTGACAGGGCTGCCGGGCCGGCACAGTTTTGCGCGGCGATTGAACACACTTGCCGCACCCACCAGCGGCACTGCCCCGCGGCTCGCCTGCGTCGTAATCGACATCGATTTTTTTGGCCGCATCAACCGCTCGCAAGGCGTGGCTGCCGGAGAGACTCTGTTGCGGGCCGTGGCTCAACAACTTACGCGGCTGGCTACGGGCGACGCCTTTGTGGGCTATCTGGGAGGCGATCGCTTTGGAGTCCTTCTTTCCGGAGCAAGCGACTTGGCGGCCGCCGAATGGGCCGAGCTGGCACGGGCCGAGCTGGCCGCGGCCAAGTTCAAGCTGGGCGAGACGGTGTGGCAGATCACGGCCAGCTTTGGCATTGCCTCCGGCGATGTGGCCTTGGCGCCGGACATTGTCGACCGCGCCACCCAGGCCTTGCGGACCGCGAAATCCTCGGGTCGCGATTGCGTCGCTCGCTGGGGAGAGTTTGGCCCCGACGCCGACGACCTGGCGCCGAACCGGTTGTTCGAGCGGGCTACGGCCCGCGACGTGATGACGCCTTGCGCCGTGTTCCTGCGAGCCGATGAACCGGCCGGCCACGCGATCGAATTGCTGCACCGCACGCGGCTCGAAGGCATTCCGGTCATCGACGGCGACGGAAAATTGGTCGGGCTGTGCGAGCAACACGCTCTGGCCGTGCTGCCCGAGGCCCACTACGAAAGCCATCGCATTCGCGAAGTCATGACCACCGACGTGGCCACGTTCGACGAGCAGGAGAGCTTCGCCTCGCTCATGGAATTCTTCACCCGCGACTCGCGTTCGTTGACGATCGTGGTCCACAAGTCGCGGCCCGTGGGCTTCGTGACCTGTAATGGCCTGCTGGCGTTGCCTCAGCCGTTGACCACGGCCACGCTGGCCGGCGACGCGAGCTATCGCGATTCGAGCGACTACCTGCTCGTGCCCGACGTGAGCCCTTTGGCCGCCGATCGTTTGGCTTGATTGGTCCGGGCGAAATCCGCGGTATCAGGGAGCCGCTTTGCGGCTTAGCAGTCACACGGCCTAATCCTTCGCCACGATCGCCGTGAAGTAACTGTCGATCACGCGATCGAAGTACTCGGGCAGCATTTCCATCGGCAGGTCGTTGTACGCACAGTAATTGCGAATCTGGTTCAACAGGTCGCGCGGATGGCAGCGCCGCCGCGGGCGGTTGCAGTTGCGGTAGTGCGTGGCCTCCAGATACTCGACCACGTCCGAGCGGTACTCGCATCCGAACGTCTTCGAGTACAACTCGAACAGGTGGTGGAACTCGCCCTCGTCGGGATCGTCGATCTCGATTTTGTAGGGAATTCTGCGGAGAAAAGCCTCGTCGACCAGGTCGCTCGGCTCGAGGTTCGTCGAGAAGATGATCAACTGCTCGAAGGGGACCTGGAACTTCTTGCCGGTCGACAGCGTGAGATAGTCGTGCCGGTTCTCCAGCGGGACAATCCAGCGATTGAGCAGATCGGCCGGCTCAATCCGCTGCCGCCCGAAGTCGTCGATCAGCAGGCATCCGCAATTGCTCTTGAGCTGCAGCGGGGCCTCGCTGACGTTGCACCGCGGATCGTGACGGATTTCCAGGTTATCCATCGTCAGCTCGCCGCCGACAACCACGGTCGGACGGCGGATCTTCACCCAGCGACGATCGAAGGTCGCGGCCCGCAGCAGACTTTCTTCCTGATCCTCGATGAGCTCGTGGTAGGCCGAGTCGTAGAGCTTGATCAACTGACCGTCTTCGATCAGCGTTTGCGGAATCCAAATGTGCTGGCCGAAGCACATCGTTATTCGCCGGGCCAGGGTCGATTTGCCGTTGCCCGGCGCGCCGTAGAGGAACAATCCGGCGCCCGAATTGACGGCCGGTCCCAGGCTCTCGAACAGCTCGGAGTTCACCGAAATGTCGGAAAACGCCTCGGTCAATTGGGCTCGCTTGGGGGCTTCGGCCCGAATCGTCTGGGCTTGCGCCGAAAGAACATAATCGGCCAGCGGTACCGGCGCCGGTCCCACGTAAGCGCAGGCTTCCATGTAGATCTGTGCCCGAGTCCGGCCTTGCTCGGTCAGGGCGTAGCTGTAGTCGCTGAGCGCGGACGAACCGGTGTGTACGATCACTTGCCGGGTGCGCAATCCCTGGAATACGGGTTCCAAGATGCCGAAGGGCAGGCAAAGGTGATTGGCGATCGTCCGGCCGCTGCTAACCCCCGAGATGTTGAGGTATTTGCAGACCAGTGCTTCGACCAGCGAGGCCGGCAGGCCCGTATCTTCCAAAGAGCGAGGTTCCGACGGCCGGAAGGCCTCTTCCGAAAGCAAGCTGGCCAGCAGGCTGTCGCGGTTCTCTTGCAGCGTTGTGGTTGACATAGGATTTGCCTTCCCGAGCGTGGACTCGAGACTCCTGATATTTCTCTTTTGAGGGGGCCGCCAAAACGTGGCTAAACCCTTACTGGAAGCCTACCTTACGTTTCCGGCGTCAAGGCCCGGCGCAAGCTGGCCTCGGGCAGCCGAAGTGCGCTGCTTCCCACTCAACGGACGCGGGCAACCTGGCCCGACTTCTTGTATGATGGACTCTCTGCAATGGCTACCGCTCTAGCCGGGTCGGCAACGACCCGATGTCGGCAGTGCTCCCCCGGCTTTTCGTTCCGATCCGTATGATCAGACCTGGGCTATCGACACTCCTGGTCGCCGCGTTTTCCGCCTGGGCGGCCTTGCCATGCCGCGCCGAAGAGCCGCCGGCGGCCGAGCAACTCGCCGCGGCCAAGTCGTTCGACGAGCAGATCGCTCCGCTGCTGGCGCGGCGCTGTCTCGAGTGTCACAACGCCTCGGACCGCAAGGGCGAGCTCGACCTGACGCGCGGCGAAACAGCACTGGCCGGCGGCGACAGCGGCCCGGCAATCGTCCCCGGCACGCCCGCGGAGAGCAATTTGTGGCAGCGCGTGGCCGACGATGAGATGCCGCCCAAGAAACCGCTCGACGCCGCCGAAAAACAATTGCTGCGCGACTGGATCGCGCAGGGCGCCACATGGGGACAAAGCCCCGTCGATCGTTTTCGTCACACCAGCGACGTCCGCGCCGGTTACGACTGGTGGTCGCTGGTGCCGGTGCGTCGCCCCGACTTGCCCACGGTGCGCCGCGCGGGATGGGCTCGCAATCCGATCGACCGCTTCGTGCTCGCGCGGCTGGAAGCCGAAGGCCTCGCGCCCTCGGACGAGGCCGATCGGCGCACGTTGATCCGCCGGCTGGCATTCGACCTGACCGGACTTCCGCCATCGCCCGAAGAGATCGCGGCATTTGTCGCCGATCCCGACCCACGCGCGTATGAGGCCGCGGTCGATCGGCTCTTGGCTTCGCCCGACTATGGAGAGCGCTGGGCACGGCATTGGCTCGACCTGGCGCGGTTCGGCGAGAGCAATGGCTTCGAGTATGACGAGCCGCGCCGCAATGCCTGGCCCTATCGCGACTGGGTGATTAACGCGTTGAATCGCGATCTGCCCTTCGACGAGTTCGCGCGGCTGCAACTAGCCGGCGACGTGCTGCGCCCAGGCGACGATGACGCGATCAAGGCGACCGGTTTCTTGGCCGCCGCCGCGTTCGATACCGTGGGCCAGAACCAACAGAGCCAGGCGATGAAGGCCGTCGTGCGACAGGATGAGCTGGAAGACCTGGTCAGCACCTCTTGCCAGACTTTTTTGGCGCTCACGGTTCACTGTGCACGCTGCCACGATCATAAATTCGACCCGATCCGCCAGACCGAGTATTACCAACTCACTTCGGCGCTCGACGGCGTGCGGCAGGGCGAGCGCGACGTGACCTCGGCCGAGGAGCGAGCGGAAATTGCCAAGCGCACGGCCGAGATGCAGGCCCAAATCGTCGAGCTGACCGCCAGCATCCGGCGCATCGAGGATCCGCCGCGATTGCAAATTCTGGCCGAGCGCAACGCACAGTCGGGGCCACGACCCGCCCCGCCGACACCGATGGCGCGTTGGACGTTCGACGAGGACCTGCGCGACAGTCTCGGTGCTTTACACGGCGCGGCTTCGGGCAGGGCTGCGGTTCGCGACGGCCAATTGCGGCTCGACGGACGCAAGACTTTCGTCGCCACGGAACCGCTGGCTACAAACCTGCAAGCCAAGACGCTCGAGGCCTGGGTCACGCTCGACAACCTGGGACAAGCCGGTGGCGGCGTCATGGGCATTCAAACCTTGGACGGCAGCTCGTTCGATGCAATCGTGTTCGCCGAGCGACAGCCGGGGCGGTGGGTGGCCGGTAGCGACAATTTCTCGCGCACCCAGGACTTCGACGGCCCGGCCGAGACTGCGGCCGACAAAGGCCCTGTGCATGTGGCCATCGTATACGACGCCGACGGCACCATCAGCGCCTATCGCGGTGGAGTGCCGTATGGAAAACCTTATCGCGGACCCGCGCCGTTTTCGTTCGCCGCGGGCAAGGCCCAGGTCACGTTTGGCATGCGCCATGCGCCGGCCGGCGGAAATCGGATGTTGGCCGGCACGATCGATCGGGCTCAGCTTTACGATCGGGCCCTGTCGCCCGAGGAGATTGCCGCTTCGGCCGAAGTGCCCTCGGAATTCGTGAACGAGGCCACGCTGGTTGCCCATCTGGGCACCAACGAGCGGGCCGAGCGCGAGCGGCTCAAGCAGTCGTTGGCGCATCTGCATGCCCAGGTGGCGCACCCGGCCAAGAAACTGTGCTATGCCGTCGCGCCGCGGCAGCCCGCGCCGGCTCGGCTGCTGGTGCGAGGCGACAGTCGGCAGCCCGGCGACGTCGTGGCGCCCGGCGGATTGTCGGCCGCGGTGGGTCTGAGCGCCGACTTTCAATTGCCCCCCGACGCGCCCGAGGGCGAGCGCCGCGCGGCGCTTGCGCGCTGGATCACTAGCCCGCAAAATCCGCTCTTTGCGCGCGTGATTGTCAACCGCCTGTGGCATTACCATTTCGGCATCGGACTGGTCGACACGCCCAGCGATTTTGGATTCAGCGGCGGCCGGCCGACCCATCCCGATCTGCTGGCCTGGTTGGCGACGCACCTGGTGGACGAGCGCTTTAGCCTGAAGCAACTGCACCGCACGATCGTGCTCTCGGCGACGTATCGCCAGGCTTCGCGATCCAATCCCACGGCCGCGGCTCGCGACGCCGACAACCGCTGGCTGTGGCGCAAGACGCCGCTGCGATTGGATGCCGAAAGCGTGCGCGACGCCGTGCTGACCGTCGCCGGCGAATTGAATCCCGCGCGGGGCGGTCCAGGCTTTCACGATTGTCAGGAAGTGTTGCGCTCCGGCACCTACAGCTACGTGCCCAGCGATCCGGAGGGCATCGACTTTCAGCGTCGCAGCATCTATCGCGTTTGGACGCGCGGCGGCCGCAGCAACCTGCTGGACGTGTTCGATTGCCCGGATCCGTCCACCACGTCGCCCAAACGAGCCGTCACTACCACGCCGCTCCAGGCGCTAGCGCTACTGAACAATTCCTTCGTGTTGCGGATGGCCGAGCGACTGGCTGAGCGGATCCAGCGCGAAGCGGGCGCGGACAGCGCGACGCAGGTGGCCCGCGCGTATCAATTGGCTTATGGGCGATCGCCAACCGCCGACGAAGTTCGCGAAGCACAACAGGTCGTCGAGCGGCACGGGCTAAGCGTGCTCGCAAGGGCGATTTACAACAGCAACGAGTTTCTCTATGTCGACTAACAGTCTTGCCGACATAATCCCGTCGGCCGACTCGGTTATCGATCGGCGTGGCTTTTTCTCCTGGGCCAAATCGGGGCTGGGAGGAGCAGCGCTGGCCAGTCTGATGTTCCAGGACCAGCGGGCAGCCGGCGAACCAACGCGGGGCGAGGCCGCCGATCCGCCGCCGCATCATCCGGCCAAGGCCCGCCGCGCGATCCACATCTGCCTGTGCGGCGCGCTCTCGCATCTCGATTCGTTCGATTACAAGCCCGAGCTGACTCGTCTGCACGGCAAGCCGATGCCGGCCTCGGAAAAACCCGACGTATTCTTTGGGCAGGTCGGGCTGTTGCGCAAGAACGACTGGGAGTTCAAGCGCCGCGGTCAGAGCGGGTTGTGGGTCTCCGAGTTGTTTCCCGCCCTGGCCGAAGTCGCCGACGAATTGACGGTCATCAACTCGATGGTGGCGGAAACCTCGAATCACACCCCCGCCACGTTTCAAGAGAACGGCGGCTTCCGGCTCAACGGCTTTCCGGCCCTGGGTTCGTGGCTCTCCTATGGATTGGG